>JAFGPX010000326.1 GCA_016935975.1 Deltaproteobacteria bacterium
TCGAAGATCCGGCTCAGCTTGGCGTGCTCTTTGTGGAACAGCAGGCTGCGCAGGGCCGGGCCGTCGACGTATTGGGTCGGCATGCCGCAGCTGTCCGTGCTTGCCTTTCCGAGCAGGGGCAAGTCGGCGGGCGGCGCAGTGGGGGCCAACTCGGCCACCGGCTTTTGTCGATGGAGGCGAGCCGCCTTCGCCGCCGCGCTGGATTCTTGCCGGAGTCCCGATGCCGGCTCGGCCCAGAGCCATCGGAACGCCTCTATCTGCCGCCGGCCCCAAGCCAGCGCCATGCTCGAAGCCACGGCAACCAGAACCACTGCACCGACAACCACGAGAAGTCTCCGGAGGCCACGGCCGGATTCCTTCCGCTGCACATGCGGCATGTCCCCTCCTAGTCTAAGCCTGCACTATCATACACTGCTCGGCGAGGTGGGGTGGCTCTGCACGGACGCGGCGGCGCCGAGGCCCACGCGGCGCCTGGCCTCGGCCTGGCTGGCGCATGGGCTGATGATGGCCATGGCTGCGGGATGCGGGAACCTACCTGCGGGAGCGCACGACGCGAATCGACCGATCGCGGATGCACCCGCGGAACCTGATCCCAGAGGTACTATCTTCCTCGACGCTCGGCCCGATGTTCCAATCGCGGACGCGCGGCCTGTGGAGGCACAACCGCTCCCGCACGAGGAGTGCCCGCAAGATGGCGGGCAGAGCGGATCCCTGGACGCCTCGTGCGACGTAGCTCGCCTGGAGGATGCCGTCAGTCGGGCTGCGGGTTGGCGTTGCGAGGCGAACGGCCTTTCTGAGGCTCTGACCTACGCGGTCGTGATCGACTGCGAAGGCCGGGCGATTGACCTGCTCGGCCCCATGTTCCCAGAGGGCAAGCGCCAGGCCTGGCTCGATTCGCTGGCCAACGACCGCCGGGCCTGCTTTGCCGGCCAATCGGTCCAATTCACGTGTAAAATCTACCTCTTTCCGCCGTAGCCGTCTGGAAACGCCATGCTGACCAAGCTTGAGTATCTGTCGGTGGTCTTGTTCTTCGTTGGCTGTGGCAGCAAGACCAACAGCAACAAGCCCGACGTGGGCGTCTCACACGATGCCTCCGCAGTAGCCGACAGCCTGGGGACCAGCGACGTGCCGGCCCCGAGCGATTCTCGTCGCGACTCGGCCGGACCGCCCGATGGGGTGGCCGACGGCGAAAGCCCCCGAGAGGACCTGCCTTCCGCTCCCGTCGAGGCGGCCCGGGAGGCGCCCACCCTGCGCGATCTGGCTGCCGACGACCTGGTTCACCAGGACCGGCCTGCCGAAGACGGGCCTGGCGATGTGCCGGCTTTCGATTTGGTCACGCCCAGCGACCAGACTGGCAGGGATCGCGCACCCGAGGGCGCAGTTGCCGATGCCGCCGTTGCGGACGTCGTGGACGTTGCCGCGGACGTCCCGCCCGAGGCCGCGCGCGAGGTGCCGCCGTTCGCGGTTGACGGCTCCTTGGCGTCGTTTTGCTCCGGGGACATAGCGCGCATGGTGGTCAACGGCATCGAGTCCCGTCCGGCCGTGCGCGGTATCTACTACCTACTCAGTTGTTGCGCCGCGGGCGCCATCTCCGTCGCGACGGCGACCTTCATCGAGCCGATTGCCGTCGGGTGGCTGGACTGGGGCATGGCGCACACGGCCAGCCCCGTGACGTTCGACCTGGCCAATCTGCCCGACGGATTCACCGTCCGTGTGGTGGCCGGCTGCGATCCTCAAGACATGTCGTGCACGCTGCCCTGCGATCCCAAAGACACCGGCTCCACGAATCTCGGCGATGGCTACGACTCTGGCTTCACTGGCGTGCTCGCCATCGCGCGCACGCCCGAGGGATACGACACGAGCCTGTGCCTGCATGTCGAGGAGCCCGCCGGCAGCCCGCACCCCATCCTCCATTCGCTCGATCTCTACGCCCCGCACGTCTTGGTGTCCCATCACTGACCTGCTGCGGGAAGCGTTGTCATTCGCCCCTCGAGAAATCCGCGAGGTTGCCACCGACACGCGTTGAGGCCCCCCATCGCATTTCCGAGACTCTCGACGACGACGTCCAGCCTGCCGTCGCGGTCCAAGTATTCCGGCGCAGGGGAGGCAAGGACTGACTGGGCTTCCCTCTTCAACTTGTGATCGAGATCTCGGCCGACCGTTCGCTGGACTCGGGCGGAAGGTTCATCCACCTGTCACAACCCTGGTGCGTGCGGCCTGACCTGGCGACCGGGCGCGAAACACGGCAGACTGTGCTCCATGCCACGTCAAGCTGCTGCCCCCGTCGCACCGTTTTTCCTCTCCCGCTGGTCCGGTCGTGCATTCAGCGGCGAGCCCTTGCCCGACGGCGCGCTCGCCTCGCTGCTGGAAGCGGCCCGCTGGGCTCCCTCGTCGGGCAACAACCAACCGTGGCGCTTCGTCTACGCGCTCAGCGGGACGGCCGCCTTCAAGGCCTTCCACGATCTGCTGGCGCCCGGGAACAAACCCTGGTGCAAGAAGGCCGGCGCGCTTCTCGTGGTCGCCTCGCGCACCACCCGCGACGACGGGAGT
Source organism: Deltaproteobacteria bacterium (assembly GCA_016935975.1). Classification (GTDB taxonomy): domain Bacteria; phylum Myxococcota_A; class Polyangia; order Fen-1088; family Fen-1088; genus Fen-1118. The sequence goes on from JAFGPX010000326.1 coordinate 2,551, forward strand.
CCTGCGGGCACGCACGCCTTCGACACGGGGGCGGCCTGGATGAGCCTGGCGCTGCAGGCGCACCTTTTCGGCCTCGTGGCTCATGGCATGGGTGGCTTCGACTACGAGAAGGCGGCCCAGGTGATCGGCTTGCCGTCCGACCACGCCATTCACTGCATGGTTGCCGTAGGGCGGCCGGGCCGGCGCGAAGATCTGCCGGAGCCCTACCGGGGGCGAGAGGAGCCGAATGACCGGCGCGCGGTGGGAGCGTTCGCGTTCGAGGGGAGGTTTGCGGGGTAGGGGAGGCACAGCCCGCGACGTGATAGGAGACCGCTACCATGAGAACCGTCGAGGATTGGAGGATGCTCCTGCGCGAGGAGCTGAGGAGAGCTCTTGTTGCACGGCGCACGCACGAGGCGGCCGTGCTTCGCGAAACCCTGGCGGCCATCGACAACGCCGAGGCCCCGCCAGTGAGCGCGGCGCCCACGGGGAAAGCCTCGGCCGTGTTCGCCGGCGGTGTCCGCGGCCTGGGAGCGGGGGAGGTGGCACGCATCCAGCTAGGCTCAGCGGCAGTGCCCGCCATCATCGCGCGCGAGATCGAAGACCGAAAGCGCGCGGCCTCGGAGTATTCGGGTCTTGGCCGGCACCAAGAGGCCGGTATCCTCGCGGTGCAGATCGAGGTGCTTGAGTCACTGATGAGCACGCCGGTCCCCAACCGTGGCTAGCAGTCCGTGGTGAAAGTCGGACCGAGCCGTTCGGAGTGGATTCGGCCCGGATGCAAGGAGCAGCGAAGCGCCGAATACTAGAGGTATTCAA
>JAFGPX010000327.1 GCA_016935975.1 Deltaproteobacteria bacterium
GCAACGAGAAGTCGTCGTGCTGGGTGCGCGTGTCGCAGGTCTGGGCGGGCGCGCGCTTCGGCGCCATCCACATCCCGCGCATCGGCCAGGAGGTCATCGTGGATTTCCTCGACGGGGATCCCGATCGGCCCATCATCACCGGCCGGCTCTACAACGCGGACAACCCGCCGCCCTACGAGCTGCCGGCCAACCAGACCCAGTCGGGCATCAAGAGCCGCAGCAGCAAGGGCGGCACGCCGCAGAACTTCAACGAGATCCGCTTCGAGGACAAGAAGGGGCAGGAAGAGCTGCACGTGCAGGCCGAGAAGGACATGTCCACGTTGGTCAAGCACTGCCAGACCCTGGACGTGGGCGTTGATCGCGGCATCGTGGTCGGCAACGACGAGCGCACGCTCGTCAAGCACAACCGTCAGACCACGGTGAACGTCAACGACAGCGTGGTCATCGGCGGCGCTCACGACAAGACCGTCACCGGCCAGGTCACGCAGATCTACGGCGCCGATCACCTGCGCAAGGTGGACGGCGACCAGACGCTCGTCGCCGAGAAGAACAAGACCGAGCACGTCAAGCTTGCATACACGTTGACCACGGACGAGAAGTTCCAGCTCAACCAGGAGGCGACCAGCCTGACCTTCGAGGGCACCAACGTGACCCTCGACGCGGCCGGCGTGGTCACCATCATGGCGGGCGGCGCGACGGTGTGCATCGACAAGGCCGGCATGGTCACCATCACGTCGCCGACCGGCATCAACCTGGTGTGCGGTGGCAGCGGGCTGTCGCTCCTGCCCGGCGGTATCGCGGTCGCGGCGGCGGCGGTCACGGCCGCGGCGGCCGGCGGGGCCAGCAAGATGGAGATGGGCGACAAAAAGGTCGAGATGAAGAGCAAGACCGTGAATATCGAGGCCGAGACCACCTGCAGCATCAAGGGCAAGAGCGTGCTCAAGCTGAACACGCCGTAGCTGTCGCGAAACCTATTGACGCAGGACGCCCTCGGCGGCTAGCGTGCGCCGTCATGAGCACAGCGAGGGTAGGCTTTGTCTTCGTTTTCGGACTTGGGGTTGTTGCGGGAGTCCCGCACGCACGGGCGCAAGAACAGGCGGGTGGCGCAGGGCCGGCCGCGGGCGCTCCCGGAGCCCTGCCGGCCGCTCCCCCGGCCGGCTATGCCTCGCCCGGCTATCCACAAGCCGGCTACCCACCCGGCGGTGCCCCACCCACGGCGTATCCGCCGGGAGCGTATCCGGCCTATCCGGGCCCCGGATACGCGGGGTATCCGCCAGCCGCGGCGCCCGAGACGGTCGAGGAGCCGGACCTGCCCGCCATCGCGCCCCACCGGCCGTTTCGCTTCCGGGCCGACTTCGGCATGGGCTATTTCAACCCCTCGGACGTGAACGCCTACCTGGAAGACCAGGTGCCGAGCAACGCCGTGATGACCCAAGGGTTCTCCGAGATGATTCTCTTGATGTCCACGGGCGTGTCGCTTGCCTACTACCCTATTCGTTCCGTCGGCGTGCGCCCCAACCTGGTCTACCTCTTCGCGCCCAAGGTGATGACCGTCACGGGCGGCTCCAGCGAAGCCTTCCTGCTGCACTCGCTCGCGCCCGGACTGTCGCTCGATCTCGCCTTGGACGAGGGCAAGCTGCCGCGCTTCTTCGCCAGCCCGGGCATCGCCTACCATCTCGGCTGGTTCGAGGGGTACGGGGCGAGCGGCCTCGGGTTCTCCCTGGCTGTCGGGGCAGAGCTGTCTTTCGGCCAGGCTCGCCGCCAGGGCGTCTCACTGACCCTCGTGGCGCGCAGGGCAAAACTGGGCATCGGCGATCGGCCAAGCACGCCGAGCGGCGTTGTGATGGACAACCTGGACTTCACCAGCGTCCTGTTCTGCGTCGGCTTCCAGAGGGGGCTCTGATTTCTGGTCCTTCCCACCAGCCAGTCAGTATTGGGAGGATCCAGGGTCCTCATTGAACTTGGCAGGGCAGGGGCGCTAAGGTTACGTGTTCGGATGCCACGTCGGGGGGCCAAATTCGCCTTCTTGCTTGCCGCAGGTTGCCTGGGCGCAGGCTGCGATCCATCGGTGCAGCCGATCGAGGTGGCGCCGGGCTGCCCCGATCAGCCGGTGCGTGGGCCGGCGCAGTTCCCACCCGCGGGCGACCGTCTGATTTCCGATTTCGAGTTGGGCAGCACCAACCTGGCGCCGGTTGCCGGGCGGGATGGCTCCTGGATCATTGGCGCGGAAAGCACGTCGGTATCCCATGTCGGCGAGCCGTCGTCGCGTTGTGCCGCCCGAGGAGCCTGGGGCGGGCACTTCGCGGCCCGGGGCTTTTCGAGCTGGGGGGTCAACTGGACCGCAGTTTTTCGCAACGCGGGCGGAGGACCCGCGGTTCCCTACGACGGGAGAGCTTTCAGCGGGATTTCGTTTTGGGCGGCATTTGGAGGCGACAATGGTGCCCCCTTCGAAGTCCCGGTGGGCATCGTCACAATGGACACGGCCTGGAACGGCGGGATCTGCTCGCCCTGCACGGACCACTACATGACGAAGGTGGCTCTGACCAGCAGCTGGCAGCGCTTCGTGGTTCGCTTCGCGGACATGGCCCAAGCTGGCACCGGGCTCCCTCAGTTGCCGATGCGTCGCGACCAGCTCGTGGGCTTCGTGGTTTGGCCCGACCGCAACTTCGATCTCTGGATCGACGACGTGCGCTTCGAGCCGGCGGGCTCTTAGCGCCAGTCGATTTGGCCGAACACGAACGATGCCCAAACCGGCCAGCCCCAGGTGGCTGCCTCGTTGCCGGCGAAGCGCACGACCACTTGATCGAAGGTTGCGCCCGCAACGGCCGTGATACCGAAGCCGAGCCAGTGCAACGGTCGCCAACCGGCGTCCAGCCGCGCATAGCCGAGGCCGGTGAAGGCGGTGGCCGAGGTGCCAAGCAGCGGTAGGGTGCCCTGGCCGCGTGCGCTGAGCCACGCGAACGCGGCGCCGAGGCCGGTGGTCAGAAACAACCCAGGTGCGTTGCGCTCGAAACGCGCGAACAGCGCCCCTCCAGCGAGATAGCTCGCGGTCTTGGCGCCGCCTTCCGGTCCGGACATGTCCGCGCGCCGGGCTGGGCCGCTCAGGTCGAGAGCCATGCCTATCCGGCTGCCTAGTTGAAGCCTGAGCGAAAGCCAGACTTGCAGCGCCGTGCCCGTGCCTCCGGCGCTGCCCAGGAATCCGAATCCCGCCTGGACACCGGGCTCGACCGGCAAACCGGCTCTCTGCACGATCACCACCGGCGGCGTGGCGACGGGCTGGCTGGCCGCTGCCGGCGGCTGGCTCGATTTGGGGAAGAAGCTCGTGCGCAGAAGCTCCGCGGTTTGCAGGGCAACCAGTCTGTGATCCGGCCCTGCGGGGCGCTCGTCGACCACCAGTTGGCGCAGCAGCGGTCGTCCCGAAACCTCGTCCGCCATCCAGACCTCGACCCCCTGCCGCGACGGGAGCACGCGGATGGCGGCGATGGCGTGCTGTTCGCGCGCGTTCGCTTCCAGCGTCCCCACCGGGCCTCGCGTGATCACCTGCAGGCCAAGAGTGGCGATTTCGGCCTTGATGCGCTCGATGAAGGGATCGTTGGCTCGATCGACGACGATCAAAATGCGGCGTTGGGGCTTGACCTCGCCGTCTTCCGCCGCGGCGCTTGCGGATGTCAGCCCGAAAAGCGCCGCGAACAGGGCTGCGATTGCCGTGCCCCAGCGGTGGCAGGGGGACGACTGCCTTTCACGGAGAGCGCCAAGGGAACACAAGGCACGGCGACACGAGCGGAAGATGTTGTCCGGATCCCGATGCGGGCCCGGTGCTTTTCTGCGCGCTCTCTCTTCTCTGTGTTCTCTGTGGTTCAACCCGATTCCGCCGGTTTGGGGTGCATGCCTCAGCCGCGAGGCCCCCTGCCGACGTGACCTCGGATCACCTGGCCAGGATGCCTCGCGCCTCCGAAGCGTATGGCCCTTCGGGGAATCGGCGCAAGTACTGTTCTGCATCCACGCGCGCACGCTGAATATCGCCGGAACGTAGGCGCGCTTCCATCACGCGGCCGACCGAATCGCCAAAGAGCGGGCCGTTGGGCTGTTCCCGCAGGTAGGTGGCGAACCAGCGAACGGCTTCGTCGTAGTCTCTCTGTTGTTCGAAGGCGATACGGCCCAGGGTGAATGCTGCCGTCGAGGCGTCCGGGGAAGATGGATAGCGCTGGCGCAGGACACGCAAGGCGGTCACGGCTCGCGCGGCGCGGCCGAAAAGACGCGCGGCATCGGCCAAGGCCAGCAATTCCCTGGCGGTTGCGATCTGGCAAACCCGGTAGAAATTCGCCCGTTCGGCGGCGCGCAGCCCCTCGGCCAGGCGCCCCGTCGCCAGGAGATCGCGCCAATGGGGTTCGGCACGCGAGGAGGCGGGCGCTGGCGCCGCCGCCGAACGTTGGCTCGGCGGATCCGCCGCCAGCTCCGACAGGCTTGCGACTCGTGCGCCGGAGGGCTCCTTGCGCAGGCAAGAGCTGCTGAAGTGGTCTCCGGCGGAAACCGGCCGAGGCGTCTTCAGGCAGGCGCCCGAGACGACGACCTGTCCCTCGCGCGTCGCGAGGTCGAGGGTTTGATCCTGCGGACGGTAGTTCATCTGGAACTGGGTGCCCGTGACGGCGACGCGGTAGGGGCCTGCCTCGAAGGTCCATGCGGCCTTGCTCCTGGGTGGGCGGGCAATGACGACGTCGACCGTTCCGTTCTCGACCAGGACGCGCGCCCCCTTGGCGTTGGCCGAAAGCACGCGGACCCCGCCGCCCCGGCGTAGGCCGATCGTGCTGCCCTCGGAGAAACGCAGGGGGGTTCCGTGCTCTTCGCGTCCTTCGATCAGATCTCCGAGTCGACCGGGCGCGCCTGCGGCGCCCACCTGGAACGAGATGGGAATGCTCGTCCAAATCCAAAGGCCAATCGCCCCGGCGGCGGAAGCGGCCGCCAGGAGGGGCAGTCGCCAGCGCCATGCCGAGCCGCGCGCCGACCAAGTCGGCCTGGTCGGTCGCGCGTTGCGTGCAACGACTTGCTCCAGGAACCCGGCGCGCGCGGCACGGATGTCGGCAGCCGGATCGGTTTCGGCCGCGAGGGCCTCGCGAATCGGCTTGCCTATCCGGTCTAGCCTTGTCTCTGGATGTTCCATCTCGTCCCATCCTGCAACCAAGGAACGAGTGCCGGCCGCTTGCGGGCACCGTCCAGGAATTGCCTCTCTGCTCGTGTCAGTCTGCGCTTGAATGTGGCCAGGGACGTCTGACAGGCCTTGGCCGCCTCGGGCAAGGTTTTCCCATCGATGAAACGCGAGACGAAAGCCATGCGTTCATTGAGCGGCATGTGGTCGAGTACTTCGTAGATTTCACGGAGCGCCCAGCGGGCCTCGGAGGAAGGTGGATCGAGGTGCTGTGGACGCGTCGTCTCCGGGGAGAAAAGGCCCAGCCACCTGCGCCGCGCGCGCAGGCGCAGGTGGGCCCGCGCGACGAAGGTGGCAATGGTGCCGAGCCAGCTCCGCACGCGCTCGGTGTCGTTGAGCTTTCCGATCTGGTCGAGCGCGCGGATGAAGACCTCCTGCAGGAGGTCGGGGAGATCCGCGTCCGGACCTAGCGCGGAGCGCAACGTGCGCTGCACGTGGTCGGCGTGCCGGTCGTAGAAGGCCGCAGCCGCACCGGGATGGCCGGTGCGCAACGCCTCGTAGAGCGCGCTTTCATCACCAACGAATGTGAGAGGGGTGAACATCTGCGGCTCGCATTCGGTCGACGTTGCTTCCGCCTGCATAGTCACAGTGTTCGTCAGAAGGCCAAATCGGCTCATCGCGTGGCGGGCAGCGCGTTACGAGGGGCAGTTCGCACAAGCTAGCCCTTCTCGGAATCCTCACCCTCGGCGCCGGGCAGCGGCTCACCGCGCAAGCGGCGAATGCGTCCGTCGCGGATTTCGATCGTGGTGAAGCGGAAGCCGGGCAGCTCGATGCTGCGGCCCGGCCGCAAGGGTGGGGCAAGGTGGGACTGGACATAGGCGCCGAGGGTATCGATCTCCGGCGGCATGGGTGGCAGGACGATGCCCAATTCCCGTTCGGCGACGTCCAGCGTCAGGCGGCCATCGACCTCGAAGCGGCCTTCCGCCCCGTGCACGATGGGCTGGATCTCGCCTACGTCTTGCTCGTCCTGGATTTCGCCCACGAATTCCTCCAGCAGATCCTCCAGGGTCACCACGCCGACGAAGCTGTTGCCCGCGCCGAGCACGATGGACATGTGCACGCGTCGTCGCTGGAACTCGCGGCGCAGCCATTCGCTTGGGGTTTCCTCGGAGCAGTAGATGGGTTCGCGCGCCAGCTCGCGCATGCGCTTGGGCTCGTGGCCCGAGGCCAGCGCAGCCATCATGTCCTTCATGTGGATGTAGCCGATGACCCTGTCGCTGCCCGGCTGGACCAAGGGATAGCGCGTGTACTGGTTGGCCAACGCGATGTCGATGTTCTCGCGCCACGGGCGACCCTCCTCGAGAACCACGACATCTCGTCGCAGGGTCATCACGTGGCGCGCGACGCGGTGGGTATAGTCGAACACGCGATCAATCAGGCGACGCGCCCCTTGGTCGAGATCGACGTGCTGGAGCACCAGGCGCAGCTCGTCCGACGAATGCAGCATCTCGGCGCCCGAGGCGGGCCGGAGCCCAACCAGGCGCAGGCACAGGTTGGCCGAGCCATTCAGGGCCCAGATGACCGGGAACGCCGCGAAGTAGAAGGCACGCAGCGGCGCGGCGGTCCACAGGGCCACCGGCTCGGTTCTCTGCAAGGCCAGGGACTTGGGGGCCAGCTCGCCCAGGACGGTGTGCATGAAGGTGATTACCGCGAAGCTGACACCGAGCGCGAGGGAGTGGGCGGCGATGTTCGCGGCCGCTCCGAGAGAACCGAGGTAGGGCTTCAGGATGTCCGCGAACGCGGGCTCGCCGAGCCAGCCCAGGGCCAGAGAAGCGAGGGTAATGCCGAGCTGGTTGGCCGAGAGGTACTTGTCGAGGTGGTGGGTGATGCCCGAGAGGATCCGCGCGCGCCGGCCCCCGCCGGACACCAGCTCCTTGACCCGGGTGGGCCGGATCTTGACGATGGCGAACTCGGAGGCGACGAAGAACGCGTTGGCCAGGACCATCAGGGCGGCCAGAAGGAGGGCGGTGCTCGGGTTCCACATGCCCCAAGAGTACAGGCAGAAGGCCGGGTAGGGTCAATCCCGGCCCCGTTCGTGCTATCAAGTGGCCATGGCCTCGACCATTCGGAAGGATCTGCGAACCGCGCCGAACATCGTCACCCTGCTGCGCATCGGGATCCTCTGTCTGGCGGTGCCCGTCTATTTCTATGTCTCCCACGGGGCCGGCATCGTGCTCGCCATCGTCGCAGGCGTGACCGACTACCTGGACGGCTACCTCGCCCGCCGGCTCGGCCAGGTCACGCGCCTGGGCGAGATCCTCGACCAGTTCTGCGACCTCTGCTTCGAGTCCTTCCTCATCGCGATTGCCACCTTGCAGGGGTTCTTTCCCCCGTATTTCTTGTTTGTCTATCTCCTGCGCGAGTTCTGGGTCACTGGTCTGCGACGGTTCATGGCCGAGGCGCGCATGAACATCCCCAGCAGTCTGGCCGGAAAAGTGAAGACGAATCTCATCATGTGGGGGTTCTTACCCACGTATCTATCCATCAGCGCGCTGCTTCCGTCCGCCGATCCGTACCTTGGCCATGCTGGCCGCATCATGGTCGGGTTGGGCCTGGCGGCCGGCTACTACAGTGCGCTGGGCTACACCAAGGCATTTGCCGCAGGTTACGCCGAGGCCACGGGAAGGATAAACTGACGGGTCATGCAACGAATCGCCGTAGTCACCCTGCTCGCCGCCGCGTTCGCGGCGTCGCCCGCGCGGGCGCAGAACCAGACGCCCGTCCCTGCGTGCCCTGCGGGCAACCTGCTGGCCGGCAAGAAGCCGATGAAGTGGCAGGAGACTCGCCGCGAGCTGGGCCTGCTGACCGACGAGGCCATCGCCCCCGAGGGTTCGCAGTGGGATTGCCAGCCCGCGGTCATCCTCGACACGGCGGCCTCGACCGTGACCTGGGATCTCGGCGAGGTCACGCTGGTGCGCTCGTTCGCCATCCAGGCCGACGCCAACGACACCTACACCGTGTGGGGCTCGGTCGACGGGCAGGAGTACAAGGTCTTCGGCCAGATCGATCCCGTGCCCAACCATGGCCTGCGCATGCGCGTGCTGAACGTGGGCGGCATGCCGGCCCGCTACCTGCGCGTGGGCGAGGGCGTGGGCGACAGCTACTACTCGATCTCCGAGTTCGCGGCCTACTGCCAGGTACCGTCGCCTTTCCCCCCGTCCATGAAGGTGGTGGACGCCCCGCCGGCCGCTGTGCCGCCCAAGAAGCTCCTCGACTACTGGGACAACGACTCGAGCGCGCGCTGGCAGCTCACCTTCGCCTTGCTCGGCATCCTTTTCATCTGGTGGGAGAATCGGGTGAACGCGGGGCGCACGGCGGCCGCCAAGGAGCGCCTGCGCAGCGGGCGGGGCAGGCGCTTCGCCCGCCTGCGCGACCGCATGGCGGTGTACTTCGCCCGCGCGCGCGTGCGCAATGTCATCGTGGGGGTCATGGGGGTGCTGGCGTTTCTGACCTATTTCAACTTCGGCGCCTTCCACTTCTACAACTTCGTCCACGGCTGGGACAC
>JAFGPX010000328.1 GCA_016935975.1 Deltaproteobacteria bacterium
CAGGAGCTGTTCGGCACGGCCGAGCCCACCGTGTTCTTCGGCCCCTTGTGCATGAACATCGACGTAGTCCGCGATCAGATTCTGTTCCAGCCGCTGCGCACTGGCGATCGGGTGGTGCTCCGCCATGTCGGGGCGTACAACGTGACCCAGTGGATGCAGTTCATCACCCTACGACCGAACGTCGTGATGGTCTCGCCCCAAGGCACCCACGGCCTGATTCGCAAGGCCGAGTCCCTGCAGATCCTCACCCAGCAGGAAGTGATCCCGGCTTGGCTGTGACGACGGCATTCGAGCCCCGCTGGCGAGTCGCGGCCGAAGTCATGCTGCGGCCCTACGCGCAGATCCTGTTCTCGCGGGACATCGGCGTGGGCTTGCTGGTGCTCGCCGCGATTGCCTGCACGCCGCGGCTTGCCCTCGCGACCTTGGCCGCCATCGCCATCGCCGGGCTGGGAACGTTGCTCTTTGGGCTGGGCGGTCGCACCCTCCGCGAGGGCGGCATCGGCTGCATCGCAGTGCTTACCACGCTGGCCCTGGCCGTGTTTGCGCCCGGCGGCGGTCCCCCCGTCGCGCTCGTCATCTTCGCTGCGCTGCTTTCTCTGCTCTTCGCGGCTTCCTTCCAGGCGGTGTTCGCCAACGTGGCCCTGCCCACCCACGCGCTGCCCTTCATCGCGGCGACCTGGCTCGTGCATCTCGCGGCGCGCGCCATGCCCGAGGCCGGCTCGATGGCCGCGCTGGCCGAGCCCGCGGCTTGGCTGCCGCGCGCCTGGCTGCAGCCGTCCTGGCTCGATATTCCCGCGGCGCTGGTCTTCGGCCACGGCAAGGCCACCGGCAGCCTGATCGCCGCCGCCTTGCTGTTGCACAGCCGCATCGGTTTCTTGTTGGCGTGCGTGGGCGGGTTGGTGGTCGCAGGCCTGCGCTTCTGGCTGCGCGATCCGGCGGCCTGGTCGCTCATGGACATCACGGCGTTCTTCAACGGTATCCTGGCGGCCCTGGCCATCGGCGGGGTCTGGTTCGTACCGCAGCCATCTTCCCTCTTGCTCGCGGCGGTCTCGGCCGGCGTGAGCGCCCTGGTGAGCTACGCCCTGTTTCCCGTGCTCGGCACCTGGTCGCTGCCCGTGATCTCACTGCCCTTCGTGGTCACGGTGCACCTGGTGCTCACCGCCGCGCGCATGCGCCAGCACGACCGCTGGCCGCGCTCCACCGTGCCCGGCGACCGGCCGGAAGAAGCGCTCGCGCACCACCTCGTGCGCATGCGGCGTTTCGGCAACCTCGCCTGGCTGCCCTTCCGCCTGCCCTTCCGCGGTGAATGGTTCGTCTCGCAGGGGCACGACGGCCAGCACACCCACCAGGGGCTGTGGCGGCACGGACTCGACTTCGAAGGTCGCACCCCCGATGGCAAGGCCCACACCGGCGAGGGCAAGGAGCTGCGCGACTACGTCTGCTACGGCCTGCCAGTGGTGGCCGCAGGCGCCGGCACCGTGACCCTGGTCGAGGACGGCATCCCCGACAATCCCGTCGGCGAAATCAACACGCAGGACAACTGGGGCAACGCGGTCGTCATCCAGCACGGCGCCAATCTCTTCTCGGTGTGCGCGCACCTTCTGCCCAAGAGCATCCGCGTGAAGGTGGGCGACGTGGTCACGCCGGGCATGGAGATCGGCCGCTGCGGCAACTCGGGCCGCTCGCCCATTCCACACCTGCATTTCCAGATCCAGCGGTCGCGGCCGCTCGGCAGCCCGACCATCGCCTTCGACTTCGGCGACGTCATGGTCCGCCGCGGCGCCGAGCTCGAAATCGGCACGCACACGGTGCCGAGCGAAGGCTGGTTCGTGCGACCGGTCCAACGTGACGACGCCCTGGCGCGCGCGATGTCGTGGAGCCCCGGCACGCAGTTCGAGCTGGTTCAGGGCGGCAACGACCGCACCGAGATCGCCAAGGTCGAAGTCGATCTGCGCGGCAAGCGCAGCCTGCGCTCGCCCCGAGCCCGTCTCGATTTCGACGCCTACGACAACGGTCTGGTGCTGGTCGACTACAGCGGGGCCGCCGATTCTCTGCTGCGCTATCTGCTGCTGGCCTTCGCGCGGCTGCCCTTCGATCCGTCGCCGAGCTTGGCATGGACCGATGCCCTGTCGCGGCGGTTGTTCATGCCCCGCTGGCGGCGCAGCCTAGCCGATTTGTGGATCGTCCTCGCGCCCGAGTTCGGCAAGCTGGACGTGGCCTACAGCATGCGACGCGAAGCCGGCGCCGTGCGCGTCGAAGGCAAGGCCGAGACCTGGCAGTCGACCGCGGTGCTCTCCCTGGAGGGCAAGACCCACACCATCCAGATCGAGCACGGCGGCATCCGGACGAGCCTGCTCATGAAGCGGCTTGTGCCCGGCTACGGCGAGGACGGCAGAGCATGAACGGCGCGGTCGGCTTCTTGCTGTTGCTGTCGGCCGCGGCCGCGGAGGCCGGCGCCGATGAGGACCCGCGCAGCGGGGCCTGGGAGCGCTCGGTGTCGCTGCAAGTCGCCGGCGATCTTGCAGGCGCGGAAGCCATCATGACCGGCGCCTGGGGCAGCACGCCGGACAACTACTGGGCAGCGCTGCGCCTGGCCTACCTGGCACTGCTGCAGGGCCGCGCGGAGGAGGCTTCCGCACGCTACCAGGCTCTGCGGGAGCGGCCCGAGGCCGAGGACGACCCCGACGTCGTGCGCGGCCATGCCTCGGCCGTGGCGGCCATCGGCTGGCAGCTGGCCAACCAGGGCTCGGTCTTGGCCGCCCGCGAGTACTTCCGTCGCGCCTTGGCCATCGATCCGTCGAATGCAAGCGCGGCCGAGGGTCTCGGCCGGGCGGCCCTCGTGCCTCTCGCCAGCCCCCAATTCTGGACGGGCTATTTCGAGCAATCCCTCGGCATGAATCGCTATCGCGGTTGGGCGCTCTACGGCAGCCTGCCCGTGCGCCTCGGTGACCTGTTCGTGCTGCGTGCGACGGGGCGCTACCTCTCGGCCTATCGCGCCTCGGGGCGCTCCCCGTGGGCCTTCGGGAATCAAAACACCGCGCCCTGGACCCTCGACGAGCAATACCTGTCACTGGCTCGGGAGAGAGTGTTGGCCGGCGGCGAAATCGTCGGCTTGCGCTCGGGCACCACCGGGCGAGCGGCCATCTTGGGTGGCGCTGGCCGGCTACGCGTGGGCGCGGCTTGGGGTGGGATTCTCGAAGCCGCCTACCTGCGAGCCAGCGGTGTGGCGACGAGCGCGCAGGCGCGTCCTCTGCTCTTCTACTGGCCCTGGCCGCAGCTCGGGTTGCAGGCCGGCGCCCGTCTCACCAAAGACGATCGCGGCAACTCGGCCAGCGCCAACGCAGGACTCTCGCTGCTGCTCCGTCCGGTGGCCCTGCACCTGCGTGGCCACGTCGGGGTCGAGCGCTGGGCGTTCGACTTCAACGGTCCTTCGATCGCTTCGTTCGACAACGAGACGACCTACGGTGGTAGTGTGCTTCTGCTGTGGTCGGCCAGCCGGAGCCTGCGGCTGGCTCTGCTCGGCGAAGGCGAGCGGCTACGCACCGAAGGCGCGCTCGGCTATTTTTGGTGCATCTCAGCCGGCCTGCAATACCTGTTCGGCGTGCAATGACGAGAATGCAAACTCAAGGAGGTTCGATGATGAAACGACGATATGAAATTCGCATACCAGGCGCCGCCCTCCTGGCGTCCGTAGGGCTGCTTCTGTCGACGGCCTGGGCCAGGGCCGACACACCCGATCTCTACCGTCAGTCGTACGTGCTCGAGGCCAAGGGCGACTACCATGGCGCGCTCGGCCGCATGCGCGAGATTGCCAAGACTGCGGGCAACTCGTACTTCGTCTCGCTGCGCACCGGATGGCTCTCCTACCTGGCCGGCAACTACGAATCTGCCGAAGCACGCTACCGCGAGGCCATCACCGCCAAGCCCGCCGCCCTCGAAGCCAAGATCGGGCTCACGCTCGTGCTCTACGTGGCAGAGCGCTGGAAGGGGCTCGAAACCGCGTGCAAGCAGGTGCTCTCCGAGGATCCCAAGCACGCGAGCGTGCGCGCCCGTCTGGCGTCCGCCTATTACGCCACCGGCAACTACCCCGACGCGGCGACCATCTACCGCAAGCTGGTCAACGCCTACCCAGGCGAGCTCGACTACCAAACCGGCCTCGGCTGGGCCCTGCAGCGCATGGGCAAACGCGAAGAGGCACTCAAGCATTTCCGCGGAGTCCTCGCGGTCTCGCCCGACAATCCCAACGCGCTCCAAGGCCTGGCGGCGAAGTAGCCCCCGACCTTGCGTGGCTGTCAGGCGGCATTCCGCCGGCCTTGGCTCAAACCGAGCCGGCGGCGCCGTCGCCCCGGAGACTTCCACCACAGAGAGCGCAGAGAGCACAGAGCCGGAGGAGAAGGAAAGGGTTCGGATCACAATCCGAGACCCTTCTCTTGGGCATGGCCTCGGGCAAGCAGAGAGCGTCATCGAGAGCATTCGTCGCGTGTCCATCCGCCCTCTCTGCGCCCTGTGCGCTCTCTATTGCGAATCCTTCCTGCGTTGGCGCGGTTTGGCCGCGCGGGACAAGCTGCTCTGTGTCCTCTGTGTTGAGACAGTAGCCCGGCCGGCGCTTGTCCGCCGGCCAGCTTCCGGCTATGACTCTGCCGCGCAGCCATGACCGACACCATCCTCGCCGGAATCTCTCTCATCGACGCCACGGGATTGACGATCTTGGGCATGACCCTGTCCACCCTCGTCCTCGGGCTTTGCGCCAATCTCTGGTTGCGCGGACGCTATGCCGTCCTCGAGAGGGATCTCGGTGGCGCGGATGGCGTCGAGCAAGACTTCCGCCATCGCGTGCTGCGCAACATCCTGCGCGAGGCGGACGAGGCGGCGCGCCGGCCGGGCGAGCCGAACTTCCAGGCCATCATCGAGGAGCGCTTCCACAAGGATCTGCGACCGATGCTCCTCGCCGAGCGCTTCGTGCGCGGCGCCACCGGCCTGGCCATCATCCTGGGCCTGCTCGGCACCTTCTACGGGCTGACCCTGTCGATCGGCCGCATCGTCGAGCTGGTGGCGGGCGAGGCCGGAGCCACGGCCGACATCACCCAAGGGGTCAGCCAGGGTCTGAGCCACGCGCTCTCGGGCATGGCGGTGGCCTTCTCCAACTCGCTCGTCGGCGTGCTGTCGGCGGTGATCCTGACCGTGGTCGGGATGCTGTGGAACGTCTCGGATCGCCGCAACGCCGTGATGGTGCAGATCGAGACGTACCTCGACCGCATGCTGCCGAAGGCGGGCGCCGGGACCGGCGTGGCGCATTCGCCGGCGGGTCTCGAGGGCGCCATGGCGCGGCTGGATGCCGCGGTCGCGCGCTTCGAGTCGGCGCTGCACAGGTTCGCGAGCACCACCGGGGAATTCCACGATTTCAACGCGCATCTCAAGGACAACGTGCAGCGCCTGAGCCTGGCCTTCGGCGACATGAGCACCACGCTGAAAGAGCAGCTCGGCCCCCTCCGCCACGGTGGCAGGGGCTAGGAACCGCCGGTGAGAAATCGTCGCCACCTTCTGTCGGACTACGAGGGCACGCGCGAGATCTGGCCCGCGTTCACGGACGTCATGTCGACCATGGCGCTCATCATGTTCGTCCTGGTCTTGCTCGCCTACGTGCGCAACCTCGTCGCCGAAAAGCGCCTCGCCTCCTCCCGCCAGCAGATCGTGCTGGCCGAGCGCCAGCTAGCCGGGCTGCAGGCCGAGCTGCGGGCCGGCCGGGCGCAGCTGGCCGCCTCGCAGGCCCGCCTGGCCGAGCAGCAGGCGCTGGTGGCCGACAGCAACCGACAGCTCGGCAACCTGCGCGCGCAGCTGTCGAACATCGCCGTGCTGCGCGTATCGGTGCTCAACAAGCTCAAGGCCGCCATCGAGGCGCAGCTCGGCCGCGGCGACAGCGCGCAGGTGGCGACCATCGGCGACAACGGCGACATCGCGGTCAACGAGAGCCTGGTCTTCGAATACAACTCGTACGCGATCAAGAGGCGGGCCAAGCCGGTGCTGGATTCCTTGGCCCGCGCGCTGGGCAACCTGCTCGACGATGGCGAGGTGCGCGCCAACATCGACACCATCGTCATCCAGGGCCACACCGACGAACGCGGCTCGGCCTCGTTCAACTGGGACCTGTCGGCCAAGCGCGCGACCGCGGTCCTGGACTACCTGTTCCAGGCCAACAAGAGGCTGGCCGACACCTACGGCAGTTGCTTCGCGGCCAGCGCCTACTCGAAGTTCCGGCCCATCGACCCCGAGAAGTCGGAAGCGGCCTACCGGCAGAACCGCCGCATCGAGATCTCGGTCGTGCCCAAGGACACGCAGCTGCGCAAGGTGGTGGACGAGTACATCCAAGGACCCGTCCAAGCTCCCGCCCCGGCTCCAGGGAAGTAGCCGCGATGGCGATGCCAGATATGCGTGTCATCTGCGGCGACACCGATCGGACGGGCACCGTCTGCACCGGCAACTATCTGCGCTGCTTGGAGGCCGCGCGCACCAAGCGGCTGCGCGCCAGCGGGATCCGCTGGCGCGACATCGAGGTGGCGCGCGCTATCTGCTCGCCGGAGGAAGAAGCCAAGGCGCACCACAAGCTGCCGGCGCGCTACGAGGACGTCAGCGCGGCAGAAGCCCGCCCGGACGATCGCGGGGGCGCCTCACTGCGTTTCGACTACCGGGTGGCGCGCGGGGTATGCTGAGGTCCCGCATGCGCCCCCTCCTCTTGCTTCTTGCCGCCTTCGTGCCGTCCACTGCGCTTGCCGTGCAAGGGGACGCGCACGCGGATCCCGTTGCCCCGGTGGCGCTCGCACTCGTCATCGTGCTTCTCGCCGCCAAGCTGGGCAGCGAGCTAGCGGTGCGGATCGGGCAGCCAGCGGTGATGGGCGAACTTGTCGCCGGCGTCGTCGTGGGCAACCTGTCGCTTCTCGGCTACTCCGGCCTCGACCCCCTGTGGGCCAGCCCCTCGCTCGACATGCTGGCGCGGCTCGGGGTGCTCGTGCTGCTCTTCGAGGTCGGGCTGGAATCGACCGTCGGCCAGATGCTGACCGTCGGAGCGCCGTCGCTCGTAGTCGCCACCTTGGGGGTCTTGACGCCGTTCGGCCTGGGGTGGGCCGCCAGCGCCTGGCTGCTGCCCGCCCAGTCGGTCTACGTGCATGCCTTCGTAGGGGCCACCTTGTGCGCCACCAGCGTGGGCATCACCGCGCGCGTCTTCCAGGACCTGGGACGACTGGCGACCGCCGAGGCGCGCATCATCCTGGGAGCCGCTGTCATCGACGATGTGATGGGGTTGGTCGTCCTCGCCGTGGTCAGCGGCGCGATCGCGACCGCCGGCAGCGGCGCCGCCTTCTCCTACGGGGCGATCGCGCTCATCGTCCTCAAGGCCGCGCTGTTTCTGGCCGGCTCGCTGGTCATCGGCGTCTTCCTTTCGCCGAAGCTCTTCCACTTCGCCTCGCGCTTGCAGGCGCGAGGGGTACTGCTCGCCCTTGGACTTGCCTGGTGCTTTCTCCTCTCCTGGATGGCCAACCTCATCGGTCTGGCCCCCATCGTGGGCGCCTTCGCCGCCGGCCTGATCCTCGAGGACGTGCACTACCGCGGCTTCGTCGACCGCGGCGAGCACACGCTCGAGGAGCTGATCAAGCCAATCTCGGCCTTCCTCGCGCCGGTCTTCTTCGTCTTGATGGGCATGCGCACCGACCTGCGGGCCTTCGCCGCACCGGGTGTCCTCGGGCTCTCCATGGTGCTGACCGTCGCCGCCGTCATCGGCAAGCAGGCCTGCTCGTTCGGCGTCTGGCGACCGGGCATCGATCGACTGACGGTCGGCATCGGCATGATCCCGCGGGGCGAGGTGGGGCTCATCTTCGCCAACATCGGGCTCGGCCTGCAGTTGCAAGGACGTCCCGTGATCGACCGACCGACGTTCTCGGCCTTGGTCGTGATGGTCATCTTGACGACGCTGATTACGCCTTTCGCCCTCAAGGCGAGCCTGGGGCGCAAGAAGCGCTCGTAGAGTCTGTCGCGTAGTTGCGGGCCGCCCGCAGGGCCGGGGCGCGGCTAGCGGGACGCGTGAACGAGAGCGGTAGCGTGTGCGTTGCACGGAAAACGCGGGCCGCAGGCCGAGCACGCTCACGTTCACGCGAGCCGCCCACGCGAGCCGCGCCCCGAACACGCCACCGCTCGCGGGCACGCTGGCCGGTCTACGCTGAGGAGGCATCGTGGGATGGGGACGTGCGGAGGAACCGGGCCCGGCCTATGCGCACGTGACAAGTTGCCACGTGAGACTCTGTGCCACGGCACCTGTGTCTGCCGACCAGTCTCCCGCGCGGGTTTGCCGCGTGGCATGTGGCTTGCTGCACATTGCGGCTGCGGGGACAGGCCCGTCCCGCGCCCGCGTGCGTAGACCAACGAACCAACCCATAGGAGCCCCCATGAACCGAACGACCTCCGTGCTTGCCACGCTGCTTCTTGGCGCCTCGCTCTTCGCCTCCACCGGCTGCGAAGACAGCGCTTGCCAGGAGGCGCTCAAGACCTGCCAGCAGAATCTGGCCAATCAACAGACAAGCGCCACCAGTCAAGCCGCCGATCACAACCAGCTCAAGGCACGGCTCTCCGAGGCAGAAACGAAGCTCCAGGAACTGAGCAAGGAGCTTGTCGCTCTCAAGGGCGGCAAGGGCGCAAAGGCATCCGAGAACAAGGCCAAGAAGCCCGAGCCCAAGGCCACCGAAGTCAAGACGGAAAAGAAGCCCGAGCCCAAGGCCACCGAGGTCAAGACGGAAAAGAAGCCCGAGCCCAAGGCCACCGAGGTCAAGGCGGAGAAGAAACCCGAGCCCAAGGCCACCGAGGTCAAGACGGAGAAGAAGCCCGAGCCCAAGGCCACCGAAGTCAAGACGGAGAAGAAGCCCGAACCCAAGGCCGCCGAGGTCAAGACGGAAAAGAAATCCGAGCCCAAGGCCACCGAGGTCAAGGCGGAAAAGAAACCCGAGCCCAAGGCCACCGAAGTCAAGGCGGAGAAGAAACCCGAGCCGAAACCCGCCGAGACAACGAAGTAGCGACGCGCGGTTCGTCCGAGGTCTCGGTCCGGACTGGCCGCCGCGGTTCGTGCCGTTGCCAACCGTGGCAGCGAACCATGGTCGCGTCGGCATCGGCCTCACGAAAAGCAGCGTCGCTCGGCCGTGGCCGGCCCGGCACCGATTCGATGTAGCATGCAGCGCATATGAGGCTAGCCGCAAAACTGACGGTATCCATTCTGGCCGCCATCGTCTTGGTGTTCGGAGTGCGCGGCTACCAAGCCGCACGGAGGCAGATGCTGGCCGCGGAAGAGAGAGCGCGGGAGAACTCGCTCCTCGTCGGCCGCGCCTTGCGGCCGGCTCTGACCGGCATCTGGCGCCAAGAGGGCCCGGCCCTGGCCCTGGAGATGCTCGCCTACGCTGCGGATCGCGTGCGCCGGACCCAGCAACTCGACCTGCGGTTCGTGCGCCTGCCAAGTACCGACAAGCCGGGTCAGGAGCCTCTCGTGAACAGCAAGAAGCTGGCCGGCCTGGCCGGCGACGAGGAGCGCCACTTCGTGGAAACCGTGGCGGGCAGCGAAACCCTGCTCACCTACCTGCCGGTTGCCGTCGCGGGCCAACCCATCGGCGCCTTGGAGATCTCCGGTCCGCTCACCGAACGCGACAGGCAGTTTCGCGAGGAGATCATGCAGACGCTCACGCGCACCGCCTTGGCGGCGCTCGCGGCTTTTCTCGCTGTCGCCGTGGCCGGCTACCTGTTCGTCGGGCGTCCCATGCGCCGCTTGGTGGCCAAGGCGCGACGGATTGGAGCCGGCGACCTGACCGGCCCCCTCGATCTCCACCAGAACGACGAGGTGGGCGTGCTCGCGAAGGAGATCAACCAGATGTGCGAACGACTGGCGGCGGCGCAGGCGCGGGTCGAGGAAGAAACCAACCAACGGCTCGCCGCCTCGGAGCAACTCCGTCACGCCGACCGTCTGACCACGGTGGGCAAGCTGGCTTCGGGGGTGGCGCACGAGCTCGGGACGCCTCTCAACGTCGTCTCGGGACGCGCCAAGATGATCCTGCGCGGGCAGGTTTCGGGCGCCGAACTGGTCGAAAGCGCGCAGTCCATCGTCGACCAAACCGAGCGCATGACCGGCATCATCCGACAGCTTCTGGGTTTTGCCCGGCGCAGGAAGCCCGAGCACCGGCGGGAAGGCCTGCGGGGCGTCGTGGAGCGAACGATCTCCTTGCTGCGCCCCATGGCCGAGAAGTCGGGCATCACGTGCACCATCGTTCGCGAGGACCCCGAGCCGTTCGCCGACATCGACGTCTCGCTCATCGAACAGGCGCTCACCAATCTCGTGGTGAATGCCGTCCAGGCCATGCCGGGCGGTGGGACCCTCACGATTCGCTCGTGCGAGGAGGTGGTTTCGCCGCCCGCCGGCGTTGCCGCCACGGCCGGAAGCTATGCCTGTCTGCACGTGGAGGACACCGGCGTGGGCATGACCAGCGAACAGCTTCGTCACGCCTTCGAACCATTCTTCACGACGAAGGACGTAGGCAGCGGCACGGGTCTCGGACTCTCGGTCGCCCATGGTATCGTGCGCGACCACGGAGGCTGGCTGGCCGCTGCCAGCGCCCCGGAGAAAGGCAGCCGCTTCTCCATGTACCTACCCGCGTCGCAACCTACGGAGGCCACCGATGACCAGAACCCTGCTGATCGTGGATGACGACGTCGACTTGTGTCGACTGGTCAAGGACGGCCTGGGCCACGAGGGGTTCGACGTGCACGTGGCGAATTCGCCCGCCGAGGCGCTGGCCAGCATCGGGGAGCACGAGTTCGATGCCGTCCTGGCCGACATCAACATGCCGCAGATGAACGGGCTGGAGCTGAGCCGGCGCATTCTCGACATGCGACCGGATCTGCCCATCCTGGTCATCACGGCCTTCGGCAGCCTGGAAACCGCCATCGCGGCCATCCGCGCCGGCGCCTACGACTTCGTGACCAAGCCCTTCGAGATCGACCAGCTCGCGGTCGCCGCCGAGCGGGCCTGCCAGAATCGCCAACTGCGCGAGGAAGTGAGACGCCTGCGGGAGGTCGTGACCGCGCAACCCGCTTTCTCGGACATTCTCGGGGAGTCCTCGGAGATACGACGCATGTGCAACCTGATCGACGTCACCGCGCAGACCGACTCCACCGTGCTGGTGACGGGCGAGAGCGGCACGGGCAAGGAGTTGGTGGCTCGCGCCCTGCACGACCGTGGACCGCGCAGCAGCGGGCCCTTCGTGGCCCTGAACTGCGCGGCCATGACCGACAGCCTGCTCGAAAGCGAGCTGTTCGGTCACGCGCGCGGAGCCTTCACCGACGCCAAGGACTCACGCGTGGGCCTGTTCGTCAAGGCGGGCTCCGGCACCCTGTTTCTCGACGAGATCGGCGACATGCCGCCGGGCATGCAGGCCAAGCTCCTGCGCGCGCTGGAGGCGCGGACGGTGCGGCCGGTGGGCAGCGACAGCGAGGTGCCCTTCCGGGCTCGCATCATCGCGGCCACGAATCACGACCTCGAGGCGGCGGTCGAGGAGGGGCGTTTCCGGCAAGATCTCTACTTCCGCGTCAACGTCATCCGCATCCACGTCCCCCCCCTGCGGGCCCGCGGCGGAGACACCCTGCTCCTGGCGCAGAGCTTTGCCGGCAAGCTGGCCAAGCGGCTCGGCAAGAACGTGACCGGCATCTCGTCGCCCGCGGCGGAACGGCTGCTTGCCTACCCCTGGCCAGGGAACATCCGCGAGCTGCAAAACGCCATCGAGCGCGCGGTCGCGCTGACACGCTACGAGAACATCGTGGTCGAGGACTTGCCCGAATCCATCCGCGACTACAAGCGTGCGCCGCTCCTGCCTTCTGGCGACGATCCCGCCGAGTTCCTGCCCATGCACGAGATAGAGAAGCGCTACATCCTCCGCGTCCTGGAAGCGGTTGGCGGAAACAAGACGACGGCAGCGCAGATCCTGGGTTTCGATCGCCGCACGATGTACCGCAAGCTCGACCGCTTCGCGGAGGACAAGTCGGGTTAAAGATCCGTGCCGACGTTCCCGATGGAGATGCTCGGGCCGAACAGCAGCGACCAGTGCGTGGCGCTGCGCGCCGCCTCGGCACCGGATGGCGTGTAGGAGTACTCGCTGCGGAACTCGTAGGCGCCCCAGAGGTGCACGCCTATGGCGGCGCCTTGGCCGACCTCGACGCGGAGACCGAGCCCCAGCAAGGTGACGAGAGTGGGAGGAAAGGCAGGGCTGCCTTCGTACTGCTGGGGAATCAGGCTGGCGCCGAGCACGCCGGTTTCGAGGCCCAGGAGCCCTTCCTTGCCCCGCCGGTCGAGCCAAGTGATGCGGCCGAGCACGCCGAAGTTCAAGGTCAGCGACGCGGCCGGCTCGTTGATGCGATAGAGGCCCGCCGGCACGCTGAGGCTGACGTACAGCCGCGCGCGGCCCCCCTCCACGGTGGCCGTCCACTGCGCCGAAGGCGGCACCTGCTTGCCGGCGCTTCCGAGAACGTAGCGGCTTTCGTCCACGACGTGGGAAAGGCGAACCGTGACCTGATCGAATTGCCGCGTGATGCCTTTCAGATAGAAGACCCGAGAATGTCCCCCTGGACGCAGGACCATGCGCTCGTTCACGCTGGCCTCGGAACGCCTGCGGCCACTGGCGCTGGTCACCGCGATCTCCAGGACCACCTCTTGCTGTCCATCCTCGGGTGACAGGCGCTCCTGGTGGATGACCACGCGGCAGGTTCCACGCGCGACAAAAGGGATCTGCGCCGTCTGGCCCACGACCAGCGGGGTCGCCTTGCCGCCCGGATCCGCGCACAGGAATTCCGCCAGCGGTCCTGGCTGGCGTTTCGCATCGGTGAAGGAAACGGGCACCGAGGCTTCGTGCAGCGGGCGGGTGATGGTTTCGGTCAGGACCGCCAGATCCACATCCTCGAATCCTTGCGGCAGGTCGTCGCGACGGTAGGCGTAGCGCAGGTTCACGAAGCCGGCGCCGTTGCGCGCCCCGCGTAGGAAGGTCCGGTCCTTCTCCGTCCGGACGGAATAGGCGCCGGGAAGGCCGAGGGGCACGAGAGAAGCGTTGGCGACGCCGGCGACCGACCACTGGGCCTCGCGGTTCGTCGGAATGAAGTTGATGGGCCCGTGCTTCGGTAGCTCGAGAAAGGACTGCGGGCGCGGCGGCGCCATGGTCGGGCTGGTCACCGAGCCGATCACGCCCGCCAGGATATCGGCGCGCGACGCCGTGATGGTGACGCTGCCCCCGGCGATCTGGCCGGTCCTGAGCAGAACGAAATCGCCCTCGCCGCTATGCACTTCGCGAACCACCTCGGCGGGTTCGGCGCCGACGGTCCAGCGCAAGCGAGCGCTCGTCCGGCAGCGCTCGTCCATCTTGACCAGGATATGCGGCGCCTCCGCGTCGCGCAGGGGCGGCCCGGAAGCGACGGACAGGGGACAGCGCAGGAGGGCGAATCTCGCGCTGGCAGAAGTCTCGAGCTTGTCCCCGTGCTTGGCGAAGAACCGGGGGGCCAGACGCGCGCTGACGTAGACCTGACTCGCCACGGCGGGCACGTAGCGCACCGTGATTCTGCCTTCGCCGAACTCGCAACGGGCCAAACCGCAGTCGACGGTGGCGATGGCTTCCGGGTGGGCCAGCGAGACGGTGCCCAATCCCTGCGAGATATCGAGGGTTTCGGCCGGCTCGAACACCCGCCCGAGCACGAAACGAGCCGGGCGGATGACGAACTTGGCGGCATTCGCGCGCTGCCCCCGCTGGTCGAAGAACACGGCGTCCGCCGCGTCCACGGCGTGCGCGGGCAGCCAACGAAGCTCTGCTGCCGAGGGGAGATCGCGCTGCAAGGGGAGCACGCAGTGCTGCGCCTTCCCGGCGGTCACCGGGGCCAGACAGGTTTCGCGTCCCGTGTTGTTCCCGGCTTGCCAGGCAACCTGCATGCCTTCCAGGCGAGAGCCCTTGAGCTCCAGGCGGCCCTCGTCGGGGTAGAAGGTCACGCTCGCAGGATCGATCTCCGGCCAGCGCCCGGTGGCCACCAAGGTCAGCGTGCCCTGGGGCCGCGCACAACCGGCCGCGTCCGCGGCCACGGAAACCTCGAAGGATCGATGCGGAACGCTGGCGCTCGCCGGCGGCCGTATGGAGCGGTGGTCGGACGACAGCTGCCAGCCCTCGGGCGAATTCCCGCAGACCACTCTGTCCTGACCAACCGGAACGGGCCTGCCGCCCTCGGGAACCTGGACGATCTCGGCGTGCGCAGCCGAGATGGCCAGCCAGGAAACGAGCGAAGCGACAGCGATGAAGAGGGGTTTCGTGACAAGTGCAGATGGAAACGCGAAGAGGGTGCGCATTCGAGAGATCCTGAGGCAGGAGTTGTTCATTCTACGTCGATCCGGACGGAATGCCGCCGGCTGGAGGAGCCCCGCGCCCGGGACCAAATGCCGATGGAACTGGCCAAAGGCGCCCAGGCCGGGCAGATTGAGCTTCCGATGGTCGCCCTCTTTGCGCTGCTCTCTTCCCTGTCCGCCGCGGCCACGCCCGATGGCGGGCCCCAGGACGCCGGCCCGGCCAGGGACGCCGCGGCGACGATTCAGGCCTTCGACCCGCGGTGGAGCCGAGTGACCGCCCCGACGCCTGGACCCGCGCTGGTCATCGGCCAGCCCGGCGCGGGGTGCGTGCGCGGCGCGCGGGCCCTGCCCCTGCGCGGCCGGGGCTTCGTGGTCGTGCACCCGGAGCGCAATCGTCACTTCGGCCACCCCATGCTGATCGCGTTCGTGCGCGACCTGGCGGCGCAGGTCCGCCGGCAGAAGCTACTCCCGCTCTTCGTCGGCGATCTGGGACAGCCGCGCGGCGGCCCCACGGCCACCGGCCACCGCAGCCACCAGAGCGGCATCGACGTGGATATCTGGTACGCCCCGCCGGCCAGGCCGTGGACGCCGGGCCTGGACCCTACCCCGCCGGCGCCCGTGGTCGTCGATCTGCGCACCAAGAAGTTGCTGCCCGCCTGGAACAAGAAGGTCGCGCGCCTGGTGGAGCTGGTCGCGACGAATCCCGCCGTGGACCGCATCTTCGTGCATCCGGCCATCAAGCGGGCCTTGTGCAAGAACGAGGCCCGGCGCGGTCCGTGGCTGCGCATCGTGCGTCCGTGGTGGGGGCACCACGACCACCTGCACGCGCGCCTGCGCTGTCCCGACGACAGCCCCGACTGCGCGCAGCCACAACCGCTGCCCGAGGGCGAAGGTTGCGACGCCTCGCTGGATTGGTGGTTGTCCGAGGAGGCGGCCAAGGCCTGGGCCAAACGCAAGCCGCCCGGGGAAGGCGCGCCGGCCATGCCCGAGCAGTGCGAGGAGCTGCTCGGACGGAATCGCCACCACTAGGCATACCCGCCGAACGCGCGGGCCCGGCAACCCGGTCGGCGTTGCGCCAGCGCCTGCCGCCCGGGAACCGGCCTTGCCTCGGCGCCATGCCGTGCCGCAGCCGCTACTACTGGCAGGTCAGCGTGTTGGCGACGCGGACGTCGTCGATATTCCACGAGCCGACGGCGGGCGCCTCGGCGTCCAGGATCTGGTAGCCGAAGCGGACCATGAACAAGCGGTTCCGGAACGGCGTGACATCGAACCACTGCCGGGACCACCCTCTTTCGGTGATGGCGCTCTCCTCCGCCTGCGGGCCGGACCACAGGGGCACCCATCGGCCGCCGTCGAAGACCTCCACGGCGTTGTTCATGTTGGGCTGTTTGTCGGTGTTGAGCCAGCGATAGAACTCCAGATAGACCGGGGTCGGGCCCTGCGATATATCGATGATCGGGCTCGTGAAGTAGCTCATCTCGGCCATGGCCCCCGCGGGAGCGAGCCCGCCGATGGCCACTCCAGCCATCTGGTTCTGGTCGTCGGCGCTGTGATCGGACGTGGGATCCTCGTTGCCCAGCCCGGGCGAATCCCCCGCCCATTCCCCGGCCCAGCCAATCTCCCAAGCGCCGTCCATCACCCACCAGTTGGCATTGCCCGAGGAGAACGACTCGGAGAAGTACGCGTTGCCGCCGCAGCCGAGATCCTCGCAGAAGCCATCGACGCACGACAATCCGGCGGCGCAGTCCTGGTAGGAAACGCAATCGAAGCAGCTACCGCTCTCCGTGCAGTAGTGGGCGCAGCCCTTGAGGCTGCAGGCGCTGCACGCGACGTCGCTCGTGGACGTCCCCGGCGTGCTCACGTATTCGGTGTTGGCCAGGCAGGTGCTCCAGGCGGTGCAACTGCTTTCGTTGCTGGCAGTCGTGAAGCTGCCGGGGCTGCACTCGCCGCACCCCCGGTCGGTCTGCGCGGTGGGGGCGCTCGTCACGTAGGTTCCAGGCCAGCAATCGGTCCATGGGGTACAGGCCGGGCGGTTGGCCGTGGCGGTGAAGGTGCCGGGAGAGCAGGGGAAACACCACTGGTCCAGGGTTGCGCTGCCGGGAAGTGCGACGTATTGGCCCGGCAGGCAGAAGGACCACGGGATGCATTGGGTCGCCGGATCGGAGTCGTGATCCCAGCTCTGCTCCGGGCACGCGAGCGCCGGCACGCTGCCGCCCTGGCAGTACTCGCCCGGGCTGCACGCCCCGCACGTCGGGGGCTCGGTCGCGGTGCCGGGAGAAACCTGGACGGTGCCCGCGGGGCACTCGTCCGCAGCCAGACAGGCGACCTGGTTCTTCACGCTCGTGTACTTGCCGGCCGGGCACGGGGCACACACGCGGTCGCTCGTGAGCGACGGCACAATCGCCACATAGGTCCCGGGCGGACAGTCGCTCCACGCGGCGCAAGCGGCGGCGTTCTGCGTCGGGCTGTACGAGCCTCCGGCACAGGGCGCGCATGTCCGGTCGGCGGTCGCGGAGCCGACGCTGGTCACCGAGAAGCCGGCACTGCACGCCGTCTTGCTCACGCACTCGGTGGCCGGATCGCCATCGTCGTCCCACTCGTCTCCCACGCACGACAGCGCCGTGGCTGTGCCCCCCGCGCAGTACTCGCCGGGCCGGCAAGGCGTGCACACAGGCGGCGCGCTCGGCGTGCCCGCCTTGGTTTCCATGGTGCCCGCGGGGCATTCGGAGACGCCGAGGCACGACGACTGGTTCTCCCCGCTCGTGTACGTGCCGGCCCCGCACAACGCGCAGACACGGTCGGCCGTCGCGGAAGGCTGGCTGAGCACGTAGTAGCCGGGCCCGCAGGTCTGCCAAGCCGAGCAGGCCGCGCTGTTCTGCGCGTCGCTGAAGGTGCCGCTTGCGCACGAGCCACATGCTTGATCGCTCGTCGGCGTCCCGGCCTGCGCCACATACGAGCCCGCCGGACAGACCGTGAATGGGACACACGCTCTGCCCGAGGCGAATGTGCCGGCGGCGCATTCCATCCCGCAGTTGCCGCCCGGACAGTCGCCGATGCCCCCGCAGCCCGCTGCGAACGCAACACTGCCAACAGCAACAGCTACGACAACGAATAGCTTCTTGCTTGCCATGGTGCTGCGATGATACACGCGCGGCGCGCATTCGGCGAAGAAGGTTGCATCCGCGGCAGCGCAGGCCACCGGCCAAGGCCGCCGGCAGGTGGCAAGACCGCCCACGGCCGCCTCCCTACGATGTCGAACCTTCGCGGGTCGGGCGGGGCCCGCCGCACGATCGGGGGATTGCCCGGCACCGCGGCATCCATCCCCTACTCCTCCCCGCCTCCGCCGCTGGCGATGCCGTGCTTCTTCAGCTTGTCGTGCAGGGTGGCGCGCGACAGGCCCAGGCGGCGGGCGGCTTCGCTGCGGTTGCCGCGGCAGGTGCGCAAGGCCTCGAGGACGAGGCCGCGCTCGTAGGCTTCCACGCGCTCGCGCAGGCCGAAGACCGCAGGTGCCTCGTCGGACTTGGCGTCCTGGTCGAGCAGCGACAGGTCGAGCGCGCCGTCGGGGGAGAGCGCGACCAGACGCTCGATGGCGTTCTCCAGCTCGCGCACGTTGCCCGGCCAGGGCCGGCCGAAAAGGCGCGCAAGCAAAGGCTCCGGGTTCGCCACCGGCGCCGTCCCGAAGCGCTCGGCGAAGCGATCGAGGAAATGGCGCACGAGCAGGGGCACGTCCTCCGGTCGCTCGCGCAGGGGCGGCACGTGCAAGGCAACCACGTTCAGGCGATAGAAGAGATCCTCGCGGAAGGCGCCCCG
This sequence comes from Deltaproteobacteria bacterium, assembly GCA_016935975.1. GTDB lineage: Bacteria > Myxococcota_A > Polyangia > Fen-1088 > Fen-1088 > Fen-1118. The sequence continues at coordinate 18,200 of JAFGPX010000328.1, forward strand.
CCGGACCTCGGCTTGCAGGTCGGCGTTGGTCGCGGCCAGCACGCGCACGTCTACCTTGCGCTCGCGTTCCTCGCCCACGGCTCGGATCTCGCCGGACTGCAAGGCGCGCAAGAGCTTGGGCTGCAGCGGTTGCGCCAACTCGCCGATCTCGTCGAGCAGAATCGTGCCGCCATCGGCCTCGCCGAACAACCCAACGCGCGAGCGCACGGCCCCGGTGAAGGCGCCGCGGCTGTGCCCGAACAGCTCGGCCTCGGCCAGCTCCTGCACGAGGGCCGCGCAGTTGAAGCGGACGAACGGCTTGTCCGCGCGCCGCGAGCCGCCCACGATGGCCTCGGCCAGTCGCTCCTTGCCCGTGCCGCTCTCGCCCGAGATGAGCACGGTCACGTCGCGGGCCGCGGCCCGGCCCGCGAGCAGGGCCAGCCGGCGCATGGCCTCGGACGCAAACACCATGCTGCGCGACAGGGAGAGCTCGCAACGCAGCCTTTCGTTCTCCAGAAAAAGGCGCGTGCTCTCGACCGCGCGCCGGACCGAGGCCAGCAGCTCCTCCATCTCGAAGGGCTTGCGAAAGTAGTCGAAGGCGCCGGCCTTCATGGCGGCCACCGCCTGCCGTTCCGAGCCGTGCGCGGTGATGACCACCACGCGCGGCGCGGGCGAGCCGGCCCGCAAGCGGGCCAGAAGCCCCATGCCGTCCAGCTTGGGCATGCGCAGATCGGTGATCACGAGATCCGCGGGCGCCGCCGCGAAGCAGGCCAGGGCCGCCTCGCCGTCGGCCGCCTCGTCCACCAGCAAGCCCGACGATTCCAGGATCTCGCGCAAGGTGTAGCGGATCCCTTGATCGTCGTCGACCACCAGCACCCGCGGTTTCATGGGCTCCCCTCTTCGGCCGGCAGCTCCATCGACACCACGGTGCCACCGCCCGCGCGCGACGCAAGCGTAACGTCGCCGCCGTGTTGGCGCACGAGAGCGCGCGCGATGGTCAGCCCCAGGCCCGAGCCGCGCGGCTTGGTGGTCACGCCCGGCTCGAAGACCTTGGAGGCAAGCTCGTCCGGGATGCCCGAGCCGAGGTCGAGCACGCGCATGCGTATCGGCCGACCGCCGTCGATGTGAATCTCCACCGCCGCGCCGGCCGGGCTGGCCTCGATGGCATTCTGCACGAGATTGATGACGGCCTGCTTGATCTTGCGCGGGTCGCAACGCACGGGCTGCTCGTCGGCCACGACCGCCAGGCGCACGTCGCGCTCGCGCGCCGTGCCCTCGTGCATCTCGGCCACCTCCTCGACCACGGACCGCAGGTCGACGCTCTCGATGGCGAGCGGCACCAGCGGGCGCGAGAAGTTGAGAAACTCATCGAGAATCGCTTGCATGCGATCGACCTCGCGGCGCAGGACGCTCAGTCGCTCGGCCGGTTTGCCCGGCAGCGCGTCCTCGGCGAGCAGGGCCGAAAGCCCCTTGATACTGGCCAGGGGATTCTTGAGCTCGTGGGCGATCTCTCCGGAGAGCGCCGCCAACTCCCGCGCGCGCTCCGAGTGCGCGCGCAAGACCTCGTGTCGGGCCTCGAGAGCGCGGCGCAACACGCCGTCGAGCACCCGGCGAATGGAGCGGCCGAGGAAAGTCATCACGCCCAGTCCGGCGGTTGCCAGGCCGGCATTCCACAAGACGTGGGCTTCGTTCCACCCCGGCAGCGCGCCACCGCCGAACGGCATTGGATTGAAATTCGGCAAGCACTCGCCGATCTCGATCCAGGCCATCGCCCACACCGCCACGGCCTGTGTCCCGACCAGCACGAACAGGAACGGCGGCTCGACCAGCATGGCGGCCACCAGGCCCACGGGAAACATGATGAAGAAGACCGGGCTGGCGAGGCCTCCCGTGGCCAACGCGACCGCGGCCTGCCCCAGCGCCACGAAGCCGAAGTTGACGGCGAAAGCCCGGCGACCGAGGCCGTGCCGGCGGTAGCGCAGCACCTCGTGCACGAAGAGCACCACCGCCAGCACGCCCAAGGTGATGAGCACGCCCCGCCGCCAGGGCGTGACCTTGGTGACGGCCAGCCAGATCACGAGACCAAGCGCCACCGGCACCGCCAACAAACGCGCCGCGGTTACACGGCCGAACAGACGCGACATCTCCTCGCGTTGGATCTCTTCGTACCCGGGCGGCGGCGGTGTCTTCGTCATGGTCGGACGCTTCGATGCATTGCGGGCGCCGGTCATGATACCGCCTCAGAAGTCGCGTCCCACCGCCTTCGACAAAGCGGCACTGGCCACGCCCAGGCGGCCGCGCGCCTCCGCCAAGGCCACGTCGGCCAGGTACAGGCGGTCGTTGGCGTCGAGCACCTCCAAGGAGCCGGTCACGCCGGCCGCGAAGGTCCTGTTCGCCGAGGCCGCGGCCTCGGCGGCGAACTTGGCCTGCTGCTCGGCCAGGCGCAGGCGTTCCTTGGCCACCTGCACGTCACGAGCCGCGTCGGCAACTTCCTGCGCAATGCTCAGGCGCTGCGCCTCGGCCGCTGCCCGCGCCCCCTGGCCCTCGGCCGCGGACTCGGCGCGCTTGCTGCCGCGGTAGCCGCCATCGAAGAGCGGCCACATCAGATCGACGGTCAGGCGCCAGCCCTGCTTCTCGCCCGTCGGATAGGGCATGTCCGACGCGAACGCGGCGGCGCTGCCCGAAAGCTGCGGCAACAAACGCAGGCGGGCCGACAGGGTCCAAGCGTCGGCGGCGCGGATCTTGGCCAAGCTGGCCGCGACCTCGGGACGCTGCTCGAGCGCCTCGCGCACCAGGATCTCGCTCGGCGCAGCCGTGTCCGGCACCGGATCGGGCAGCACGCGGAGCGGCAGGGACTTGCCGAGCAAGACGCCGATGGCCAGGCGCGCGCGAGAGAGATCGGCCCGCGCCCGCAAGAGATCGCTCTGCCGCCTGACCACCTCGGTCTCGGCCTTGAGCACCGACAGAGCCGCCGTCTCACCGGCCTCGTGCATGCGCGCCGAAGTTCGACGGTGCTCTTCGGCGAGGACCACCGCGCGCTCGGAAGCAGCCACGACGTCTTCGGCTGCGGCGGCGGCCCACGCGGCCTGCGCCAAAGCCGCGCGCAAACCGAGGCGAACCGCGCCCAAAGAAGCTGCCGCCGCTTCGCTCGCCCGCTCGGCCGCCTTGCGCTCCGCCCAGGCGCTCGGCACGACGAGCGGGACCTTGGCCGACGCCGACACGGTCCACACCCCGATGGGCTGGATGTAGAGCGTGCCGGGCATCCCCTCCGGCATGGGTTGACCGATTCCACTGAAAATGGGTCCGAACGTCTCTCGGAACCCGACCTTGGCCTCGTCGCTATTGCGCACGTAGCCACCAGCCGCGGCAACCTGGGGCAAAAGCGGAGACGTGGCCTGTCCGACGAGCGCTCGCGCCTGCTCGACCCGGCTTTTGGCCTCGGCCAGAACGAAACTCTGCGACTCCAACATGCGCAGCGCCTCGGCGAGGCTCAGGGTCCGCACCTCGTCCGCGCGAGCCGGCCTGGCCGCGAGCGCCAAGAGGAACAACGACAGGACAAGCGTCTTTGTCTCCAGCATCGGCCCGCGGTGAAGCAAAGAAGATGCCGCGGCGACAAGTCCAGCACCGGCTAGAGCACCAAACGGTCTGGTTTCCCCAAGAACCCAGGCCTTGTGCCAACACGAGGCACCCTCGGAATGAACCACAGAGGACACGGAGAACACAGAGTCCAGACCGGAAGCGGAAGGGTCCGGATCCGGAAACCCTTCTCTTCCGGTTTCTGTGCTCTCTGTGTTCTCTGCGGTGAAAACTCCGAGATCGCGCAGACTCCAACCCGTTCGCTGCCCAGGGATTCGCCTTGGCACCTGCCGGTTTGCCCGACAGCCCGCCGGGATTCCGGACAGGCGCGACCCGGGGGCACTGGCGAAACGCCGGCGGACGGCGATACACTCGTGGCTGCGACCATGCTCGACCCTGTCATCTGCCTGCGCTGCGGTGGCGTGCTGGAGCCGCCGGCCGGCGCCGGAGCGCAGGTGCGCGTCTGCCACTGCACCCCGGTGCTCAAGGAAGCCCGCAGCGTGCGCTGCCCGAGCTGCGGCGGCTCCATCAAGGTCGGCACGCGCGCCTGCCCCTACTGCGCCTCGACCGTGGCCACCTGCCGCTGCGCCCGGTGCCTGGCCTGGAATCTGGCCGGCGCGGCGCACTGCCAGGCTTGCGGCAAGCCGCTGGTCCGCGGCCGCGGGCGGGCCAAGTCGGCGGCTGGCTGCGACTGCCCCCGCTGCGGAGCCAAGTTGCAGGCCCGCGAGTACGAGGAGATGAGCGTGGACGAGTGCGACCGGTGCGGGGGCCTGTTCCTGTCGCACGCCATGCTCGATCGGCTGGTCGCCGCCCGCGACACACCGTCGGGCTTGCATCTGGCCCTGCCCAAGCGTGCGGTCGGGCGCGAGGCCGGCGTGCGCTACGTCCGCTGCCCGGTGTGCGGCAAGTTGATGAACCGGCAGGCTTTCGGCCGCGTCTCGGGGGTGGTTGTCGACGTCTGCAAGGCGGACGGGATGTGGTTCGACGCGGGCGAACTGGCCGAGGTCATCCGCTTCGTCGAGCAGGGCGGCCTCGCAGTCGCCCGCGCGCGAGAGATGGAGGATCTGGCCGAACGCGAACGCAAGTCGCGCAGCGAGATGGCCGTCGCCGAGTCCTCGGCCTTCTTCGCCGGCGACACGGGCGGCACCGTGCGGGGCTGGGGCAGCAGCAGCAGCAGCAACGTATTCGCCGACCTGCTGCAAGCCATCGTCAAAGCCTGGCGGTAGCGCCAGCCCGCCGGTTTTCCGTACAACCATCCTCTCGGCGCGACGCCACGGATGGAATCACGGAGAACACGAAGACGGATGAGGAAGAAGAGGTTCTAGCTCCAATGCCGGTCACCTGGGGAAGATCCACAGGGAGAAGCGGAGGAACAGAGCCGGAAGGTCCTTGTCATTCCGCCATTCCTGGGTTCCGTCTCTGTTCCTCCGTTCCTCCCTGTCTTTCCCTTGAGCGAGCGGCATTGAGCGTGGCTCCAGCTCCAAAGCCATTCCCTTCCCGGCCTCCCTGCTCTCCTCTCCCCTCCGCCCTCTCCTCCCTCGGCATGGACCTTGCTCGCGAGCCTTCCCATGAAGCGTGTCGCTATCGCATTCACGGTACTGGTGTTGGGCCTCGGCGCCTTGCTCGGCGTCCGCCTGCGCTCGCAGGCGCAGGCCCTGCGCGGACCGGCGGGCGGGTCGGGCGAGATCGAGGGCACCCCGATCGATCTCGGCTCGCGGGTCGGGGCGCGCATCGAACGCATCCACGTGCGCAAGGGCGACGCCGTGAAGAAAGGGGATCTGCTCGTCACCTTCGACTGCGCCGACGCGCAGGCCGCCGTGGCCGAGATCGAGGCGCGCCTGCGGGCGGCCGAAGCCCAGGCGCGAGCCGCCGAGCTGTCCACGGGAGCGGCGCGCGGCAGCCGGCAGGTCGCGGCTTCGGCAAAGGCCGCGGCCCTGGCGCAGGCCGCCTCTCTGGCCGCGCAACGGGACGCGGCGTTGCGTCAGTCGCAGCGGCTGGAAGCCGTGGCCAAGGACGTGGCGCTGTCGAGCCGCGACCAGACGCGCTCGAGCGCCGAGGCGCTGGAGCAACAGGTGCGCGCCATGCGAGCCCAGGCCACCGCCAGCCAGGAGCAGATGGTTTCGGCCGGGGCCACCTGGCGCGCCTCGACGGCGCAGGCGCAAGCCGCCGAGGAGCAGGCGCAGGCGGTCGCGGCCACCCTTAGGCGGGCCCGCCTGCTGGCCGCCGACTGCGAGCTGCGCGCCCCGCGCGACGCATACGTCGCGGAGCTGCCGCACGAGGAAGGCGAGCTGCTCGCGCCCGGCGCCATCGCGATTCGCCTGCTCGATCTGCGCGAGCTGCGCGCGACCTTCTATCTACCCAACGCCGAGCTGGCCTTGGTGAAGCCGGGCGCGCCGGCCGAGGTCAAAGCCGACGCCTATCCCGGCGAGCGCTTCGGAGGCCGCGTGTCGGTCGTGGCGTTGCGGGCCGAATTCACCCCGCGCAACATCCAGACGCGCAGCGATCGCGACCGCCTCGTCTATCCCATCGAGGTCATCGTCGCCAATCGCGACGGCAAGCTACGCGCCGGCATGCCGGTCGACATCGCCCTGCCGGGCACGGCGCGGCCGTGAGGATGCGACGGTGAACGCCATCGAGGCCCAAGAGCTGACCCGCGATTTCGGTGCGACCCGCGCTCTCGACGGGCTGTCCTTCGCGGTGCCGCGCGGCCAGCTCTTCGGCCTGGTGGGAGCCGACGGCGCGGGCAAGACCACGGCCATCCGAGCCCTGGCCGGGCTCATCGCTCTCGACGGCGGCCGGGCGCTGGTCGCTGGCCGCGACGTGGCCAGCGGCGGCTCGCTCGTGCGCGAGAGCCTGGGGCTCGTGCCCCAGCAGTCGAGTCTCTACCCCGATCTCTCGGTCGCGGAGAACCTGCGCTTCTTCGCCCGCCTCTTCTGCCTGCCCAAGCAGGACTTCCGCGAGCGCAGCGCGCGCCTGCTCGGCATCACGCGACTGGAACCGTTTGCCGGCCGCCGCGCCGACGCCCTGTCGGGCGGCATGTACAAAAAGCTGGCCCTGGCCTGCGCGCTCTTGCACCGACCCGAAGTGCTGCTTCTGGACGAGCCGACGGTCGGCGTGGATCCCGTCAGCCGCCGCGAGCTGTGGGCGCTCTTGCACGAGTTCGTCGCCGAGGGCATGACCGTGCTCCTGTCCACGCCCTACATGGACGAGGCCGAGCGCTGCCATCGCGTGGCGCTGGTGCACGAGGGCCGCCTGCTCCTCGAAGGCGAGCCCGGCGCGCTGCTGGACGACTTCGCACGCAGCCCGGCCTGCCGGCAGACCGCCCCGTCCTTCGAGACGCTCTTCCTGGCGCGACTCGAACAGGCCGATCGCGAACGCGAACGAGGGGACGCGTGAGTGAGATGGCCATCGAGGCGGTGGGCCTCGGCCGCGACTTCGGCGCGTTCCGGGCCGTGACCGACGTGTCCTTCTCGGTCGAGGCCGGGGAGATCTTCGGCTACCTCGGCGCCAACGGCGCAGGCAAGTCCACCACCATTCGCATGCTGTGCGGCCTGCTCCTGCCCTCGCGCGGGACGGCACGCGTGGCCGGCTTCGACGTGGGGCAAAAGCCCGAGGCGGTGAAAGCGGCCATCGGCTACATGTCGCAGAAGTTCTCGCTGTACCTGGACTTGCCGGTGAGGGACAACCTCGACTTCTTCGGCGGCGCGTATGGCATCTCCGGCCGCGCTCTTCCGCGCCGCGCCGCCGAGGTGACCGAGCTGTGCGGCCTCGGCGGTCTCGGCCCAAGAATCACCGGCACGCTGCCGGCCGGGCTGCGCCAGCGCCTGGCCCTGGCCTGCGCCATCCTGCACCGGCCGGCCGTGCTCTTCCTCGACGAGCCCACCGCCTGCGTGGATCCACAGGCGCGACGCCTCTTCTGGCGAGTCATCCGCCAGCTCGCGGCCTCGGGCACCACCATCTTCGTGACCACCCACTACCTCGACGAGGCCGAGTATTGCCGCCGCATCGGGCTCATGGCCGCAGGTCGGCTCATCGCCCTCGACACGCCGGCCGCGCTCAAGCGCGCCTACGTCCCCGGCCGCGTCTTCCTGGTGCGCGGCGAGAACCTCGCCGCCACGACTTCCGCCGTGCGCGCCCAGCCCGGCATCCTGGCCTTCGAGCCCTTCGGCGCCGGCTTGCACCTGCAAGCCGAGCCCGCGCTGTGGAACGAGGCCAGCGTCAAGCTCGCCGTGGAGAGAGCGGGCGGACGCGAAGTCGTCGTCGAAGCCGCCGACCCCTCGCTGGAGGACGTGTTCCTGGCGGCCTTGGGCCGCGCGGAGCCGGCGGCATGACCTCGCGCCAGGGTCGCTTCCTGCGCCGCGTGGCCGCCATGGCGGCCAAAGAGGTGCTGCACATCCGGCGCGACCCGCGCACGCTGTACATCGCGCTCGCCCTGCCCGTGATCATGCTGCTGCTCTTGGGGTTCGGCCTGAGCTTCGACATCGAGCGCATCCCCCTCGTGGTTGCCGACGGTGACCGCAGCGCGGCCTCACGCGAGCTCGCCCGCGCCGTCTTCGGCAGCCGCGACTTCGCGGCCGTGGCGGGGAGCGACGCGCGGGCCGCGCAGACCGAACTGCGCCGGGGGCAAGCCATGGCGGCGCTGGTGATCCCGGCCGGCTTCGCCCGCGAGCTCGACGCCGGACGCGACAGCCCGGTCCAGCTGCTCGTGGACGGCAGCGACGGCAACACGGCCCGCCAGATCATGGGCAAGATCGACGCCATCCTCCGCGCGCACGGCGGCAGCCGCGCCGGTTTCGCAGACTCGCCGCCGCTGGCCGTGAAGGTCTCCACATTATGGAACCCCGCCAGTCGCTCGGCCCTCTTCATGGTGCCGGGGGTGGCCGCGTACCTCCTGGCCATCGCGGCCGTGCTGCTCACCGCGCTCACGATCGCCGCCGAGTGGGAGCGCGGCTCGATGGAGCAGCTCTTCGCCTCGCCGGTCGGTCGTCTGGAGATCGTGCTCGGCAAGCTCTTGCCCTATCTCGCCCTCGGCATGCTGCAACTGCTGCTCGTCATCAGCCTGGGCACCACGGTGTTCGACGTGCCCATCCACGGCAGCTTGCCGATGATCTTCGTCGCCGGACTGCTCTTCCTGACCGGCATGCTCGGGCAAGGTCTGCTCGTCTCGGTCCTCGCGCGCAACCAACTGGTGGCCACGCAGGCAGGGGCGCTCTCCTCGCTGGTGCCCTCGCTCCTGCTGTCGGGAATGCTGGTGCCCATCGAGAACATGCCCTGGATTCTCCAGGCGCTCACCGTGGTGGTGCCGGCGCGCTACCTCGTGCACGCCCTGCGCACCCTGATGCTCAAGGGCGGCGGCTTCCAGGTCATCGCGCTCGACCTGTTGGCGCTTCTGGCCTTCGCCGTGGTCATCCTCGCGCTCGCCACCCTGCGCTTCAAACGGAGGCTGGCATGATCGGCAAAGAGCGCACGGAGCGGGCAGAAGGCACGGAGCGGATGCAGAAGGCCGGCAAGCGAGGGCGGGCTTGGGCCGTGGCACTGGCGGCCGTGGTGCGCAAGGAGGTGCGGCAGACGCTGCGCGACCGGCGGGTGATGTTCCTGCTCATCGTGGCCCCGCTCCTGCAGACCGTCATCCTCGGCTACGCCGTGGACTTCGATTTCGAGAACGTGCCCACGCTGGTCGTGGATCTGGACCGGACCGCCACGAGTCGCATGCACGCACGCCGGTTGCTCGCCGACCACACGCTGCAGCGCCAACCTGGCGGGGCCAGCGTCACGACAGCCACGGCCGAGCTGCGCTCTGGAAAAGCCGCGGCGGCCATCGTGCTGCCGCCGGGACTCGAACGGGATGTGCTGGCGGAGCGCCCCGCCGAGGTTCAGGTTCTGCTCGACGGAACAGACCCCAACCGCGCCATGGTGGTGGCCAGCGCGGCCGCGCGCTACTTCGGCGAGACCGCCGAGGATCTGCTGCGGGAACGGCTGGCGCGCGCCCACGTGCCGCCCCCGCCCGTCATACGGGCCGAGCCGCGCGCGCTCTACAACCCGGGCCTCGAAACCGCGCCCTTCATGATGCCGGGCGTGATGACCATGCTGCTCGTCATCACCACCACGATCGTGACCGCGATGGGGCTCTCGCGGGAGCGCGAGATGGGCACCTTGGAGCAGGTCCTCGTGACGCCAATCCCTCCGCTCGTCCTTCTGCTCGGCAAAATGACGCCCCCGCTCGTGATCGGCTGCTTCGACGTGTTCCTGGTGCTGACCGCGGGCGTGTGGCTCTTCGGCGTGCCGGTCAGCGGTCCCCCCGCGGTGTTGGCGGCGGGAACCCTGCTCTATCTCGTCTGCACGCTCGGTATCGGCCTCCTGATTTCCTCGGTCAGCAAGACTCAGCAGCAGTCCTTCCTGGCCGGCTTCCTCTTCATCATGCCGGCCATCCTGCTCTCGGGCGTGATGACGCCTGTACAGGCCATGCCGGCCTGGCTGCGCATGGTGACCTACGTCAATCCAGTTCGCTACTTCATCGAGGTCCTGCGCGGCAATCTGCTCAAGGGCGCCGGCTTCGCGGACCTATGGTGGCGGCTCGGTGCCCTCGGCATGATTGGCGTGATCATCCTGTTCGTGGCAACCATGCGCTTGCGCAAGCGGATGGCCTAGCCAGTCCCCAGGCCGCCGCGTTATCCCAATGCGTCTAGGACGCTCGATCCCCACGGTCGCGCTCCATCCGAAACGCTTCTGGCGGAAGGCATCGTGCCGTGCGGGCATATCTTTCAGCAATACCCCGTTCCCGTGGCACTAACCGGGTCGGTGGCCTTTTCCCTCGAGCAGGCGACCCACCATGAACATGCGGCTTGGCAACCCAGAAGAAGGTGACTACGATGCTCTGGTTTGCGGCAAGAAGCATCCCAATGACGCGCGATTCGTGTGCAAGCGTCCCGCTGGCTCCGCGGTGTTTCTTTGGCCCGCACGTGCGGATTTCGGTTGGTGATCTCGCCGGTTTCTGCGCCCCAAATAGGTAGAGTACGACAAGGAGGCCATCTTCATGCTACGAGTTTCAAGTCCGTTCGTCTTCTGTGCCTGTCTGTTTCTTGTCGGCTGTCTCCAGCCTGAACCGGTAGCCAACACGAATGGCTCGGGTGGCAATGGCAGCGGCGGTTCATCCGCAAGCGGCGGCTCGGGCGGCGGCGACAAGGGCGGCAGCGGCGGCCAGGCCGGCAGCGGCGGCCAGAGCGACAGCGGTGGCACGACCGGCAGAGGCGGCAGCGGCGGCCAGGCCGGCAGCGGCGGCACGACCACCGGCATGGGCGGCAGCGGCGGCCAGGCCGGCGGCGGCGGTACGACGACCGGCAGGGGCGGTAGCGGCGGCCAGGCCAGCGGCGGCACGACGACCGGCAGGGGCGGCAGCGGCGGCCAGGCCAGCGGCGGAACGACGACCGGCAGGGGCGGTAGCGGCGGCCAGGCCGGCAGCGCCGGCACGACCGGCAGGGGCGGCAGCGGCGGCCAGGCCAGCGGCGGCCAGGCCGGCGGCGGCCAGGCCGGCGGCGGCTCGGGCGGCGGCAGCAGCGGCAATTGCAGCTTTACGCAGAGCGCGAAGGTCGCCTCGAAGATCCAGACCGTCGGCATCGTCACTTGGTCGACGACCATGACTGGCCTCAAGTC
>JAFGPX010000329.1 GCA_016935975.1 Deltaproteobacteria bacterium
CCCAAGGCAGGAGCCGGATGCGGTAATGCCGCCTGTCCGGATCTGTGCGGGGGGCGGCCCGTGAGGGCCGTCCCTACCGCAACTCGCAACGATTCTCGCATGATTTCGAGTGGATCTGGAGCTTGGAAAACCTGGCTTGAGCGGGCAGGTTGACCAGCGATGTTGCCCATGACGCTGCAGTTTCTCATCGTGATGATCGCCTCCGCGATCAACGACCGGCTGCAGCGGAAGCTCGATTGCGTGGAGGAAGAGCGGCGCGTGCTCCGGGAACGACTCGACGCGGCCACGGACGAGGCTCGGAGGAGTGGCAAGATCATCTGCCGGTCTCGCCTCGGCGGAATGCCCAGCTTCTTCCATCGGGAAGCTGTCTGACACGCGGCGATAATTTCTCGGAGACCACGGGTTCTCGATGTCAAAGCCCCCTTCGACTTGCTTGCGCGCGTGTATCTTGAACAGCGCGACAGCTGCTAGGATCTGCCGATGCACCCGAAGACCGTCGGACTTGCAGTTTGGTTCTTGGCGGCCACGGCCGGGGCCGCGTTCGCCGACCAAGCCATCATCCTCGGTGGCGGAGGAACGGAGAAGGAGGCAGCGGAGTGGCTGGCCGAGGTGATGCGCCCAAGCCAACGCGTGGACGGAGCTTTGGTCAAGACCTTCGACTTTCCAGAGAAGTATCCACGCGTGGTCAAGAGCGACGACTATCCAGGACTGAAGCCCGGGCTCCACGTCGTGGTCTTTGGCATCTGCGAGACGGGGTTGGCCAAAACGTGGGCGAAGGCGCTCAAGGTCGCGGATGTCTCCGGGGTCTACACGCGGCAGCTCGCGGGAGAAAACACGAGCACGTGTCCACGGCTCGACAACCTGAAAATGAAGAACCGCCTGGTCCTGCGCCGGCCGACCTCCGAGCAGGGGACGGAGCTTCTCCTGCTCCGGGTTCTACACGTTGGCTCGATCTCCGTGGAGGATCAGGTGGCAGCCTTGCTCGTCCGCGTGGGCGCCCTTCTGGACGTCTGGGTGCCACCCGCCGACCGGGATGGGTATTTCTGCCCAGCCACGATCGATAAACTCACCGGGCAAGTGCAGACGGAGTGCGCCGAGCACGTCAAGGGCGACAATTGCTTCGACATCTATCGTCGGGCTTTCGAGCTGACGACCGCATCGGGGGCGATCAAGGCGAAGGCGCTGAAGCGGAAGTACTTGCGGCGCGATTGCGCGGAGTAGTAGGGGCGAGACGGCTGAGTAGATTGCACTGGACCTGGGTGGCATGCGCGTGCCTCGGGCCATCAAGATGCTGGCCGAGCCCGCGTGCTGGCTACTCTGCTGATCCGAGGACCAGCACGGGATCGGCATGGTAGCCGAGACGCCACCCACGGTGTGGTTTCGAGGTACCACGGGGGCGCCAAAATCCGCGAAAACGGCTGTGGATGGTTGTGACGCTTGGAATTCATCACCGGATCGATCTCGAATGTCTGCGAGACGGTGCGAACCCATGCCACCGTCTCCGACGGGGCTGCGGGGGTTTTGGGAGCAAGATCTCGTCGGTTCAAATCCGGCCGCCCCGACCCCACGATCACGGATAGCAACTGGGGTGCCAGTCGTTGAGCGGCAGGTAGGCGGCGAGCAGGGCCGCCAGGGGGGCGTCGTAGTCGGCGAGGTCGGCGCGGGACTTGACGGGCAGCCGAGCGCCGACGCCGAACCACGCGAGGCCGCCGACCGCCCAATAGGCGTCGGCATCCTTCGTCGCGGAGGTGTTCGCCCAGAGGCCTTGCGCCATGGCGGAGGCGTAGGCTGTCTGCAACTGGCTTCCGAACTGGGGATCGACCTCGAGGATGCCCAAGTCGCGCATGCTGTGGGCCAGCACGTGTACCAGCGCCGAATCGCCTGGGTACATGTCGCCGGAGAGACAGAGCAGGTTCTCCTCGCTGATCGAGGTGACGGGGCGAACGCGCGTGGCGCTCACCGCTCGATAGGTGTTCCAGTCCGTGTTCGGGAAGGCCGTGTAGAGATCCTCGTTCTCCGGAAGGTCGGTAACGCGTTCGGTCATCGCAAGCACGGCGACGCGATGGTTGTTGCCCGCCATGGCCTGGCGCACGTCCTCGCGCAAAGACACCATGTTGCCCGTGATGCGGCAGGCGCGCAGCAGCGCCTCGTCGCTAACACGCTCCGACGACACCACGGGCGTGCCGTGGCCGTCGAGGTACTTGACATAGAAGGGAACCAAGCCCAGGCCGGCAGGCGGCGCGGTCGGCTTGGCCAGGCAGCCGGCGAAGGGCGTGTGGGAGCCCATGGTCTTGGTCGTGCCGCCGTCACAGCCCAAGGCTCCCAGCGCCACCGCTCCGACCAGACACCACGGTCGGCCGCGAGCCAAGCCCTTCAAGGCGTCTCGTCCTCGGCTGCGCACGAGTTGTTGATACGAGCCACCAGCGGCGAACGCGGCCAGCGTTCGAGGAAGCGGCGGGCTTCGTCACGCGCGGACTGCGTGCGACCCGAGGCGCACAGGACCAGGATGCCGGCGGCGGCGCGTTCCTCGGCGAGTTGGCCCGACGGAAAACGCTGGTCGTAGGTGTGGAGGATGCGCTCGGCGCGGGCGCTGTCGCCGCGTTGGGTTGCGGCGCTGGCCTGGGTCAGCAGGGCCAGTTCTCCCGCCAGATCGGCGGGCGGCGCCGGGCTGGCCTCGCGCCGGCGAACCGGGGTGCGCGGCGGCGTGGCGCCCGGGCGCGTGGCGGCGGGGCCCAGGGCCTCGGTTGCGCCGGCGGGCGGCGGCTTCGGCACGCTCATCGCCGTGGGGATCCTCGCGGGCATCGCCACGTGCCTGGTTGGGGCCGCCGGTGCTCTTTGGGCCGGGCGAGCGGTCACGACGTACGCGGTGCCGGCTCCCACGGCCGCGACGAGCGCGATGCCCGCGCCGATCTTGCCGGCCATGGCCAGCGCAGTCGAGCTTGCGAGCAGAGGCACGGCGACGCCCGCGGCCAGCTTGGCATCGAGCCCCTTGCGCACGCGCGCGCGCTGCATTTTGCTGGGGACATGCGCCTCCCGAGCCGCCGCGATCAGGGCTCGCTCCTCGGGTCCGAGCTCCACGTCGCTCATGGTCGGTTCCTCCCATCCAGACGGCCGGCCTGGGCGCGCAGCTTCCCCAATGCGCGGCGGAAGGCCAGCCTCGCCTTGCGTAGCCGCCAGTAGGCGGTGTTGACGTTGATGCCGAGCGCCGAGGAGGCCTGGGGTACGGTCATCTGTTCCACGTCGACCATCAGGAAGAGCGCGCGCTTGGCCTGGTCCAGCGAGACCAGGGCGCGTTCGAAGACCACGACGGCCTCGCGCTGGGCGAGGATTTCGGCGGGGCCATCGGCCAGGCTCGGGGTTTCCTGGAGCAGCTTCGGGTCGCAAGCCGGCTGCAACCAAGCGAGTCGGCGTTGTTGGGCTCGGCGATAGTTGCGCGCCACGCGCAACACGATGCCGAACAACCAAGTCTCGACGGTGCAGCGCTCGACATGCCAGCTGTCCCAGCGACGATGCACGACCAGGAACACGTCCTGGGCGGCGTCTTCGACCAGCGCATCGGGGACACCGAGGCGCCGCAGATTGCGCCACACGAAGGCGAGGTGCGAGTCGAAAAGCTGGCGCGGATCGATGGCTTCCGCGGCTGTCCGAAGCAGGATCCCGGGCGGATCCGGCACGGTCTGCGTCGCGGCGAGTGACGTCATCCTATCTGCTGAATGGCCGTTCCCCTGCTGTCCCATGGCTAGAAAAGCACATCGATTCCGAGAGCCCCGCGTATGTTGAACGCGGCCGGACGATAGACGGTTCCCAACCCAAGAATAGCGAAGTCTGGCCTGGCGCCAAGCCCGCGCAGGTCGGCCGCCAGGCGCAGTCGCGTGGCAGGCGTGAAGTAGACATGGCCCGAAGGCTCGAACAGCGCCTCGATCCAATGGGCGTTGGACTCGCCTGGGGTCGAAACCCCGGCGCTTTCGCCGTGCAGCCGGACCAAGGCTCCGCCGAGACACAGCGCGCCGCCGACTCGCCGGCCGGGCGGGGTCGTCGCGCAGATCTCGATCGCAGATTCCAGACGGTAGAAGGAAGCAGTCGCGCCCGGCCAGAGCGGAGCGGGCTTTTCCTTCGGCAAGAAACCAGCGACGTGGACAGCGGCCACGATGAGCCCTCGCTGGTAGAAGAGGCGAGCGGCGAGGCCCTGGGCCAGACCAGGCAACACGCCGTCCGCCAACACGGCGGCGATGCCAGCCCCGAGGCCGGAGCGCTGGCGGGCGGGGCCAGGGGGATCTTGCGACGAGGGCGGTGGAGGGGGCAGGGGCGGTGGTCCGGGCGGAGCCGGCGCCGCCGACGCCTTGGGATTGACGAGCAAGGCCAACACGAGCGCCGCGGCATCCGCGAGCTGGTGGCAATCCTGGCCAGCGAGGACGCGCTCGCCCGTGATGTCGCCCACGCGCGTCTGCAGCGAGAGGATGTAGTTGCCCGAGGCATCGACGAGGATCTCGCCCCGGGCCGCAATCGGCTCGGAGGCTGTCGGGGTCTCGACATCGCCGATGCGACGGTGAATCTCGGCGCGCACGCTGGCGAGGTCGGGACAACCCGCGGGAGCGTCCCACGCCAGCTCCAGCGCAGGGCCGTCCGTGCGAGGAGCTTCCACTTCCCCGAAGGCGATCAATGTTGCGGCCAGGCTCGCGAGGGCGCCAATCAAGCATCCCAAGCTCCCAGATCCCGGCGGGGCGATCAAGCGTCTGCGTGGCGCCGATGGGCACTTCCCCGATGTCCGAGCCCGCGACCTGTGACAAGCTCGGCTCTCCGGGAGGAGACATGCTCGACTATCCACTGTTCATCGCCGGCCGGGCCGCCGGCGGCGACGCCAAGCTGATCGTGACGGACAAGTACACCGGCGAGCCGCTCGCGCGCGTCGCGAGCGCCGGGCCAGACGAGGTGGACCAGGCCATCGCGGCCGCCCAGCAGGCGGCGACGACCATGGCCGCGCTGCCGGCACACCGGCGCGCCGAGATTCTCGCCCGTGCGGCGGCCACGCTGCGCGGACGGCGCGAGGATTTCGCGCAGACCATCGTGGCCGAGGCGGGCAAAGCCCTGAAATACGCGCGCGCCGAGGCCGACCGGGGGGCGCAGACCTTCCAGATCGCGGCCGAGGAGGCCAAGCGCATCCATGGCGAGACCGTGCCGCTCGATGCTGTGCCCTCCGGCGAGGGCTATTTCGGTTTCTACCTGCGCCGGCCGGTCGGCGTGGTGGCCGCCATCTCGCCCTTCAACTTTCCCCTCAATCTGGTGGCGCACAAGGTGGCACCGGCCCTGGCCGCGGGCAACGCCGTGGTGCTCAAGCCCGCCTCGACCACACCGGTCACCGCGCTCAAGCTCTGCGAGGTGCTGGCCGCCGCCGGCCTGCCCCCCGGCGCGCTCAACGTGGTGGTCGGCTCGGGCGGCACCGTCGGGGAGTGGCTGGTCACCGACGCACGGGTGGCCAAGGTCACCTTCACGGGCAGCGCGGCCGTCGGCCGCCGCATCACGGCCGCGGCCGGCATCAAGAAGATCACCCTCGAACTCGGCAACACGTCACCGGTGGTCATCGCCGCCGACGCCGATCTGGACTTCGCCGCGCACAGGTGCGCGGTGGGCGCCTACTACAACTCGGGCCAGGTGTGCATCTCGGTGCAGCGGATCTACTGCGATCGCGCCGTGCATGCCGCGTTCCGCGAACGTTTCGTCGCGGCCACCCGGGCCATGGTGGTGGGCGATCCCAAGGACGAGACGGTGGACGTGGGCCCCATGATCGACGAGAGCGAGGCCCTGCGCATCGAGGGCTGGATCAACGAGGCGCGTGCCGGCGGCGCCCAGGTCCTCGTCGGCGGCCGGCGCGAGCGCGCCGTGGTCTGGCCGACCGTGCTCGACGACGTCACCCCGGCCATGCGGGTGGTGGCCGAGGAGGCCTTCGGTCCTGTGGCCTCGCTCATCGCCTGCGACGATTTCGACAGCGCCCTCGCGCAGGCCGACCAGACACCCTACGGCCTGCAGGCCAGCATTTTCACCCGCGACCTCGACCGCGTGCTGCGCGCCGTCCGCCGCCTCGACTTCGGCGGCATCGTCGTCAACGACGCTCCCGTCTTCCGCGCCGACCACATGCCTTACGGCGGCACCCGGCAGAGCGGCCTCGGTCGCGAAGGCGTCCGCTTCGCTATCGAGGACATGACCAACATCCAGATGGTGGCGATCCGCAGCGTTGGCTAGCTTTGCGCCCCGCAGGCCCGCGCGAGCAGGTAGGTGATGGCCGCGATGGCGGCCGAGACAGGGATGGTGAAGATCCAGGCCCACAGGATGCGGCCGGCCACGCCCCAGCGCACCCGGCCGGGTTGCGAGACCGCGCCGACGCCGACGATGGCGCCACTGATGGTGTGCGTGGTGGAGACGGGAATGCCCAACGTGGTGGCCAGGAAGATGGCGATCGCGCCGCCGGTTTCGGCACAGAAGCCGCTGAAGGGTTTTAGCTTGGTGAGGCGCATGCCCATGGTCTTCACGATTCGCCATCCGCCAGCCATGGTGCC
Source organism: Deltaproteobacteria bacterium (assembly GCA_016935975.1). Classification (GTDB taxonomy): domain Bacteria; phylum Myxococcota_A; class Polyangia; order Fen-1088; family Fen-1088; genus Fen-1118. Next base: position 6,552 of record JAFGPX010000329.1, read on the forward strand.
CAGGGCCATGGCGGCGTGGCACGAGAGGACGATCCACAAGGGGAACTCGTCGGAGGTCGGGAACTTCTCGCCGAGCAGGCCCTGCGAGAAGAGCAGGACAGCGATGATGCCCATGGTCTTCTGCGCGTCGTTGCCGCCGTGGTTTAGGCTGAACGCGGAGGCGGACAGGAACTGCAACCGCCGGAACCAGGCGTCGACTCGGCCCGGCGTGTGCCGGCGCAGCAACCACGAGCACCCGACCATGAGGATGGCGGCGCCGAGGTAGCCGAGCAGGGGGGAGACGAGAATGAAGGCCGCGGTCGAGCCGATCTTGCTCCAGCCCAGTATGCCGGGGCCGGCCTTGACCACGCCGGCGCCGATGAGGCCGCCCACCAAGGCATGCGATGAGCTCGACGGCAATCCCCACCACCAGGTGAGCAGGTTCCAGGCGATGGCCCCGGCCAGCGCGCCCACGATGACGGCCATGTCGACCACCGCGGGATCGATGATGCCCTTGCCGATGGTGCTAGCCACGTGCAGCTTGAAAACCGCGAAGGCGATGAAGTTGAAAAACGCCGCCCACACGACCGCCCGGAATGGCGTGAGCACCCGCGTCGAAACGATGGTCGCGATCGAGTTTGCCGCGTCGTGAAAGCCGTTGATGAAGTCGAATAGCAGTGCCGCGGCGACGACGGCGATGACGGCAATGAGGTGCCCTGTGGTCATGAAGAGTTCGGTGGGGGGGTAGGGGGATAGGCGGGAAGCGGCAGGAAGCCGCGCGCCGTCTCGAAGCGGGACTGCTTCGAGGCTCGGAGTCACAAACCTGTAACACATCTGCAACACTCAAGTCGCCCGAAAACACAGCGAAGCCCCACGCCGCCGAACCGAACGCGCAACGCCGTGTCTGGCGCTCGCCTCTCCTTGGCCGGCCAAACGTGGCCGATCCGGCGTTTCGTCACGAATTCGCTACGGGCGCTCCGCGCCACCGGTGCATCATCCGGACAGGAGCGAGTAGGCGAGACCTCGAAGATGAACCCCAAGACCACCGAAATCCCAATCGCCGCCATCGATGTCGGAGCCAATGCCGTCCGTCTGGAGATAGCCCGCGGGTTTTCCGACGGCAGCATAGAATCGGTTCACCAGGAGCGCGACCCGGTCCGGCCTGGCGAGGGACTCTACCAGACCGGAATGGTGCCGGCCGCGGTGGTCGACCGTCTGGTTGGTGTTCTGCGCCGCTACGCGATCATCTGCAAGCGGCACCAGGCGCGGGTGCGCGCGGTGGGCACCAGTGCCCTGCGCGAGGCGAAGAACCGCGAAGAGATCATCCGGCGAGCCAAGCGGGAGGCAGGGTTGGTCCTGGAAGCCATCTCGGGCAAGGAAGAGGCGCGACTCATGTGCCTCGGTGTGTTGTCCAGTCGGCCTCCCAGGGCCCGCACGCTCTGTATCGACGTCGGCGGCGGCTCGACCGAGGTGGCGGGCGCCATTGGCGAGCAACCGGCCAAGCTGTGGAGCGTGGCCATCGGCTCGGTCAGGCTCACCCAGATATTCAGAAGCGACGGCGAGATTTCGCCCAAGCGGCTGCGTCTGCTGCGCGAGTTCGCGCGCGAGGCGGTGCAGGAGTCCTTGCCGGCCGGAATTCGTGGGTTTCCGCGGGTGGCCCTCGGCAGTTCGGGCTCGATCCGTGCCACCGTCGCCTTTGCCGCGGCGGAGGGCACCGCGCACGCGACCGCGGAGCAGATTTCGCGCGTCGTGGAGAAACTCGCGCGCATGGACCCGGACGAGCGGCACAAGCACTTCGATGCGCAGCGCGCCGATGTCATCGTGGCCGGCGCGGTCATTCTCGAGGCTCTGGCTCACCACCTCGGTTTGCACGCGGTGACGGCCGTGGATCGAGGGTTGCGTCACGGGGTGCTGGTCGATCTGGTCCGGCGCCGTTTCCGGGACGCCCCGGACTCTTCCCTCCTTGATGCGGCGCGCTCGGTGGGCAGGCGATTCTTCTACGACGAGGCCCACGCCTTGCAGGTCATGCGGCTTTCGCTGGCCATGTTCGATCAACTAGCCGGCCTGCACCGGCTGCCCATGGCGGTGCGGCCTTACCTGGAGGTCGCCGCGGTCCTTCACGACATCGGGCATGCCGTCAGCTATCAGAAACACCATCGACATACGGAGTATCTGATTCGCAATGGCGACATCCCCGGGCTTGCGGATCGCGAGCGCGACATCGCGGCGCGCATCGCGAGGTTTCACCGCAGAAGCGCGCCCGACCTGCATCACCCGGGCATGGATGGCCTGACGTCCGGGGAAGCCCGCTTCGTGCGCAAGCTCGCGACCCTTCTTCGGGTTGCCGACGCCCTGGATCGCAGTCATGCCCAGCCGATAAACAATCTGCGTGCCCACGTCAGCGGCGGGAGGGTCGTGCTTCACCTGGGGACGAGCGGTCTGGCCGATCTCGAGCTCTGGGACGTCGCGCACGAAACGTCGCTTTTTCGCCGGGTCTTTGGCGTTCGACTCGTGGCGGCGACATCGACCGTGCGTGCCGGTTCCAGACGTTTGCTACATTAACGTAGCTGAACTGTCACGTCTCCGAGGTGGCGGTCCCGCCAAAATCCGATGCCCTTGCATTCCCGAAGCTCCTCCAAGGAAAAGGCGGCCAAAGAAACCACGTTGGCGGCGGGGGAGACCACCGTGGACCAACCGGGGCGGTTCTTCAACCGCGAGCTCTCCTGGCTCGAGTTCAACGGCCGCGTGCTGGAGGAAGCGTGCGATGCCGGCGTGCCGCTGGCCGAGCGACTGAAGTTCCAGGCCATCGTGGCGAGCAATCTCGACGAGTTCTTCATGGTGCGGGTGGCCGGGCTCAAGCAACTGGTGGCCGGAGGCCTGCTCGACGTGAACGCCGACGGCATGTTGCCCAGTGAGCAATTGGCCAAGATCAGCGTGCGCGCGCACGACATGGTGCGGGGGCTATACCAGAACTGGCGCGATGACATTGCGCCCAAGCTGGCCCAGAAGGCCGGCATCGTCTTCCTGCGGCCGGGGGATCTGAGCCAGGAGCAGCGTCTGGCGCTCGAGACGCGTTTTGCCCGCGACGTCTGGCCGGTGTTGACACCTTTGGCGGTGGACCAGGGGCATCCCTTTCCGGTATTGCGCAATCGCAGCCTCAACCTGGCCATTCTTCTGCACAAGGAACGCCAGCGCGTGGCTCGCCGCCACATCATCTTCGCCGTGGTGCAGGTGCCCGGCGTGCTCGGCCGCCTGGTCGAGGTGGCGCCACCGCAGGAAGGCCAGGCGGCATTCATCCTGCTCGAGGATCTCATCGCCATGCACGTCGGTGGGTTCTTTCCGGGCTTTCGCGTGGTGGGTTGCAGCCCATTCCGGGTCACGCGCAATTTCGATCTCTCCATCGACGAGGACGAGGCCGACGATTTGCTCAAGACCATCCAGCGCGAGCTGCGCAAGCGCGAGCGCGGCCAGGCGGTTCGTCTGGAGATCGCCAGCGATTCGCCCGCGGAGGTCGAGAGCTTCCTGCGCGGCTCGCTGCGCCTCGATCCCATCGATGTCTATCGGGTGGATGGTCCGCTGCGCTTGAGCGATCTGACGCCGCTGACCGGCCACCCGCAGGTGCGCGACTTCCATGACGAACCCTTCGCGCCGCAGCTCGTGCCGCAACTACGCGAGGGCGAGATATTCAAGGCGCTTGCCGAACGTGACGTGCTTTTGCACCATCCCTACGAGGCCTTCGATCACGTCGTGGATTTCGTCTCCGAGGCCGCCGACGACCCCGACGTGCTCGCCATCAAGCAGACGCTCTATCGCACCAGTGCGGAATCGCCCATCGTCCGTACGCTGATCCGCGCCGCGGAGAACGGCAAACAGGTGACTGCGGTCGTTGAAATCAAGGCGCGCTTCGACGAAGGCCGGAACATCGCCTGGGCGCGAGTCCTGGAGGAATCGGGCGTTCACGTGGTCTACGGTCTGGTCGGGTTCAAGACCCACTGCAAGGTGTCCCTGGTGGTCCGGCGCGAGCGGGGGGCGATTCGCCGCTACGTCCACCTGTCTACCGGCAACTACAATCCGGCGACTGCCCGCACGTACGGCGATCTCTCGTACATGACGGCGCGCGAGGATTTCGCCGACGACGCAGGTTCGTTGTTCAACCTGATCACGGGGTACTCGGCGCCGCCCTCGTGGAAACGCTTCGCCATCGCTCCGCTCGGGCTCAAGGAGCGCGTCATCGAGCTCATCGCTCGCGAGGCAGGTTTCGGTGGCGGTGGCCGCATCATCGCCAAGATGAACGCGCTCGTAGATCCGGATGTCATCGACGCGCTTTACCGCGCCTCGCAGGCGGGCGTGCACATCGAGTTGCTGGTGCGTGGCATCTGCTGCCTGCAACCCGGCGTGCCGGGCCAGAGCGAGAACATCCGCGTGACCAGCGTGGTGGATCGTTTTCTCGAGCACGCGCGCATCTTCTACTTCAAGGCCGGCGGCAAGCAGGAGGTCTATCTGTCGTCGGCGGACTGGATGCCGCGCAACTTCGTGCGCCGGATCGAGGTGATGTTTCCCATCGACGACAAGACGATCCGCGATCGCGTACTGCACGAGATCCTCGCGACGCAGCTCGCGGACAACGTCAAAGCCAGGCGTCTGCTTGCCGACGGTACCTACGAACGGATCGCCGCCGACAAGGATGCCGCGGTGGTCCGCAGCCAGGAGGTCTTCATTGCACTGGCGCGCAAGCGCTCACAGGCCGGTGCGGCCCCGAGTTCGCAGGGCGAGGCAGCTTCCGCCGGAGTGCCGATCGCCCCGCCCAAGCCGGCGCCCTCGAGCGCCGCTGCTGGTCTGGCGACGACACCGGTCCCCTAGCAGCCCGTGGTGAAAGTCGGACCGAGCCGTTCGGAGTGGATTCGGCCCGGATGCAAGGAGCGGCGAAGCGCCGAATACTAG
>JAFGPX010000330.1 GCA_016935975.1 Deltaproteobacteria bacterium
CACGCCTACGGCGTCGAGAGCTGGGGGTATATCCGCGACTGGATCAAAGCCGGCGTGCACGTCTACAGCGCGTGGAACATGGTGCTCGACACCGCCGGCAAGAACCTGGACACGACCCGTCCCTGGCCGCAGAACGCACTTCTTGTTGTGGACCGCGGGTCGAAGACCCTCACCCTGACCCCCGCGTACTACGTCTTCCGCCACTGCTCGCAGTTCGTCGATCCGGGCTCCAAGCGCGTCGAAACCTCCGGCGGCGACGCGCTGGCGTTCAAGAACTCCGATGGCGGCATCGTCACTGTCATGTACAACTCGGGGGGAGCGAAGAAAGCCATCGTCAGCGTCGGGGGCAAGCGGCTGCAGTTCGACCTGCCCGGCAACGGCTGGGCCACCGTGAACTGGAAGTAGCGTCGGGCATAGGGAGCCGGAACGCAGAGGACAAGCATTAGCGGCGAGGAAGCCTCGCCGCGGTTGGCGGCCTGGCGGCCCCCGATCGGCGCCGGCTAGCGAGCCAAGCCAGAGCGAGAAGGAAGGCGCCGCCGCGGTCGCCACCGGCGATGCGGCACCCGCAGCCGCTGCTCGTCGCGCCCGGGCCCCTGTCCGCAACGTCCGGCGCCGCATCCGGCTCGCCTGCGCCTGCATCCGCGCCCGCGTCCGCGCCACCCGGGCTCGTGCAGATCCCTCCCTGGCAGGTTCCCCCGCTGCAGGCGGTCCCGTCGGGGAGTCGGGGATTGGAGCACACACCCGTCTGCGGATCGCAGGTGCCGACGCCATGGCACCCGTCTTGGGCGGGGCATCCCACCACGTTGCAGTCGGCGAGCTCGAAGGCCCCGATGTCCGGCGCGCCTCCGTGCAGCACGACCCTGCCGCTCGAATCCTTGAAAAGCCAAACGCGGTCCCCGGCCGTCCTCGAAACCGGGCTGGCCAGCGTGATGGTGTTGGTCGGGTAGTCGATGGCGCGTATCTCCACCACGCGGTCGACGGCCCCGACCGCCAGGAAGTCCGGGCTTGTCCCCGCCCAGCCCGGCTGGAAGAAGTGCGCGTCGTCGACCACCAGGCTCGTGCCGCTCCCGCTGTCGGAGGCGGCCACTTGGGTCAGCGGTCCCCCGGCGTCGCGGGCGGGCGAGCCCGGCTGCAGCGCGAGGACATCGTCGGCCAGGCCGGCGAACAGCGGGTCCTGGTTGAGCACCGAGTGGGGGTCCGTCCCGATCGGCGCGCCCCACGCTCTCTGGCCGGCGCTGAGAAAGGCGAGGTTATGGTCCCCCTGGCTGCCGCTCTCCGGCCTGAGCCCGTACCCCGAATAGGGAGCCCGGTCGACGATGGCGTCGAAGAGGATGTTGTTGAACACGCCGGCCCGCTCGATGCCGGAAAAGCCCATGGCGATGTGGTCGGCGGAGACGAGCCCCGCGGCGGCGATGGTATTGCCGTAGAACTTGTGGTGGTCGCCGAAGGCCCGGTTGTCGTCGCCGTAGTAGATCTCGGAGCCGATGCGGCAAAAGGAATTGTAGCGGGCGATCACCGTCGAGGATCCGCCGCAGTCCTGGGTCCCGTTGATCAGGAACCCGTGCGCGTCGGGTCCCGCCATGTCGCGGACGGAAAAGCCCTCGAGGAGCAGGAAGTGGACGGCGATGTCCTCCGCCGGGCTCCCGTTGCAGAAGCTTTGGAAGGCGTCCGCGTGCGCACCCGCCAGCTCGGCCTCGGCAACGTCGTGGACCACGTTGTTGCGCAGCACGTTCTCGCGGCCGTAGACGCGGAAGCCATCCTGGAAGTGGGACAGGTCGTTCTCTTCGAACAGGCAGCCGTCACAGGACGCCTGCACGCCCACGAGCCGCCCGCTCGGAGGCCCCACGTTGGCGATGACGTTGCCCTTGACCAGGCAGCGCCGGGCCCGCGGAGCGCCGGCGGACCAGTCCATGGCGTGGACGGCTTCGCGGGTGGTGTCGTGGATGATGTTGTCGACGATCTCGACCTGCTCCTGCCCGGTGAAGACGATGGAGCGGTTGTTGTCGGCCGACATGCCCTGGCTGGTGATCTCGAACCCCTCGACGCGCACGTGGCCGGCGCCGATGGTGAAGCCGCGGACCCTGGGCCGGATTCCTGCCGCCGCCCGGTAGGTGACGGGCACGCCCGCCGCCCCCGGCTGGGACTGCTGCACCCGTTCGTCGTACACGCCGTCCGGGGCGACGAGGCAAATGTCCCCGGCGGCCATCGCCGCGGCACAGCGGCCGAGCGTGCGCCAGGGTGACGAGGCCGAGCCGTCGTTCCCGTCGCTGGCGCCGGCTTGCGTGTTGTCCACGTGGAAGGTCGCCTGCGCTCGTGCCACGCCCGCGTGGAGCAAGAGCGCCGCGGCCGCCAGCACCAAGAACATCCGTCGGGATTTGGCCATGACAAACCCTTTCCCAGACTGGTCCGCGACCTGTCAAACGAAAACCCTGGGTCGAGTATCCTGGGGGCCGAGAACCAGCGTCAAGCGGTTCAAGGATCCAGGGCCGGTCTGACGTTGACACGATGAGGGACTATCGGACAACCTGAACGGCGATGCGGTGACGCAAGCGAGGCCCTCGGAAGGAATAGGCGCGGGAACCCATGGCGAAGAAGTGCATTCGGTGCGGACACGACAACGAAGACTCGGCACATCGATGTGTCTGTGGCAGTGACCTGCCGGTAGAGGAGGCCGCGGCACCGGCTCCTGCGGCAGAGCCGGCTCTGCCGTCAGCGTCTCGGTCCGACAAGAGGAGCCTCCGCCTGCGCAAGATCGTGTTCGTGGTCTGGGCGATTGCCTTCGTGCCCCTCTATGCCGCGCTTCGCTCGCTGCTGCCCATGCCACCGGTCTATCGCGGCCTGATCGGCACCGGGGTGTTCTGTGTCCCCGCCGTGGCGGCCTTGTGGTTCCTCGGCCGCGAGAACCGGCGGGCGTTGCGCGTCTGGCGGATCTTCTTCGTGGTGTGGACGATACTCCTTCTACCGCTGCTGCTCGCCCTCGCCGAGGGTCTCGCCGCGGAAGGCTGGCCCAAGGGCAGGCACAACAGGCCCATCGCCCATATCCTGATCTTGATCCTCATTCTCACGGTCCCCGCATTCCTGACCGGCCTTTGCGCATTGATCCGGACCTATCGCCTGGCGAGCGCGCTGGCGCTGGCAACGGGACTGGCCTATCTGGTCAACGGTGTCCTACTGATCCGGGCCACCGCCCCGGCCAAGGGCTTGCGGCTCCGCTTCGAGGACGTGCTGGATCTCGTCCTTCTGGGCGCGCAGCTGGGGAGCTACCTCTCGATACCGATCGGGATTGCGCTCGTCGTCGGTGGCATCATGGTCTTCCGGGCCGCCAGGTCGTGACGAGGTGGCGGATCCGCCGGGGGCTGTGGCCGGCCCGGTCGCAAGCCGAGATGCACTCGTCCTCGATCGCTCAGGTTGACCAGAGGATAGACGGGAGCGGCGGCTGGCGCCGATTCGATGAGGGGCGGCACTACGAAGCGGCGGGCGCCGGTTCCGCCGGTTTCTCGTTGGATCCGTCGTCCATCTTGTGCACGAACGGCGCGAACCACGCGGCCAGGAGCCCCGTCAGCACACAGACGAGCGCGATGCCGTAGTAGGACTGGAAGCCGACGGCCTGTTCGATCTTGCCGCTGATGAACCCGGCGGAGAAGTTGCAGAGGCCCATGGCCCCGGTGGCAAAGGCGTAGTGGGCGGTCTGGTAATCGCCTGGCGCAATCTGCCGCATCATGTAGTACATGTGAGCCACGGCGCCGAAGCCATAAGCGAACATGGCCACGCAGTAGATGCCGGTGATCAACCAGTAGCTGCTTGCGTCGGGCATGGACCTGGCGAGCCACACGAAGGCCAAGTTCGGGATGAGCAGAGCGCTGACGAAGAGCATCAGGGTCTTGCGGCACAGGGTGACCTTGGCGAGCACCAGGCCACCGAGGACGCTGGCCGCCAGGAACGAGGCCGATCCCCACCCGCCACTGATTGCACCGGCGGCTTTGTTGTCCAGGCCCAGGCCGCCTTCGGCTCGGCTGGCGATGAGGAAGATGCCGTTGATCTTCTCGATGAGGTACCAACCGAACCGGTAGAAGAAGGCCAGAGCCAGCATGCGCCAGATGAGCTGCTTCTGAAAGAAGGTCTTGTAGGCGCGGCCGAAGCCGGCCATGGCCTCGCCCATGCTCTTGGGCGCGTCCTTGGCCTTCGTGCCGGGCGGCAGGAAGGCGCCATGCCACGCGGCCAAACCCGCGAGAATGACGGCGGCGGCCAGGAAGACGTACATCCACGCGATCTGCCAGGTGTAGCCATAGTCGTCGTGCAGCTTGCCGGCCAACCAGACCAGAGCCCCCTGGGCGATGAGCTGGCCGCCGGTCCAGGCCATGCTCTGGATGCCGGCCCAGCGCGCTTTCTGTTTGTCGTCGAGGGTGGTGACGTAGACGCCGTCGGTGCCGATGTCGATGGTGGCCCCGACGAAGGAACAGACCATCATGGCGCCGAAGGTGACGGCCAGCCATGCGGGCAGCCGCAGTGCCAGGCCCGCCAGCGCCATCAAGACCGCGCCGCAGAGCTGCATGAGCACGACGAAGAACTTCTTGGTCCGATAGAGCTCCAGGATCGGCGCCCACAGGAACTTGATCGTGTAGGGCAACGTCAGGATTGCGGCAAGCATCGTGATCGTGCCCTGGTCGAGACCTAGGTTCTTGAACACGAAGGTCGTGCTCAGGGTCAGCGAGCACAGCACGAACCCCATCGCCAAGTACGACGAGGGCACCCAGAGAACGGCCGGCGCGAGCTTCTTGGTTTCGGTGGTCATAGCCGGAAGCCCATAGCATGAATCGTAGGACGGGCATAGAGGGGAGGCGGCGAGGGCGCAGAGGCAGAGGCGGGCGCGGAGCGTGCTCCTCGCGAGCGTGGGCGGCGCGTGGACCGCCCACCGCTCCTCGCCCACCGCGCACGGACTCGCTCACCCTCACGCGCACGCGAGTCGCGACACGCCCCTGCGGGCTGCAAGCGAGTTCCCGATAGGCTCTCGCTACGCCTCCAGCACGATCTCCACCTTCGCCACCTGCTTCCCCTTCTCGAAGGGGATCACGTTGCCGGCGATCTTGCGGCCGTCGACCGTGATGCTCTTGACGCCCTTGCAGATCTTGTTCGGGTTTCTGACCTCGATCTGGTACTCGACGCCGCGGAACTTGCGCGTGGCCTTGAAGCCCTTCCAGGCCTTGGGGATGCACGGGTCGACCTTGAGGCCCTTGTAGTCGGCCTTGATGCCCAAGATGCCCTCGGCCACGCTCACGAAGGTCCACGCCGCGGTGCCGGTCAGCCAGCTGTTCTTGGCCTCGCCGGCGCAGGGGGCGTCGCGGCCCGCGATCATCTGCGCGTAGACGTACGGCTCGCTCCGGTAGATCTTGATCTGGTCTTCCTTGGCCGACGGGCAGATCGACAGGTAGTACGCGAGCGCCCGGTCGCCGTCGCCGAGCAGGCACCAGCCGAGGTTGATCCAGGTGTTGTTGTGGCAGAAGATGCCGGCGTTCTCCTTGACGCCCGGCGGGTAGCTCGTCACCTCGCCGTACTCGACGTGGTAGACCGAGTAGGCCGGCTGCTGCAGGATCACGCCGTCCTTGGTGAAGAGGTGCTTGTGCACGCTCTCCATGGCCTGGCGGGCGCGGCCGTTTTCCTGCCCGGCGCCGCCCAGCACGCACCAGCCCTGGCTCTCGATGAAGATCTTGCCTTCCTCGCACTCTCGGCTACCGAGCGGCTTGCCGGCGGCGTCGTAGGCGCGGCGGTACCACTCGCCGTCCCAGGCGTGCGTCTCGATCACTTGCAGCATCTCGTCGTACGCCTGGCGCATGCGGGCCGCGTCCGCGCCCTTGCCCAGATAGTCGTATAGCGCCGCCATCTCCCGGCTGGCGTACAGGAACAAGCCCGCGATCATCACGCTCTCGGCGATGCTGTCCTTGACGTCGCCGGCGCACTGGAAGCTCTCGTTGGGCTCGGTCGAGAAGCAGTTGAGGTTCATGCAGTCGTTCCAGTCCGCGTGCCCGATGAGCGGCAAGCCGTGCGGCCCGCGCTTCTTCATGGTGTAGGCGATGCTCACCTCCAGATGGTGCAGAAGGTCGGTCTGGGCCTCGGGGTTGTCCGCGTACGGGCAGCGCGCCGTGAGAATGCCGATGTCGCCCGTTTCCTTGATGTACTGGCAGGTCGACAGGACGAGCCACAGGTGATCGTCGTAGAAGTCGCCGCCGATCTCGGCGTTGCCCTTCTTGGTCAGCGGCTGGTACTGGTGATAGCACGTGCCGTCCGAGAGCTGCGTGGCCGCGATGTCGAGGATGCGCTCGCGGGCCCGCGACGGGATCATGTGCACGAAGCCCAGTAGATCCTGGTTGCTGTCCCGGTAGCCCATGCCGCGGCCGATGCCGGTCTCGTACATGCTGGCCGAGCGGCTCAGGTTGAAGGTGGCCATGCACTGGTACTGGTTCCACACGTTCAGCATGCGGCTGGCGTGCGGGTTGGGCAGCTCGGCCTGGAAGTTCGACAGAAGGTCGTTCCACACCTTGGAAAGCCGCGCGAAGGCGGCGTCCACGGCGCCGGGCTGGCTGTACTTCTCGACGATTTCCCGGCCCAGCTTCTTGTTCATCACGTAGAGCTTGTCGAACTTGGGCAGGTCGCCCTGCTCGACGTACGCCAAGATGAAGGAGAAGGTTTCTTCCTGCCCCGGCCGAAGCTTCAGGTTGATCTGGTGCGCGCCGATGGGATTCCAGCCGAACGCCTTGCTGTTCGTGCACTTGCCGGCGAAAGGCGCCTTGGCGTCGTGCAAGCCCTCGTGGATGCCCACGAAGGCGTCGCGGCTGGTGTCGAACCCGTTGACCTTCCGGGTGCACGCGAAGAGCGCGTAGTGGCTGCGGCGCTCGCGGTACTCGGTCTTGTGGTAGATGGCGCTGCCCTCGATCTCCACCTCGCCGATCGAATAGGTGCGCTGCAGGTTGTTCTGGTCGTTGGCCGCGTCGAACAGACAGAACTCCTGGAAGGAGAAGATCTTGGGGGTCTTCGGCTTCTTCGACTTGTTCCGCACCGTGACCTTCCAAAGCTCCAGGTTTTCGCCGGGCGGCACGAAGCACAGCATCTCGACTTCGAGGCCGTTCTTCTGTCCGGTGATGCGCGTGTAGCCCAGGCCGTGGCGGCACTGGTACTTGTCGAGCTTGGCCTTGACCGGCTTCCACCCCGGGTTCCACACCGTGCCGTTGTCGTTGACGTAAATGTAGCGGCCGCCCAGGTCGTACGGCACGTTGTTGTAGCGGTAGCGCGTGAGCCGACGCATCCTTGCGTCCTTCCAGAACGAGTAGCCGCCGCCCGTGTTGGTGCAGAGCCCGAAGAACTCGTCCTGCCCCAGGTAGTTCAGCCATGGCAGCGGCGTGTCCGGCCTGGTGATCACGTATTCGCGCTTGCTGTCGTCGAATCGGCCAAATGGATTCATGGTGAGTGACTCCTGGGCTAGGGGTGTTTCAGGCGGCGCTGCTTCCGCCGCCCCGCTCGAGTTCAAGGCGAGGTGCGGCGGAGTATAGTGGCTCTGCCAGAACGTGAATAGAGGGTTCTGTAGGCAATGTCCGACGATGGGTGGCAATGTGCTACCCATTCCTCGGGATTACGCCAGGTTGGCGATGCCGTGCCAGGCTACCTGATGCCCCGGCGGAACCGCTGCTCCTCGATGCGAATCACGGCCAGGTCTCGGCCTTTCGCGCCTTGGAGGACGAACGGCAGGGTGCGGCGCGTGCCGTGGGATTCGACGACCAAGCGGCCGGACACGTGGTCGCAGCCGCTGCCGTCGGCGCACAGGATCTGGGCGCGATAGCGGCCCTTGGCGCTGCCGCCCACGAAGAAGACCCTCTCTTTTCCGGAAGCGCTGCTGAGCAGGCGTGCCTTGCCCAGCGCGCCGCCCACGTACTTGTCTCGACTGGAGGACATCCACAGATCGAGACTCGCGGGGCGGTCGCAAGTCAGGGTCACGCGCAAGCCGGCGGACTTGAGGTCGGCGCCCGGCGAGCTCGTGTAGAGCAGGGGCAGGTCGCGCCGGCTGCCGATGCTGAGGACGGTGTCCCGCGCGGCCTTGGACAGGCGCACGCCACGCCGAAGCTTCGGGTAGCCGCTCGAGTCGGGCTCGGTCAGCTCGGCCGCCACGCGGACGGCGTCGTCGGTGCGTCCGGCCCGAAGCGCGGTCACGGCGAGGTCGACCTTGGCCGACGCGTCCTTGACCTTGATGGTCGCGAGCGAGATGCGGAAGGGATGCGCGGCCTGCCAGCGGTCGCGGGCCTCGTAGTAGTCGGCCAGGGAGCCGAGCACGCGCGGGCTTTCCGGGCGCAGGTCGAGAACGCTGGAGTAGGCGCGCAGCGCGCCCTCGATGTCGCCTTGCAGCTTGAGCAGATCGCCGGCGAAGAGATGGACCTCGGGGTTGGAGCGATCCAGGGCCGCCCACTCGGACAGGGCGCGCGCCGCCTCGTCGAGCAGCGCACAGGACAGAAGAGCGGCAACCAGGTTCCTGCGGGCTCGCCGATCCATGGGCGCGGCCCGCACGGCGGCCTCCAGGTCGCGGGCCCTGGCGAGAGCGGCGGGCGAGGGCGCGGCGGCGAGCTGGCGAACCGTCACCTGCCAACGCGGTCGCGGCATGTAGCGATAGGGCGGGTAGGGGGGCACCGGGCGATCGGCAAGCAGCACCTTGCTCTTCTTCGCCTCGGGCGGTCGCGGGATCTCGGCCCTGGTGGGCTCGCGGGCGACCATGGCCTCGCTGTCCGCCGAGCGGGCGCGGCTGGGCGACGGCGGCGCGGCAGGGCTGGGGGCAGACGCCGCCTTGCCCACGGCCGCGGGCTTGCGGGCCAGAGGCGGGCCGGCACCAGACGGTTGCGCCGCCCGTATCGTGCCCGGGGCCTCGCCAGCCGCCGCGCCATCGTCGTCCTTGGCCAGGACGGCTCCGTCCTCGAAGCTGTCGCTCTGGCTCTCGTAGTCGATCTCGCCGTCCCCGGACCACGCCACGCGCTCGCTGCGCTCGACCTTGAACTCGCGGTACATGGCCTCGTTCTCCAGCACGATGAACGAGGTCAAGCGCGTGGCGATGCCGTACTTCTTGGACAGCGCGATGGTTTCGCGCCGGGCGGCCTGGCTTCCGTCCAGGGCCAGGGCCTCGAGCTTGTGCGCGGCATAGACCAGCGGCACGAAGGTGTTGCCGGCCCGGGCCTGGCCCACGTCGAAGCTCCACTGCTTGCTCCAGGGTTTGCCACCCACGGTTCCGGCAAGGGTTGCCACGAGCTTGCCGGCTCCCTGGTAGCGGCCGGCCACGAGCAGATCCTGGCCCGAGGCCAGATTGGGCAGGTCCGCGGGCAGCGCTTGCTTCACGGTCACGCCCTCGAACGAGAGCTTGGGCGACTCCAAGACCGGCGCGCGCAGGCCGAGCACGACGCGCAAAGCTGCCGTGAACAGGTCTTCGCCGGCGCTGATGGAGAAGTAGCGGCCGTGCGTGCGCTTGGTCAGGCTGGCCAGAAGCAAGCGATCCACGCTCGAACCGATGGCCAGGGCCGATACCGAGTGAGGATGGTCGAAGAGCCGCCCTGCCAGGTCGGCCAGGGCAGCGGGCTTGGTTTCGCCCAGGGTCGCGGCCCCGTCGCCGAGGACGAGCACCTTCATGGGCCGGGCCGCGTCCGCCTCCCGGCGCGCGGCTCGCAGGGCATCGCCGAGATTGGTGGCGCCGCGTGGCTGGATGCGCGACAGGAATTCCTTGCTGCGCTGCTTGAGCGCCGGCGTGGGCGGCGCCCAGGCCGGATCCATCGGCACCGGGAAGGTGTCGAAGGCCATCACCTTGACTCGATCGTCCGGGCCCAGGGCATCCGTCAGGGTAGCCACCATGGCCTTCTGCACCTCCATGTCCGGTCCGAAGCGGCTTTCGGAGGTGTCCACCAGGAAGAGCCAGTCCGCGCCGGCCGCGGTCGTGGCGCGCCCTGCGAACGATGGCGAGAGCCGCAGCAGGAAGGTGTCGTCCTCCACGGCGCGCACGAAGGTGTCGACATCCGTGAGCGCGATGCTTGCGCCGGCTGGGCCCGCACCGGCTGCGCCTCGGCCGAAGGTGGCCAGGGTTGCGTCCTTGTCCGCAGGCGCGCGGATGGTCATCGCGAAATCCACGAGCGGTTTCCAGGCGTCCGCTGCGAAGTCGACCCGGACGGCACGGTCCTCGGGCGTCAGGCGCGCGGCATAGATGGGCACCGTCACCTTGGGCACGCCCGTCGAGGCGGCGACCGTGGCCTGGATGCGGAACTTCGGAATCGTCGGCGAGTCGGTCGCTCCCATGGCCACCGGCAAGACGTAGCGATACTCGCCGCCGGCGCCCGGCAGGGGCATGAGATGGCTAAGGACGATGCGCTTTTGCTCGCGGGGCTTGACCGGGAAGATGCGCGTCTTGAAGGTGCTGCCGCTTTCCCACTCGGTCAGCGCCGGATCGCGGATGCGCCACAGGTACTCGTCGATGACCTTCTTCAGGATCTTGCGACCGCGCTCCCGCTCGACGATCTCGCCTTTGACCATGCGGCCGTTGATCTCCATGTCGTAGCCAGTCAGCACCGCGTTTTCGGGAATGGGAAAGCGGTACTCCGCTTCGACGACCTGCGACGTGGGATTGCGGAACACCTGCTCGACGCGGGTGACCGCCATGTTGTCCTGGATGCGAACTTGCACGTCCTCGGCCAGGATGTGGAAGGGCAGGGGCTTGCTGCTGCCCGGAACCTTGGCGCTCAGGGTGCCGAGCCCGGTCAAGACGGCCGGGCGAATCAGGCTGCCGTCGTCCGCCGTGGCCGGCGATACCGCGCGGCGGACGCGGTCGGTCCAGGCGAGCAGCGACGCCGGATCCTTGATGTAGGTTTGCCTGGCTCCGCTCGCGTCCACCGTTGCTTCCTCGCCAGCCGTCAAGACGAGCGAGCCGCCCTTGCCTTCGAGGCGGGCACTGCCGCTGACCCAGGAGAGCGACAAGGTTCCGTCGCCGAAGCGTAGGGTGCCCATGCCGTTCTTCGCGATCGCCGAGCCCTGGACCGTCTTCACCGTGAGGGGCGCCTTGGCGTTGAGCCACAACTCGCCCTTGTCCAGATTGACCAAGGCGCTCGCGGCAATCTCGAGGACCGTGTCGCCGTTGAGCGCGATCTCCGAGCCGGAAGCCATGCGCACCACCACGACGTCGTTGCCGGCCGTTCGCACCTTGTCTCCTGCGAACACCGAGACGGTCTCGCCTTCCTTGGTCCACTCGGTCTTGCCTTTGCGCAGGACTTCGACCGAGGTCTTGGCTTGGCCCGCCGGTGGCAACGCCACGACCGTGGCCAGCCGAGGCTGCTTGTCCGGCACGTTCGACGACTTGGGCGCGTCGCCCTGGCACGCGACGCACCCAGAAAAGAGCACAACCCAACCAGCCGTTCGCAGAAATCTGTTCATTCTCGGACTCCTTGGCCAAAGGCGGAGACAA
>JAFGPX010000331.1 GCA_016935975.1 Deltaproteobacteria bacterium
GTGCAGCTTGGGCAAGGGGACCTAGGCGGGGCGCTTGCGTCTTACCGGAAGTCGCTGGGGATAAGAGAGCGGCTGGCAGGAAGTGACCCGAGCAACGCCTCCTGGCAGCGGGACCTCTGGGTCAGCTACGGAAAGATGGGCAACGTCCTCGCGCGGAGCAACACCGCCGAATCGGCCGAGTGGTTCCGCAAGGCGCTCCAGCAGCTTCTCGAAATGAAGCGCCGCGGGCTCTTCATTTCGCCGGCCGACGAGCGGATCCTGCAACAGTTGCGCGCCAGGTTCGGCGGCGACTGAGCGGCGCCAGCCGAGAAACCGCGACCCTAGAGGTTCTTCGTCAGGTGGCCGAACAGGGCGTGCGCGGCGGTGCGCGGGCCCAGGGTTTCGTAGCCATCTCGGCCCAACTGGGTGCGGATCTGCCCGAGGAAACGGCCGTTCCTGAGCAGTTGGGTCACGAACTTCTCGGCCAGGGCCTCGTGCTCCTTGCGCATTTGCGAGGCCCCGAACGGGTTGGCGAAATAGGTGCCGACCAGGCCCTTTTCGTCCGTCGTGCCTTTCGCGAGACGGGCGCCCTGCGAGAAGATCTCGAGGATGCGTTTCGGGTCGCCGAGGATGTCCAGGGCGGGCGACTTCTCGTCCACCGGCTCGTGGTTGTTGGCGTAGAGGAGAAAGTCCACCGGGTAGCCGGCAACGACGTGCCGGTACTGCGTGATGGGGATGACGATGCGCGCGTTGGTCAGATGCGGGTTCATCAGGACGGAGCGCTCCATCTCCGCGTACACGTAGCCGGGATGAAGATCGTCGAGGCGCACGAAGGCGCCCACCTCGGTTCCGTGCGCCGTCACCCGGCCGTCCGGCTCGATGCCCAGGCTCCCCATGTCGTCGAAGACGACGGTCAACTGCCGGATGGACTTGTCGGCCACCACCCGAAGCGCCTCGAGGGTCTCCGATTTGCCCGCTCCGGAGTCTCCCACCAGGACCACGTGCGCCGTCTTGCCCGAAACCAAGTCGATCTTCACCATCGCCCCGTGCAGGGGCAGCCTGCCCCGGGAAATCATGACGAGGTTGTGCACCGTGAGCGCCGTCTTCTTGAAGTAGCCGAAGTAGTCCGTCTCGCCCTTCTTGTGGGCGACCGCCCCCACCATCAGCTTGTTCTCGGCGTC
This sequence comes from Deltaproteobacteria bacterium, assembly GCA_016935975.1. Classification (GTDB taxonomy): domain Bacteria; phylum Myxococcota_A; class Polyangia; order Fen-1088; family Fen-1088; genus Fen-1118. Next base: position 1,161 of record JAFGPX010000331.1, read on the forward strand.
GTCGAAGTAGCCGACGTTTTCCCCGCGCAAGCTCTCGGGAGGAACCCCGAAGATCACGAGCCCGTCCATGCGTTTCCCCACCAGGTCTTCCTCGGTCGCCACCTCGAAGAGGTTGGCCAGCCCCGCCAAGTGCGACAGGTATTCCTTGCGGAAGTAGATTGGGATCACCAGCGTCCCCACCTTGGCCGGATAGCAGAGCCAGGCCTTGGGATCGTCCCGGACCGCGGCGGCGGGGTTGCGCTTGAGCGGACCATACTGGCCTTGGCGCTTGTTGCTCCTCGTGTAGTAGATGACCGGCGGATACAGCATGGCCATGCGGACCATGGGGACGGAGAGCAGATGCTGGTACTCGCCGGGCGCGTCCCAATCCCTCTTCTGGATCACGAGGCCCACGTGGGCGCCCGCGGAGATCTGGCGAAACACGGCGAACCACACGTTCATCGCCCTGGCGCGCAGCCGTCGGTAGGTGTTCAGGACCAGGATCTTGAAGTCCTCGATCTGCCGGAGGAAGTCCAGGCGCACTTCCTCGCTGACCAGGGGGCCCTCCTTGCGGGGATGGCCGAACAGAATGAAGCGCTCGCGCTTCCTCCAGTACCCGTAGAACTGCTCGATGAAGCTCCGCCAGGCCTCGGGGTCGCGTCCCTGGATGGGTTTGTGTTCTCCGTCGAAGGGAATGGTGTAGAGCTCCTTGTCGAGGAGCGTCCGCAGGAAGCCGGAGATTCGGACGATGTCGTACCCGGCCGGATGATCGGCGTCGGCCTTGTCCGCCTTGAATTCCCGCATGCACGCCAGGGTGGGGGAATCCACCTCCGCGGTGATCTCGAGAAAGCGGCCAAGCACCGCGAGGAATGCCTTGGAGGTCAGTAGCTGCTCGGACGTCGAGCAGAGCCCCGTGGGACCGTAGATGAGTACCCGGTCGTCGTAGTCTCTCTGGATCTCGATGCCGTCGGTCGGGATTCCCTTCGAGGTCACGAGGCTTCTCCTGGGAAGGACGGGGACGGGCGCATGGATGGGAGCCATCTTACACGGTTCCCACGCAAAGGAGTCACCATGACGGCGCTCGGCCCGGCCGCCCCGGCGGGGCCGGCGGTGGGGCGGCGCCGCAAGGACTCCATCGGGAGAGGGCGATGGTGCTCTCGCGGCCTTCCCGGTGCCCGGCCTCGCGCCTTGCGACCGTACCTCTGGCACTTTTCAGACGCCCTCTGAGGAACGGAGACGGACGGGAATGGCGGAATGCCAAGGATTCTCCGGCTCTGTTGCGACCTTCTCCCTGTGGATGTTCTTCGAGCGACCGGCCTTGCGCCTAGCGCGCTCCGGCAGCCGCCCGTGGTTCCGATGTCGCGTTTCGCCAGGGTTGCCCGCCGCTCGAAAGGCCGCTCTGGAATGACGATGGCCCGAGATGCCCTTGGCCCGTGGCCGCGGCGAACAGCGGATCACCCCCCGGGCGCCGCCAGACAGCGGATGCTGCCCGCCTGGAAATCGAGGGCTCCCGTTTCCGCGTTGACGACGCAGCGGTTTGCGGTGCATTCGCAGTCGGCGCCGGAGACGGAAGGACAGGTGGTGGGGCCGCCGCCGGTCGCCCAGACGAGATGGAATCCGCGATTCCCATACCGATCCGTTTCGGTCGGAGCATCTTGCTCCAACTCGAAATGCAGATCGTAGCAGTAGTCGATCATCGCGCAGCCAGCGGCCTCGACCTGCTTGGCGGCGGTCGCGTGGTCGACCAAGACCTCCCACCCCCGCGACGGCCCCGAATAGACGATCTTGTCTCCGTAGGCGGTGCCCCACGCAATGGTGCCGCCGACGCTTTGGATCCCATAGGTCATGTGCACGTAGAGCACGGTGCGCTCTGGGGGAGCCGAATCGCTGCGGGTGAAGAAGCGAAAGTGCTCCAGGATGTAGTCGACCGACAGGAACGAGATGAGGAATTCCGCGACGACATCCGGGAGCTCGGAGTATGGCACCTCGGTGGACGGATCCAGCGTGACTACCCGTTGCGGCGGGCATACCTTCGCATCGGCATGGGCATCGGCATGGGTATCGGCGCCTGGCGCGGCGCTGGCGTCGGCCGCGGGGCCCGGTCCAGTCTCTTCGTGCGCGGCATCCGCGCGCAAGAGAGGCTCGGCGTCGGTCGCCGGGCTCGTTTCGGGGCCTTCGTCTCGGACATCGGAGCCGGGCGCGCCCGAATCCTCGCGATCGTTCCTGGGCACCGTCGGGGACGCGTCGGGGCTTCGTGAACTCGATTTCTGGCCCCCACAGGCCGTGCCGAAAACGATCGGCGCGCAGAAGACAAGGGCCAGGGAGCGGAGCGCCGGTTTCGGAGCTTGGCATGTGTTCTTGTGCATGGCCGACCAAGAGGCAAACGCCGTGCCGTGCGGTTTCCGGCACCGTTTCGCATCAGATCTCAGCCTATGTCCTTGGAGAGCGCGCCACGGGTATGACAACCCTGTCGCGTCCCCGGCCCCAGGGCCGCGGCCGACCGTTCCGAGGGCGATTCCCGGGGTCGGGTTGCATCCTGTCCGGATGTTCAGTATAAGGGATCCGTGCCGCTGCCTGACTTGAAACCTCGAACCGCGCGGCGGGGAGAGGTCCCCTCGCGTAGCGATGCGGGCGAGGGGGGGCGCCTTTTCGGGCGAAAGCATGCGGGCCGTCGGCCCGGAGGCGTTGTCGGGAGCGGCGCCTCGCTTGGAGTTACGCTCGCGGCGCTCACGCAGGCCGCGCGCCACGATCTCTCCTGCGCCTGCGGGCCGTCCCAGCACCGCCAGCGCGGCAGCGACGGCCTGTGGATCTATCCCGCGGCCCTGCCCTCGGGCCGGCGCGCGCCCATGCTCAAGGTTCTGCAAGCCTCTGGTTGCGAGCGGAATTGCGCCTACTGCGCCGAGCGCTGCGGCGGGCAGGGCCGGGCGCTCTGCCTGGTGCCCGAGGCGCTGGCCTCGGCCTTCCTCGATTTGCACCGCGCCGGCCATGTGGCCGGGCTGTTTCTGTCCTCGGCTATCCAGGGTGGAGCGGTGGCCACCATGGATCGCATGCTGGCCACGGCCGAGCTGCTGCGCCGCCGCCACGCCTTTCGCGGCTACATCCATCTCAAGCTGATCCCCGGGTGCCAGCCCGCCCAGATCGAGCGCGCCATGGCCCTGGCCACGCGCGTGTCGGTCAACATGGAGGCGCCCACGGCCGCGCACCTGGCGCGCATCGCCCCGGGCAAGGATTTTCAGGCGCACATCCTTTCGCCCATGCGCCAGGTGGCGGACGCCGTGGCGGCCGGCCACTTCGCGCGCGGCGGGCAGACCACGCAGCTCGTGGTGGGCGCGGCCGGCGAGACCGATCGCGAGATCGCGACCGCGGCCGCGGACGGCTATCGCGAGATGGGGCTGGCGCGCGTGTACTACTCGGCCATGCAGCCCGTGCCCGGCACGCCGTTGGCCGAGCGCGCGGCCACGCCGTTTCTGCGCGAGCACCGCCTGTACCAGGTCGACTTCCTGCTGCGCGGCTACGGTTTCTCTCTCGACGAGATCCACTTCGACGAGGCCGGCCGCCTGCCGCTTGCCACCGATCCCAAGACCCTGTGGGCCGAGCGCCACCCGGAGCGCTTCCCGCTCGAAATCAACCGGGCGCGGCCAGACGAGCTCCTGCGCGTGCCCGGCATCGGCCCGCGCTCGGCCGAGCGCCTGCTCGCCATGCGCCGGCGGCAGCGCCTGCGCGACATCGGCGCCTTGCGCGCGGCGGGCGCGTCGTGGAAGGCGGCGGCGCCCTACCTGCTGCTCGACGGCAAGCCCGCCGAGCGGCAGCTGCGCCTACTCTAGCCCCCGAGGAGCCAAGGAACATCCACAGCGAGTAGCAGAGGACCGGAGCCGGAGAATCGAACGCTCTTCCGCGGCCCCTCCACCTCTGCTTCTCTGTTCCTCCCTGTTTTCCCGTGGGCACGGACACGGGCTAACGATGGGTCTGACCCTCCACCTCTGCTTCTCTGTTCCTCCCTGTTTTCCCCCTACCACTGCGCCCATCACAGCAGTGACAACTGCCGCGGACGGCGGGCGCGGGTGGCGTCGCGCCGATCGACGAGAAGGCCGGTGGGCAGGTCGTCGAGGAAGGGACAGGGCCGGTTCTCGAGGGCGCGGCCGAGGAGACGCCGCTTGCGCGCCGCCAGCAAGACCAGGCGCCGCTTGGCGCGGGTCATGCCCACGTAGAGCAGGCGGCGCTCTTCCTCCACGTCGGCGGGCGGCAGCCAGGGCAGGCGCAGCGGGAGGATGCCGTCCTCGCAGCCGGCGACGAACACCAGGGCAAACTCCAGGCCCTTGGCCGCGTGCAGGGTCAGAAGCGACACCTTCTGCGGCAAGAGATCGAGGTCGGCGTCGCGCCAGAGCGCGACGGCTTCGAGGAAGGCGGGCAAATCGTCGCCGAAGGGCAGGGCCAGCGTGCACAAGAGCTCGACCGCGCGCTGCCGCCGCGGCTCGAGGTTGGCGTCCGCGTCCAAGGTGGCGATCGCGTCCGCGAGACGCGACTTGCCCTTGCGATCGACGGTCCGCTGCAAGCGCGACAGCAGATCCGATACGTGCGGGCGATCGGTCAGCGCCTCGCCGCCCTTGCGCTGGCAGGGGATCGCGGCGCGGCCAAGGGCCTCTTCAATGGCGTCGGCCTGGGTCGATAGACGCGTAAGCACGGCGATGTCGTGGAAGGCCAGGTGGCGCGGCTCCTCGCTGTCCCCGGCGTCGCCGTCGCCGCCGCCGCCCATGGCCAGCATGTTGGTGCCGCCCACCGCGCGCTCGATCGCGGCGGCGATCGAGTCGGCCTCGGCGCGTTCGTCGGCCACGAGATGGCGGACGACCGCCGGGCCGTCCGCCTGCAGGGCGGTCACCGGGCGCGCCGGCCGGGCCGGCGCCTTGTCGATCACGGCCTTGGCCAAAGCCACGATGGGCGCCGCGGATCGGTAGTTGCGCGCCAGCGCGACCACGCGGCCTCCGGGAAAGTCGGCGGCGAAGCGGCCGAAGTAGGCGGGATCGGCGCCGCGGAAGCCGTAGATGGCCTGGTCGGGGTCGCCGACCGCGCACAGGTCGACTTGTCCGTCCGTGGCGGCGAGCCGCCGGACGAGACGATATTGGCCGGCGTTGATGTCCTGGTACTCGTCGACGAACAGGTGCTGGCAGCGCGCGCGGGCCTGGGCCAAGGCCTCGGGACATTCCTCGAGCAGGCGCACGGCGCGCAAGACCAGATCGTCGAAGTCCACGGCCCCGGCCTCGGCCAGGGCCGCCTCGTAGCGCGCCAGCACGCGGGCAAGCTCGTCGGGCAGGTCGTCCGGCAATCCGTCGGCCTTGGCCCGCGCGATGGCGCTGGCGAGCTCGCTCGCCTTGCCGCCGAGGCCGGCCTGCTCCGCGACTTGCTTGACCAGCGCTTGCCGGGTTGCTTCGTCGAGAACGCGGAATCGTGCGGGCAGGCCCGCCGCGGCGGGGTGCCGGCGCAGCAGCGACAGGCCCAGCGCGTGGAACGTCATCGCCCAGACCGCCTCGGCCTTGCCGCCCACGGCGGCGTGCAGGCGCTCGCGCAGCTCGCCGGCCGCCTTGCGCGTGAAGGTGATGGCCGTGATGCTCGCCGGCTCGACGCCGCTTTGCTCGATGAGCCTGGCGATGCGCCCGACCAGCGTGCGCGTCTTGCCGGCGCCAGGACCGGCCACGATGAGCAGAGGGCCCGCCTCGTGCGCGACGGCCGCGGCCTGCTCGGGATCGTCGCCGGTCGGCGCGGGCGCGGGTCGCCGCTCGGCTCGGCGTGGTTTCTTGGCCAAGGTGGCCGGCGCGGTTTTCCGCCGGCTGGCGGTCTCTCCGGCGAAGGCGAAGCGGGTCTGCGAAAGCAGGCGGCGGCGCTCTTCCGCGTCGAAGACCCGCACGCTGCCGTATTCGCCGTCGTAGCCCGCCGTTCGCCTGACTTCGCCCGCGCGCACGCGGCGCAGGGCCTCGGACAGAAGCGGCGGTCCCTCGTGCTCGGCGTCCGCGAGCGGCAGGGAGGTCAGAATCAGAAGCTCGCTGCCCGCGCGGGCCAGGAGCTTCTCGTAGCACGCCCGCACGCGCGCCGCGGACGCGCCGACATCGAGGATCTCGGCCAGCAGCTCGCAAAGCGGCACCAGGTTGGCGAAGGGCTTGGCGCCCTCGGGCCGGAAACCCTCGGGTCGATCCGCCAGCGCGGCCACGCGGCTGGCCACCCCGCCGGTGAGCGTCTTGCCGCAACGAGGGCACAGGTGCTGCAAGGCCGCGGCCTCGGCCGGCGCCAGGTTGACGCCGCAGGCGCGGTGCCCCTCGTGGTGGTACTTGCCCTCCTCGGGAAAGAACTCGATGGTGCCGAGAAAGCCCGGGCCCCGCTCGCGGAGGGCGTCGCGCATGGCGAAGTAGGACGGCTCGCAGGCGAAGCGATTGGCCTCGCGGCCGAGCTTCTCGGGCGAGTGCGCGTCCGAGCTCGACACCAGGGCCAGGCGGTCGAGCGCCGACAGCCGCCAGTTCATGGCGGGGTCCGACGAAAGCCCGGTTTCGGCCGCGAACACCTGCCCCGTCAGATCGCGGAAGCAATCGTCCAGGGAATCGAAGCCCGACTTCTCGCCCAGGGCCGAGAACCACGGCGTCCAGATGTGCGCCGGGATCAAGAAGGCGTCCGGCGACGCCGCGAGGGTGATCTCGAGCAGGTCGCGCGCGTCGAGCCCGAGGATGGGGCGACCGTCGGATTCGATGTTGCCGATGCGGGCCAGGCGAGTCGCGATGCGTGCAGCGGTCTCGAAGTCGGGCGCGTAGAGGAGACTGTGCACCTTGCGCACGCGCTCGCCGCGCTTGTAGATGCTGCTGACCTCGACCGAGAGCACGAAGCGGACGTCGGCGCGGCAAGCGGCGGGCACCTCTGCCTCGACTGCGGCCGCCAATTCGTCGCGCAGGCGATAGAGGCCGTCGCCCGCGGGGACGAGCTTTTCGCGTAGCTCGGCGAACCAGCCAGGGTGGGTGAAGTCCCCGGTGGCCACCACCGCGATCCCCTTGCGTTGGGCCCAGGCGTGCAGGTGCTCCAGATCCAGATCGCGGCTGGTGGCGCGCGAGAAGCGCGAGTGAACGTGCAAGTCCGCCACGAAGGCCACGGCAGCCGCAATCTAACAGACCGCGAGAGGCACCCAGGGGCGATTTGGCGCGCCTCGCGCGGCCGGCGCCGTCATGCGCGCGATGAATTGCGCCCTTACGGCCGGTCCGCGGGCCAAGCCTTCAGGCGTACCTTGCCGTCCTCGACCGCGATCTCCAAGCGCACGCGCGCGCAGCGCTGCTGGTCGAGGATCTTGGGCAACTGCTTGCCGAGGCGCGCGCGCAGCTTCTCCTTGGCCATGGCTTGCCCCTCGATGCCGAGCTTCTGGTGGGCGTCGAGGTAGCGCCGGTAGGCGCCCTCGAAATCCTGGTCGCTCAAGCCCGGCAGCGGGCCGGAGGTCGGGCTTGCGCCGACGGGCCGCGCGGGCGCCGGCTGCGCGCGCGCATCGGCCGGCGCCGGCTCGGTCCCCTGCTTCTTGGCGACCTGACGCTGCTGGTGCGCCACGAAGGCCTTGACCCGGCTCTTGGGGATGCCGATAGCCAGGGCCTCTTCTTCGGTGATGACGCCCCCGCGTTCCGCCATGTGCCGCTGGGCGCGCGCGATATCGCGGCGGTAGGTGCCCGCCTCGATCTCGCGCATCGTGCGATTCCAGTAGGTCATGTGCAGGACCCACTTTTGCGTCAAGGCCTGGAAGCGGAAGCGCAGCGAGGCGTTGCCGATGGGCACCTGCTGCATCTCCAGCATCATGCGGTTCACCTCGCGCCGCAGGGTATCGGGCGGTATCTTCTCCATGCCCATGAAGTACGAGTCGTAGAGCGAGCGCAGCCGATCCATCTTGCGTTCGATCTCGCCAAGGCGGTTCTCGATGCCCTCGCGGTTGATCTGAAAGGTGAAGAACGCGGCCTTTTTCACTGCGCCGATCTTACTGCCCGCTCCCGTCGCGGTCCATAGGCACGCCCCGCGCCGATCTCCGAGTTGACCGTCCGGTTCGCGGGGGAAATACTGAGTCTGTGACAACTCCTCGCCTCCGAGCGCCGCAGTGTCGAGCCGTCGCTGTTCTGGTCTTTTCGGCCTGGGCGTGCAGCAGTCGGCAAGGAGCCACGGACGGCTCTGCGGCTGCGTTCGGCACGGGAGGACGCATCGCAGACGGGGGCGGGGGCGATGCGAGCGGCGCCAGCTCTGGCCCCGCCTTGGATGCCGGTGCAAGCTTGGGCAGCGGTGGATCTCCCGGCACGACGGGCGGAGCCACGGGCGCGGCCGGAAGCAGCGGCCCAGGCGGCGCGACGGGCGCGGGTGGTGCGACGGGAAGCGGGGGCAAGACGGCCGGCGGGGGTGCTGTCGGGAGCGGCGGCACGACGGGGTTCGGGAGCGGCGGCGCGACGGGGTTCGGGAGCGGCGGCGCGACCGGCACCGGCGGGCGCGCGGGCTTCGGTGGGGGGACCGGGACCGGTGGCGGGATGGGCACGGGCGGCGTCAAGGGCACGGGCGGCGTCATGGGCGTGGGCGGTGCGACCGGGACCGGTGGCGGAGTAGGCACGGGCGGCGTCACCGGCACCGGCGGCGCGACGGGCACGGGCGGCGTCACGGGCACGGGCGGCATGACGGGCACGGGCGGCGCGACGGGCACGGGCGGTGCCACGGGCACAGGCGGTGCCACGGGCACAGGCGGTGGCACGGGCACGGGCGGCGCCACGGGCACGGGCGGCGCGACGGGCACGGGGGGCGCGACGGGCACGGGCGGCGCGACGGGCACTGGAGGCGCCACGGGCACTGGAGGCGCGACGGGCACTGGAGGCGCGACGGGCACCGGGGGCCTGACGGGCAACGGGGGTTCGACGGGTAGCGGCGGCAACGTGGCCGGTCGCCAGGGCGGTGCGTGCCAGGCGGGGACCAGCTATCCGGCGCCGGTTCTCACCGCAACCGCCGTGCAACTCCACGAGCTCTCGGGCGGCGGCATCGGCACCTTCGAAGGGCCGGTCTGGCTGGCCGGCGAAGGGTTCTTGCTCTTCTCGGACATCACCTTCACGGGGCCGGTAAATCCCTCGCGGATGATGAAGCTGGCGCCGCCCACCACGGTGACGACTCTCCTGGCGGACGCTGGCGTCAATGGCATGGCCGTCGATGCCAGCGGCGTCGTGTACGCGTGTTCCCACGAGGTGCAGGGCATCGTGAGAGTCGACGTCGGCGCGGCCACGCTCACGACCGTGGTCGACAAGGTGGACGGCAAGAAGTTCAACTCGCCGAACGACCTGGTCATCCGTTCGGACGGAACCATCTACTTCACGGATCCCACCTACCAACTCGGCGACCGCCCGTCCGAGACCGGCAAGAAGGGGATCTACCGGGTCAGCCCGGCCCTTGCCGTCTCGGTCGTGGATGACACGTTCGTCCAGCCCAACGGCATCGCGCTTTCGCCCGACGAGACGGTGCTCTACGTGGCCGACTACCAGGGAAACGCGGTTCGCACGTTCGCGGTCGCGGCCGACGGCGGCACGAGCGGCCGGGCGAACTTCGCCAGCGTGCAGTCGCCCGATGGTTTCGCCGTGGACTGCGCGGGAAACCTGTACGTCTCGTCCGGGTCGGCCGGCGCCATCGAGGTGTACTCGCCCGCGGGGACGAAGCTGGGCAGCATCGCGGTGGCGTCGAGCCTGAGCAACATGGCGTTCGGGGGAACGGACGGCAAGACGCTGTACGCGACCGCCGGCAAGGCGCTCTACAGCATCGCCATGAACCTGCCCGGGTACTACGACTAGGGGATCATATTCCGGGGCAGATCGTCGTCTGTTTTCCCGCGAAAGGCGTGGCGACTTCGCTCGGCTGTTTGCCGACCACGGTGATCTTCGCGATGTCGGTGGTGCCGAGCCCGTCGGCCTCCAGCTTGGTCAGGTGCGGCACCTGCGTGGGATCGCACTTCATCACCAGGGACTCGATGGTGTCGACGGCAACGGCGTTCCTGCCGGCCAGGATGAGCCGCATGTTCTTCTTGGACGATTCGTAGCTGTAGACGCCGCTGTCGTCCCAGGCCGGCAGCGGGCCGTGCTCGAGGCCCTGCAGGGCGTCCATGACCACGAAATCCGCGGGCCTGACGCTGAAGCTCTCGCGGATGAACTGGCCGAGGGTCTCGGCGTTGGTGTGATCGATGTAGGCCGGCGCGAAACCTCGCGTGCAGTCGTCGGTGGGACCGCCGTCCTGCGGCGGCGCCTGGTACTGTCCGACCGGGGTGGTGCCGATGCCCAAGTTCTTCACGGCGCCGGTGATGCCGGCGGTCGAGTGTGTCTTCATGACGGGCAAGCTGATGACGACGTCGGCGTTCACGTAGCGCGTGTTGACCCACATCTGCTTGCCGCCGATGGAAGTGCGCTGCTCGAGCCCGGTGGTGGTACGGTCGACGCACGAGCTGCCTTCGATGGCGATGAACTCGTCCACGGATGTGTCGAAGTTCGCCGTGGTGTAGCCGAGCATCGCGTAGGCGGTGGGCGTGGGCAGCACCGAGCCCTCCATGACCAGAATCGTACCGCTCGATCCCACCCGGACTCGCACGAGGTCGGCCACGGCCTTGGCCACGCGCCAATCCGTGGCGATGCCGTTGACCGTCACAGGCGCGGGGATCGTCTTGGCCCCGTTCGTGTAGGCCGTCACCAGGTTCGGCTTGAGCACCACGGTCTGTCCATCCAGGATGAAGTCCAGACCGCCGGCTTGGGAGACGGCGCTTTCGACCAGAACCGCGACGTCCTCTTGGGTGAGATCCGAGGCTTGCGCCTTGGAAGACTGAACCATGGCCACCACGTACTGGCCGCTCGGGGGCCCGTCCGCGGTCCCGGTGTCGCCGCCGGTGCCGGTGTCGCCGCCGGTGCCGATCACGCCGCCGGTGCCGATCGCGCCGCCGGTGCCCGTGGCGCCGCCCGTGCCCGTCAGACCGCCGGTGCCTGTGTCGCCGCCCGTGCCCGCCAGACCGCCGGTGCCCGTGGCGCCGCCGGTGCCCGCCAGACCGCCGGTGCCTGTGTCGCCGCCGGTGCCGATCACGCCGCCGGAGCCGGTGTTGCCGCCGGTGCCCGTCAGACCGCCGGAGCCGGTGGCGCCGCCGGTGCCGATCACGCCGCCGGAGCCGGTGGCGCCGCCGGTCGCGCCCCCCGTCCCGATCGCCGCATCGGAAACCGGTGTTCCCCCCGTGCCAAGCGCGCCACCCGTCGCGATGGCGGCGTCCGCGGCCGTCACGCCGCCGGTGGCCGTCACGCCGCCGGCGTCGATTGCGGCAGCCGTGCCTGTCGCGCCGCCGACCGCGCCGCCGGAGCCGGTCGTGCCGCCAGAGCCCGACAAGCCACCGCTGCCGATCGCTCCACCGGAGCCTATCGGGACGTCGATTGCATCGGCACGGTCCAGGCCTGGCGCGGCGTCGATGGCGCTCCCACCGCTCGAATCCATCGTGGCGTCGACGCGAGAGGCTCCGCCGCGGTCGGGGCTTGCCGCGCCGTCGTTCTCGTTGGCTCCGTCGATCTTTGCGCTGCCGGCCGTGTCGAGCCGCCCGCCGTCCTGCCCGCCCGTTGCGGAAGCGCTCGTGGCCCCGGCCTCGGCGGCGGACCTGGTGCGCGTTTCGCTGCCGCCGCAACCCGGCTGCAAGGCCAGAACGCCCACCAGGCCGACTGCTAGGAAAGTCTGTCTCATGTTGGCAAAGACCACATCCAACACTACAGCATGCTGGCAATAGGATCTTCCCGCCGCAAGCGCTTTCTGCTTTCCGGGGCGGCGTGGCGGTGCCTTTCGGCCACGAAGTCCGCGGCAAGGACGGCGTCGTTGGGTCTTGCCGTCCGGGCTCACCCGCGCCGTTGTCGTTCGCGAGGCCCGCGATTCGGCGAGGGCGCTCGAGTGCCGTCCCGTCTGACGGACGCGGCTTGCGGCTCGTAGGCCGCGGGCGTGCTACAAGGTTCCCTTCGATGAAACCCCTTGCTCGCAACGCGCCACAGACCACGAGAGAGGCCGGCGCATGACCCTGACCCTGTGGGCCGCGGCGGTCGTGGCGCTTCTGGGCGTGCTCATCCTGGCGCACGAGCTGGGGCACTTCCTGGTGGCCAAGCTGTTTGGCGTCAAGGTCCTGCGCTTCTCGCTGGGGTTCGGGCCGCGCCTGTTCGGGTTTTCGGCGGGGGCGACGGAGTACCGGCTGTCGCTCTTTCCCCTGGGCGGCTACATCCGCCTGCTCGGCGAGGATCCCAGCGAGCCTTTGCCCGCGCACGAGATCGACCGCGCGCTTTGCGCGCGGCCGCTTTGGCAGCGTTACGCCATCGTGGTGGCGGGGCCGCTCTTCAATCTGCTCCTGCCCGTCGGGATCTACTTCGTGCATTACGTGGGGCACGAGACGCTGCTCGCGCCCACCATCGGCACCGTCATCGCCGGCCTGCCCGCGGACAAGGCCGGGCTCCTGCCGGGCGATCGCGTCGAGGCCGTGGACGGCGAGACGGTTCGCTACTGGGAGGAACTGGAAGACATCATCGCCGAGTCGCCGGGCAAGATCATGCGCTTTGCCATCCAGCGCGGCAGCTCGGCCGAGGAGCGCGACGTGGCCGTCGCCGCGGACGTGCGCAGAGGGCCGCTCAACCTCGACGAGACCGTCGGTTGGATTGGCGTGTCGCCGCGCTTTCAACTGCCCGAGGTCGGCATCGTCGATCTCACCTCGCCGGCGGCGCGGGCCGGACTGCGGAGTTTCGACTACATCATCTCGGTCAATGGCCAGCCCGTCTCCCACTGGGCCGAGTTCGCCGCCGCGGTGGCGCGCGCCGGCGCCTCACCCTTGCGCGTCACCTACCTGCGCGGCACGCACTCGGCCGTGCCCTTCGTTCATGTCGAGATCCAGGAGCCCGGCACCGCCGTGGTCATCCCGCAGCCGGTGCTGGAGCCGAACGGCAAGCGGCACTACGAAACCGGCATCCTGACGTCGGATCTCTTCGTCTACTCGGTCGAGCCCGGTAGCCCGGCCGACCGCATCGGCTTGCGCCGCGGGGACCAGCTGCTCGAGCTCGACGACCAGCCGATTCTCCATTGGAACATCCTGCGCCAGCGCCTCGAGGCCGAGCCCGAGCGCGAATTCAAGCTGCTCTGGGCTTCGCCCGGGGGCGTCCGGCGCCAGGCGACCTTCAAGCAAGAGCTGCGGTCCGAGATCGACGCCTACCGCCAGGAGGAGCAACGCCTGGTCTTCGGCGCCTCCAATCGCGTGGCCTGGAAGACCGCGGATCCCGTGCCCATCCGCAACCGCTTCTTCTATGCGCTCGGCCACGCGTTGACCCGGACCGGCGAGATCGTCAAGTTCACGGCCCAGGGGTTCTTCCAGATCATCCGCGGCGAGCTGTCGCCGCAGACGCTGGGCGGCCCGCTGACCATCGGGTACGCCGCGGGCGTGGCGGCCGAGCAGGGCCTGGCCCAGTACCTCTGGCTCATGGCCCTGCTCAGCATCAACATCGGTCTGCTGAACTTCCTGCCCATCCCGATCCTCGACGGCGGCTTGCTGCTGTTCTTCACCATCGAGCTGTTCAAGCGCCGGCCGCCGTCGGCGCGCGCCCGCGCCATCACGACCTACATCGGCGTGGTCGTGGTGGTGGTTTTGGTTCTGTTCGCGCTCAAGAACGACGTGGTCCGCTTCTTCCTGCCGCGATGACGGACTTCTCGGTCAAGCCCTTGCTGGCTTTCGACACTTCGACGCCCACGGCGCGCGTGGCGCTGTTCTCGCCGTCTGGTGGATGCCTGGCCGCGCGCGAGAAGACCGCGGCTCGCCATTCGGCGAACCTGCTCGGCCTAATCGACGAGATCCTGCGCGAGGCCGGGATCGCTGTCGGAGAGTTGGGCGCCATCGCGTGCGGCGCCGGTCCGGGCAGCTTCACCGGACTGCGGGTCGGGCTCGCGGTCGCCAAAGGCCTGGCCCTGCCCGCGGAGCTGCCGTTGCTCTTGGTTTCCTCGCTGGACGCGCTCGCTTGCGACCTGGCCGCGCTGGCGCCCGACATTCCCTTGCTGCTGCCGTGCCTGGACGCCGGCAAGGGCCAGGTGTACGCGCGACTCTGCGACGCGGTCCCTGGCTCCGTGCCCCGGCCGCAAGGCGATGTCGACTGGGTCTTGTCGCCGGAGGAGATCTGCCGCGTGGCGGCCGAAACCGCGGCCGGCCGGCCCCTGATCGCAGGCGGCACGGGCGTGGATCGGTACCTTGCCCGGATACGCGGGGCGCTGGGCGAGAAGCCGGTTCGGGCCTCCGTGGCTGGCCCCAGCGCGGCGGCGGTCGCCGGTCTGGCCCGGCCCCGTCTGGTCCTCGGCGACAGCGACGACCTCGAAACCGCCGTCCCTCGCTACGGCCGCCCGCCCGACATTACCCGGCCCAAGCATGCGCCGACGAAGGAGCGTTGAGGGAATTCGGCTTCTCAACAGGCCAGACACCACGACGCGGCACATTTGACTCGGCTGGGAGGGCCGCATACGATCTGAACCTTCGATGAGCGAGATCGACGACTTGAGGCGGCGTCACGAGCAACTGGAAGCGGCGCTGGCTGCAATCGACGCCCATCTTTCGCTTACCCCGAAGGAGCAGGCCGAGCGCGCCAAGCTCAAGAAGGAGAAGCTGGCGATCAAAGACCGCATTGCCGTGCTGTTGGCCAAGCCAACGTGACGCGAGCCACGCTTGTTTGGTGATTTGGCTGGGTTTTTGTCCCCAACGAAACGGCCGAAAAGGGATACTTGATGGGTCATGCGGTACGCAGGTTTCATTGCAGCAGCGCTTCTTGTCCTGGGATGTGGTCCTGATCCCAACGCCCAGTTGCCGGCCTTCGCGGCGCCCGCCCGGACGGGTGGCGCGGGTGGCGCCGGCGCAGGCGGTAGCGGCGCGGGCGGCAGGACCGTCGAGCAAGGGGGCAGCGGCGGGGGCCAGCTACCTGGGACCGGCGGTCGCGTCGGCACCGGCGGTCGCGTCGGCACCGGCGGTCGCACGGGCAGCGGTGGCGCCAGCTCGCGTGGCGGCAGCAGCGGCGATGGCGGAGCCGCCTCGACCGGCGGCAGGTCCGGGCGCGGGGGCGGTGGCGGCAATTCGGTCGTGGGCACGGGCGGCCGGGTCGGCACGGGCGGCCGGGTCGGCACGGGCGGCCGGGTCGGTACGGGCGGCCGGGTCGGCACGGGAGGGAGTCGAGCTATCGATGCAGGAGGATCCGACGAGCCGTGCACGCCGGCCAAGACCATCACGGGAAGCGGGAGCGGGAACAGCGGGAATTTCGGAACCACTGGCCCCTATTGCTTCAGGACGCCGGACAACATCAGTGGCTGGGGGTGCTCGAACTTCATAGGCCGCACGTTGAAGGTGAACAACGTCGAGAAGGAGTGCGCCGCCATGCCCCTTCCCGCCAAGGTCAACGGCTACTACTACTTCGACGCGAGCGGGGGCACGGGCGCCGTGGACTACGCCAGCATCTACTGGTACTGAGTACAGCTTCCCGCAATTTCATACCCATCTGGCCGCCGATCCATCCCCGCTGGCTGCGTTGCGCTCCCTCCGTCGTACCACCAGTA
>JAFGPX010000332.1 GCA_016935975.1 Deltaproteobacteria bacterium
ATGCTCGATGGTTCCTCCACCATCCTGCGGGTGGTGAGCGACCGCGAGGGCAAGATCGACACTCTGGTGCTCCAGGATGGCTCGATCGTGAAACTGCCGCCGACGCTGCGTGACCGAGCGGGTGACGCACTCACCGTCGGCACGAAGCTCACGGCGCGCGGGAAGGGTGGAACCTACGGTCTGGTGAAGGCGTTTCGCGCCGACCACGTGCAGCTCGCCTCAGGCCAGGTCTTTGCCGAACCAGAGCGACTTCCGCTGCCGTCCCCTCCTGCCAAAAGGGGGCCCCCACTCTAGCCCGGAGCTTCGGCTCACTCTTCCGGGAGGCTCGGCGTTGTCGTCAGCGCGGCTTGGTGATTCTCCGAGCTGAGATCGAAGAGCGCGCGGACGACGACGGCGACCGTCCACGGCATGCGCGTCTCCCTCTCCTAGTTGTCGATGCGCGGCGGCCACGAGATCTTCGGTTTGGGCGTACGCCACACGATTTCCTGGACGGTCTGCGTGACGAGACAAGCAACCTCCCGCGGATTGTGGCTGTACCGCGCGGCCTCGTCGTAGACGGCCAGGACCAGCTCACCGAATTCCACGGTCATCAGGGCTTGGGTTCTCACGGTTTTCTGCCTTTCTGGGAAAGGGCGCTTCGCACCCGATCCCCAGGGGTGGCGGTGATGCCTTGTGCATCCATTGGCAGCTACAGCAGATTCCGCGCCAGCAGTATGTCCCCAAGGAATCCAGTAGCTTGCATCGCGAGCAACGTTTCGCACTGGCCAGCTCCTTCAAGGTGAATTAGCTTTCCCATCAATTCGAAGGAGAGGGACGGGCGATGCTGGCGAGCGATCTGGATCATAAGGAGCTGCTGGAGCTGGATCCGGAAGGAGGCGTGATCCGCTTCGCCGGGCAGCGGGCGCTTCTGCTCGATGCCGTCGCGATGGGGCTCTTGCGCAAGTATCTCGTCGAGAACTTCGGCGAGACTGCCGCCCGCACCGTCCTGACCCAATTTGGCTTTGCCCACGGCTGGCGCATGGCCGAGGCCATGCAGGCCGAGTTCAAGTGGGAAAGCAACGTGGAATGGGAGATCGCGGGTGCCCGCATCCACACCCTTGAAGGTCTCTTTCGCGTGGAAGAGGGAAACCGTGGCCCCCTCTCCAAGGAGGGCGTGATGCTCACGGCCTCCTACGAAGCGGAGCAGCATCTCTTGCACTTCGGTCGATCCGATGTGCCTGCGTGCTGGACAATCTGCGGCCTTACCAGCGGCTACATCAGCCGGAGCTCGGGCAAGGAGATCTACGTCCTCGAAGACCGCTGCATGGGCAAGGGCGATGCGGCTTGCCACCTGATCGGACGCACACGCGAGGAATGGGGCGACGAGCACGCAGAAGAGCTGCGCTTCTTCGAGGCGAATCGCCTCAAGGATTGTCTCGATGTCTCGCTTCAACGAGTCACAGAGACGCTGAGGGCGGCCGAGCAGAAGCTGCGGTTGCACCGCCGAGCGCTGGTCCGTGTCGCCCACGACATCGACGAGCCGCTCGGGATCCTCGGCAAGAGCGTCGCGATGGCACAGCTCGTGGACCTGGCGCGCCGGGTGGCCAAGGTAGATTCCACCGTCCTCATCACCGGGGAGAGCGGATCGGGCAAGGAGCGAGTCGCCCGGCTCGTGCACGAGGAGTCCATGCGTGCGACGGGGCCGTTTGTCGCCGTCAATTGCGGCGCCATCACCGAGACCCTGCTCGAAAGTGAACTCTTCGGCCACGCGCGGGGCGCATTCACAGGCGCCACGCAGGACCGGCCAGGTTTGTTCGAGGCGGCTAACAGCGGGACGCTACTGCTGGACGAGGTCGGCGAGATCTCACCAGGCATGCAGGTCAAGCTCCTGCGGGCACTGCAGGAACGGGAGATCCGGCGCGTCGGTGAAAACAAGAGCCGAAAGGTCGACGTGCGCGTCCTGGCCGCCACCAACCGCGACCTTGCCCACGGCGTGGCGGGCGGCGAGTTTCGACAGGATCTCTACTACCGGCTCAAGGTGGTCGAGTTGCACGTGCCACCCCTGCGCGAGCGCAGAGATGATGTCCTGCCGCTCGCCCGGGTTCTGCTCGCGGACGCGGCGCTGCGAATGAAGCGCAAGGTCACCGGCCTTGCCCCGGACGCTGCCGATCAGCTCCTACGCTACCCGTGGCCGGGCAACGTGCGCGAGCTCGAGAACGCCATGGAGCGCGCCGTCGCGCTCGCACGCGGAACTCGCGTGGAACTGGACGATCTGCCCGAGGAGATCCGCCAGTCGCTCACCGCTCCCGTGGCCACCAAGGGGAAGGTGCGGCCGCTCGACGAGGTCGAGAAGGAGTACATCCTTGCGGCGCTGGAACTGAATGACGGCAACCAGACTCACACCGCCAAGCAGCTCCACATCGGCTCGGCGACGCTGTACCGCAAGCTCAAGAGCTACGGCTTGATTGGCAAGAAGCGCGGTTCCTAGCCGCTCCGCTGGCACATGGATTCAGTGTGGGATGGAGCAGAGAAGCGTTGCTGCGGCTATGGCCTGAGGGCCTTGAACGCATTCTCCAGGTCGTGCCAGGCGCTCTCGACGCCATCCTTGAAAGCGTCCCACTTCTGGCCGTTGGCGGCCCTGAACGCCGCCAGCTTGCTATGCACCGCGGCGTGTTTGTCCCTGGTGTGCTCAATCTCCTTGCGATAGTCGACCTTGACCTCGGCCCCAGCTTCGGCGGCCTTGGCGGCCATCCAATCAAGCTTCGCGCCGAGCTGTCGGAGGCGTGTTTCGATTCTACCTACCTGTTGTCCTGCTGTTTCCATGGGATTTGTCTCTTCGGAGTTGCCTTCGCTGGCCCGAGACTCAAGCCGCGAGATTCTCCTTGGCTTTGAGCGTGGGCAGGCTGGTCCAACAGTGGCCGCAACGCGTAGCGCCGAGCATGCACAGGTGTTTGCATGCCGGGCATTCGTGCATTTCGGGCTCGGTGCCCAGGTCCAGCATCTCGACCAGGCGGGACCATGTCATGTCCAGAGCGGTCCAAGGGGTCTGGCTTTCGGCCGTCGTTGCCGCGCCCGGAACGAGCGCGATTTCTTTTCCCACCGCCTCGACCAGGGTGCGCAGCCGGGACAACTCGAGTCCAGAAAACGTGAGCATCAGATTGTTCATGAACTACCTCCATGGGTTAGGGCCCTTGCCATCGTTCGTGAGCCGGTCCGCGAGAGGCGGGCCTGACGAAGTCGCTTCTTCATCTATTGTCCGTGACGTGTGGGATACACAGCAGGTTCCGGGCCACTTCGCCGAAGTGAATCATTCCCCGCACCTATGGCGCAGTCAGTCCTGTCTGTGATGGCTGATCCCATCATGATGGTGTACCCACTCCTTCAATTCGAAAGAAAGCTCAGAGACAACCAAGTCTCCGCCGCGATCATGCAAGGATCCACGGGTCCGGCTTGCGCGCGAGGCCCTGGCCACCGCAGCGCAAGGTTCTTTGCCGTGGCATCAACGGGGCGTCCGCGTATGCTTGCGCAATAATGATTCGCCTGGGTGGAGAGTGTGCGTCGCGGGGCATTGCCATCGGTCCGGCGCACCTGCTTGAGGTTCGGGTGGTCATCGCGGAGCAACGGATTCTGCGCAGCGATCGGGAGGCGGAGTGCGCGCGACTCGAAGGCGCGGTGGTCGCGGCCGACGGCCAGCTTGACCGCCTCAACCTGCAACTCGACGGCGAGCATAGCGGCGAGGGCCACGATCTCATCGAGGCACACCGATTGATGCTGCGCAGCCCGGAGCTCGCCGGCGAGGCGCGCCGGCTGATTGCCGACGAATGCTTGGCCGCCGAGTGGGCGGTATCGCGCGCGCTCGCGCACATCCGGTCGATCTTCTCGCGGCTCGATGATGCCTACTTTCGCGAACGAAGCGGTGACTTCGAGGTGGTTGGCGAACGCCTGCTTCGCGTCCTCATGGGGTTGCCGGAGCGTCGACCAGGTGCCGCTGCCCCCAGGGGCGGGATCGCCGTGGGCATCGACATCTCACCGCTCGATCCGTTCCATCTGCACAGAGCCGAAATCGCCGGCATGGTGAGCGAGAGTGGAGGGCCGACCTCGCATGCCGCCATTGTGGCCAGGGCCTTCGGCATGCCGTACGTCGTCGGCGTCGAAGGGTTGTCGAGCAAGGTCCGCCCCGGCGCTACCCTGATTGTCGATGGCACACACGGCGAAGTGATCGTCGACCCGGACGAGGACGTGTTGCGCGCCTACCGGCTGCGCGTCGATGACCTTCGCCAGCGCACCCAAAGACTCGAATCGACACGGAGTCTGCCGGCGATGACGTCGGACGGTGTACGCATTCATCTCGCTGCCAACGTCGAGACTGTTGCGGGCATCTCGACCGCGCTGTCCGCGGGCGCGGAATCCATCGGACTGTTCCGAACCGAATTCCTCTATCTTGAACGCGAGGATTTTCCGAGCGAGCAGGAGCAGTATGAAGACGCCGTCTCGGCATTGCACGACGCTGGCGGCATCCCGGTCACCTTTCGAACCCTCGACCTCGGCGGGGACAAGCTGCCGCTGGCGATGAAGATCCCCACCGGGCCCAACCCGGCGCTCGGTATCCGGTCGGTCCGCTTCCTCTTGCGGCGCCCCGAGGTCCTCCGGCGTCAACTGCGGGCGCTCTATCGAGCCGCCTCCGTCGGTCCCCTGCGGTTCATGTTTCCTCTCGTCTCCGGAGTCGGCGAACTGAAACAACTGCGAACGGTCTGTGACGACGTTCGAGCGGAATTGGCCAACGACCGAATCGCCCACGATCCCGCGACCGCGCTCGGGGTGATGATCGAAACGCCCAGCGCGGTCCTGACCGCCGACCACTTGGCTAGACGCTGCGACTTCCTCAGCGTCGGGACGAACGATCTCATGCAGTACACCTTCGCCGCCGACCGAGAGAACGACGCGGTCGCGCATTTGTACCAGCCGTTGCATCCGGCGGTCTTGCGCACCCTAAAATCCCTGGCTGGCAGTGCGCAAACCGCGGACGTTCCGATCTCAATCTGCGGTGACATGGCGGGAGACCCGTTCCTCACCTGGATCCTCATCGGACTCGGTTTCCGGGATCTCTCGATGGATCCGGACCGCATTCCGCTCGTGAAGGCGGTCGTACGCGGCTCCTCTCTCTCTGAGGCCGAAGCCCTGACCGCCGAGGCGCTGAAGCTCGAAACCGAGATTGAGGTTTCTGACTTGCTCGAAAGCAGGCTTGGCCTTCGCTTCGCCTCCGAAATGGAGGGATTTCGGCCGCGCACGGCGACTTCAGTTCGCCAGAATCCCATCGGGACTGCCTTGCGCGCTGGCGGGGGCAGGGATGGCCTACGCAATGCAGGCACAAGACCGGCGGTCTGACTTGGACGACACGTCGGCCCGGGCATTTGCGCAGTATCCATGCTCTACTCTCAAGGTCGGCGCCCCCTACCGGGCGTCGATGTCGCGTGTCCTTGCCGGGACACGGCCCCCTCAACCGGGAGACAAGAAGATGAGAGATCCGCCTGCGCCGCCGACGCTCACCACGGGCGTCGACTTCGTGAATATCATGCTGTCCCTGCGCGCGGGAAGGATCCGGACGATGACCCGTCTTGCCTTCGCCGAATTGATGTTCGATGCCCAGATTCTCACGGAGTGTGCCGCGCGATGGATAGCCGAGAGTCCGAAGGTGATCGAGCGAGCTGCGTACAACTTTCGTTTGCTGCAGGAATTCTCCCGCCCCACGTTCCGACTGAATACCGACATAGGCGAGACGTCAGAGCCTGAGATTGACCTTCCGCGCCTCATCGGGCTGGGCGGGTACCGGAACTGACGGACGAGGCGGGGCGGTTTCATCAGGCTTCCCGAGACAATGTGAGCGCGGCGGGATTCGAACCCACGACCCCGTACCGTCCGGAAATTCATCGTCACGGCTCACGCAGCCTTGCGATGATAGAAGTTGAGCATTCCGCCGAGGCGAGACCGGCAGACGATCTTGCCACTCCTCCGAGCCTCGTCCGTGGCCGCGTCAAGTTGTTCCCGGAGCACGCGCCGCTCTTCCTCCACGTAGTCAAGCTTCCGCTGCAGCCGGTCGTTGATCGCGGAGGCGATCATCACG
>JAFGPX010000333.1 GCA_016935975.1 Deltaproteobacteria bacterium
CGTGTGGGGCCGGCGGCGCGCGAGCCGCGACCCGGGCACGCTCACGCCAACCGCCCCGCGGGAACCGCCACACGCCGGTCGCTCCCGCTCACGGGCACGCGAACCGGCTTGCATCCTGGGCGATGACTGAGGTGAGCAGGCGAAAATCGACAACTCTGCCGGCTCGCGGTTGCTGGACATCGTGACCAAGAAGGTTCGCGATGCCTCAGCCTCGCAGCAGCCGCAACAGCGGGGAGGGCTGCACCCCCACTGCGAATACCGGCGTGATCCATGGCATTCCCGGCGGACGGGAGAAGCAGCCAGCACGGGCAACCGCCGCCCCCTAGAGGTAGAAATCGCCCGAGCTGTGGAAGTAGGTGTCGAAGCGATCGGTTGCCAGCCGATGCTGGCCGCTCGAAGCATGCGTGATCCA
The DNA here is from genome assembly GCA_016935975.1 of Deltaproteobacteria bacterium. Classification (GTDB taxonomy): domain Bacteria; phylum Myxococcota_A; class Polyangia; order Fen-1088; family Fen-1088; genus Fen-1118. The sequence continues at coordinate 413 of JAFGPX010000333.1, forward strand.
GATGATCGGTGGAGCAGGTGGTGCCCCGGCGGGCTGCGCGGGTGGGGGGGTGACACGGGAGACGAGGCCCGTATGGTCCCGAGTAGGGCTGACCCAGATGTTGTTGACTCGTACGGCACTCAATCCCCCCGTCACCCGCAATCGTCCAACAACGAGCGCGGAAACGCGGTAGAGATAGCCTGCGAGGCAGCAAGCCCCCGGTTGATGGCCCCGAATGCCGAGCTGATGTGCCACGTAATGTGCACACCCCGTGCCGGCGATGGGTGCCCAACCGCTCACACTTCCGGTGTACCAGACGAAGCAGTCGCGTGGCGTGACGTGGTTGTCGAGACGAGCAACTGCAGCCTGGATGCCCTGGTGGCATCTCGCACAGTACTGTCGGCCAAAGAGCGTAACCGCCGTCGCGGCACTAGGGTGGATAGCGCAAGGCATGAAACCTCCTAGGGTGTCGGCAGAACCTGGCGCCCTTCCCGAAGAGCACGTATCTGCTGCTCAACCACTTCCCGTGCGCGGTGTGCTTGAGCGTCTCGATAGAGTGTTTCTTCGTCGATGGCGCTGGGTCCCCGAGGTACGAAATACCTCTGCAACAACTGAACGAGCGTCCATTGTCCGGGACGGTTCTCGTAGTCGGCGTACCGTCGTTGTCTCAAGGCCGTCGGATCCAAGCTCCTCAGATCCTCCAGCGCGCGGAGTATTTCCTGGCGCTGCTCGTCTGTTTCCGCCTGGCGCTCTGCGCCATCAAGGTAGAGAACAACCTGGTTGGGCTTCTGCGATTCCGCAGGGATCCCTGCCCCGCTCGTTTCCTGTCCGGTACCATGAGCACAAGCTACGGTCAGGACAAATCCGAAGCCTGCCAACGCGGCCCACTCTTTCGGCTGCGCCGGCCGGTCTGGCCTTGCATCCCGCGAACACACGCGACGGCTTCTACATCATCTGGATGCCGCTGGCTATTCTTGCAGACCGCTGCCTGCGTGACGGCCCCGCCGGCTTGGCCGGGAGCGAGGCATCGCGGAAGAGCCCGGGAACCCAGGGTTCCACCATGGCGGACAGCTCCGATGACTTTGACACCCCCGCTTGAGAAACGTGCCATTTCCCCCGCCGCGACAGCGCCTCGGCCATGCGCCCCGCTTCGGGTCGGGACGGGCTGGCCAGCCCGCCGTTTGCCAGCGCCCGCTGGCACCCTACCCCGTGATACTAGCGTGGGCGAGCGCGTGAGGATGAGCGAGGCCGTGTGGGGCCGGCGGCGCGCGAGCCGCGACCCGGGCACGCTCACGCCAACCGCCCCACGGGAACCGCCACGCGCCGGTCTCTCCCGCTTACGCTATCGCTCACGGGCACGCGAACCGGCTTGCATCCTGGGCGATGACTGGGGTGAGCAGGGCAAAAGCTAGAAGCCGAGTCCCTTCAGCTTGTCGCCGAGCTTCTGCTTGGCTTCGTGGCCGCGCTTGGCCGCCTCTTCTCGGGCCTTGCGCTCGGCTTCCGCCTTGGCGCGCTCGGCTTGGGCCCGGGCGCGCTCGGCCTCTGCCCTCGCCTTCTGCTCGGCCTCCGCCTTGACACGCTCGACTTCCGCCCGGGTGCGCTCGGCTTCCGCTTTGGCCCTCGCTTCGGCTTCGGCCTTGGCCGCCTGGGCGCGCGCCGCTGCCTGCTTCGCCTTGGCGTCGATCTCCGCCGCGGTAGCGGACACGCCCAACGCCTGCGCCTTGGCCCCGAGCGCTTGCGCGGCCGAGGAAGCGAGCCCCGCTTGGAGACAGCGCTCGGCCAGCGGCTGCGCGACGGCCTTGGCATCCACCGCGAATCGCGGCGCATCGATGCTTCCCCCGATCCCCACCGGGACGCGCAGCTCTTCCATGGCGCCGCACTTGCCCCCCGTCATCTTCTCCAGCGCCCGGCCGGGCAAAAAATACGTGCCGGTCAAGAACAGCCCTCCCGCGATGCCGATGGCACCGCCGAGCTGCACGCGGTTGCCGTCGAGAGCAAAGTCGATCGGCTGGCGCATGCTCATGCGACCGTCGCGCACCTCGAACAGGGTGCGCAGATTGCGGAAGCTGTTGTCGCCCGCGAGCGCCTTGGTCGGCAGCCCGGGGATCTTGCGCAGAGCGGTTAGGGCGCCGCCGGCGACCGACTCGGTCAGGCTGGCGCGTGCGAAGCGTCCCTCGGTGAGCGCGACGTCGAGCTGGCCGAGCAGGTGCCGCTCGAGATCCGCGGTCTCGAATCCCACCCCGGCCAAGCGGACGTCCAGGTCGCCCGTGCCGAACAGCGTGTTCGGGTAGCGCGTCTTCGCGGACAGAACCTTGTTGATGTCGATGCCCTTGACGGACAGGTTGGCTCGAAACGGCATCCGGCCTTTCCAGATCTCCGCCTCGGTTCCGCCCGCCGTGATCGTGCCACCGAACGCGCGGAACGTGCAGTCCTTGAGCCTCAGCAATCCCTCGACCAGCTCGACCTCGCCCCGAAAGCCCTCGAGCGTGGTCTCGGAAACGACGACCTTCTTGGCTTCGAGCACGGCGTGAATCCGGTAGTCCCGAAGCGAGGGATCGTCCTTCGCCGGCTGCCGGCCCGCTGCCGCGGATTGCGCGGCCTTCGACCTCTTGGGCGCGGACGTGCCGCTGTCGCCGGTCAGCGCATCGACATCGAGCAGCCCCGACGCGAGACGCATCTCCATCCTGGGCTTCTGCAGGTTCTCGACCCGGATCTCGCCCTGGACATCGCTGCCCGCATACTGCGCGGCGAAGGGGGCCAGCGCGAGCTCCATCGTCTCGAGCTTCCGCGGATTTCCCCGGAGCGCGATCTTCGCCTCGACGAACCCCTTGCGCATCTTCGCCGGCTCGATCGCCACGACCGTCCGGCCGAGCTTCTCCAGGTCGAGCCTGGGCATGTCCACCCGTGCGCTCGTGGTGCCCTTCGCCAAGTCGAAGCGTCCGTCCGCATCGATGCGCAGCTCGGAAAAACGGAGATCGAGCTTTCCAACCTCGACGAGATCGCCCCTGCGCACGGCCGAAATCTCGAACCGCATCGGCGTCGCGGCCGTCTTGTCCAGCACGTCCTTGACCTGGACCGTCGCCTGGTCGGCGTCGAACAACACGTAGGTCGCGAAATCCCGGCCGGGATCGCCCTTGAGCTTCGCCTGCAGGCGCAGGCCGCCCAGCAGCCGGATCCCCGGCACCTGCAGCTTGACGCCGAGCAAAGACAGGTCGAGCGCGGCGTCGAGGCTTTCCGCACCGCCCTTGACGTGGGCCGCGAGCTTGCCCTCACCCGAGGCGGTCGCCTGCGAGGCCGCCAGGGTCGCTCCGACCGACGGCAGCAGGCGGGCCAGAGCATCGAAGCGGAACGGCTTCGCCGAGACGACGAGATCGAGCACGGGTTTGGAGAAGTTGCGGACGGTCCCTTTCATCTCCAGGTCGAGCTCGCTCAGACGCAGCCCGAGCCGTCGCAAGGTCGCGCTGTTCCGGGTCAGATCGCCGTCGAGCTGCGCGCCGAAAGGGACGCCCTTGGGCTTTGCCAGCACCCCGGGCAGCCGGACATCGAGCGGGCCGAGGTCGAGGCGCGCCGTCACGGTTTGCTTGGCGGCGTCGCCGCTCGCCTTGACGTCGAGGACGGCGGCGCCGGCGATACGGGCCTCTTTCGGGAAGCTGGCGCGTAGCGGGGGGAAGTAGGCGAGCAGAAGCCCGGGCGCGAGCGTGCTCGACTGTAGTGTGAAGGCTTCGAAGCGAGGCGCCTTGGCCAGGTCGAGCAGGGATCCGGACGCGGCGAAAGCGACCTCGCCGACCTTCAGATCGAGCTTGTCGATACGCACGCTCAGCGCGGCAGGGTCGACGGTCAGCTTCGAGTCGAGACGGAAGTCGAACGGCCGGCCGGCGCGCAACTGGACCTTGTCCAGCGCCATCTTCCCGTCGATGTCGATCGGCTGGTCCGCGCCGGTCGTCTTCAGCTTCCAGTTCGCCGAGAAGGACGCCTGTTCGATGTCGACCGGGAGCGCGGGGCCGAGGTAGGGCGCCAGACGCGCGAGATCGACGTTGTCGGCCTCGATGTGAACGAGATCGATGCGCGGGACGCCATCGACCTTCAGATCCGGTGGCAGCGGCCCGACGGTCGCGTCGAAGCGGAAGTTGGTGCTGTCGCTGAAGATGGCGGCGTCCGCGTGCAGGCGGATCGGGTCGCTCAGGCGAACGTCGGCCAGGCGCAGGTTGAGCTTGCGGACGTTGCTCTCGACGGGCTGGCCCGTCGGGGTGGCGAAGTCGACCAGACGGATCTCGCCTTCGTCGAGACGAATCTGATCGATCGAGATGCCCTGCAAGATCTCCCGGACCTGCGGGGAAAGCGGCTCGTCCGGCTTCTCCTCCTTCGGAAAACCGGCCTGACGGTCGAGGATGTCTTGATACGAAAGACGTCCGTCTTGATAGCGGAGGACATTGACTTGCAACCCGTCGACGTAGACGGTCTTGACCCCGATCTTCCTCCCGAAAGAAAAGATCGCCTTCCAGATGGCGACGTCGAAGCCCACCGCCTCGATCTTCAGCAGAGGGCGGTCGTCTTGGGGACGGGCGGGATCCGGAGCGACAGAGAGCCCCTCGACGCGGGCGCTTAGGGTCGGGAACAGACGAGTGGTGATCTTGCCGATGTCGACCTTGCGTCCGAGCTGCTTTTCGATCTCGGGCTTGTGCTTGGCGACGAGCTGGCCGACCACCTTGTCGAGATCGACCAGGTAGTATGCGAGCGCCGCCCCCCCGACCAGCAGGAAAACCAACGCCCCGATGGAAATGGCGAGAATCTTCAGAGGTCGTCTCATGGCACGCCCAGCCTAGCCCGCCGCCCGGCGTGCTGCCAACCGGCAGATTCGACCGGGGTATGGGGTCAGCGCCCGAGTCGCTTCTTGGCGGCCTCCGACAGCCATTCGCAGCCCGACAAGCGGCTTTGGGCTTGGCCGGGGTCCAGCGCTTCGAGCCTGCGCGGCCAGCGGCTCATCTCTGCCGGCGCAACGAGGACGTAGTGTCGAGGCAGCTCCGACCAGATCGACCCGGTGAGATCGGGATTCCAGCGTCCGTGTTGCACCTCGGGGAAATCGAACACGAAGGCACAAGCGCCGGGATTTGCCGCGCGCAGGTCCCGGAAGTTGCGCAGGAACGATCCCTTGGCGGGCACGCCATGGTAGCCCGGGACCGCTCGGCCAAGCACGGCCGCGTCCAGGGTCTGGTGGGTGGCTGCCTCGTGGGCGCGCCAGACGAGCCCCGAGCCAAGCTGCCCGAAGATGACGAGCCCGACCATGGCCGCCACGAGCCTCTGCCCGCGCGTCGAGAGGCTCGCGACCTTGAGGAACGAGACCAGCAACAAGGCAACGAAGAGCGGAACGAAGTCGGTTCGCTTGAGATAGGCGTACTCGACGTCCCGATAGAGCGAGGTCAGGACGGTCATGCCGAGAAAGGCCACGGCAAAGAAGAACGCGTCCCAGAGCCGCGCCCTGCGCGCCCACAGCGCCGCAGCCGCGACAATGACCACCTGTACGAGCAAGACCAGCGCTCCCGTGCCGACGAGGAAGGACGGCGCATCCCAAGGCCGGCGGTTCTGGAACACGTGCAGGGACGTCGCGATGCCGATGGTACGAAGCGAGGCTCGCATGTCGAGCACCTGCGCGGCCAGCGCCGCACCCGTCTGGGGAAAGGTACTGGTCGGCCGAGCCGCCAGATGGGCGAGAGACTGCCTCCACGGCAGCGACGAGACCGCCAGGAAGAACACCACGAAACCCGCGATTCCCAGCACCAGTCCGGCCGCGGCCGCCACCCCGTCCAGGACCCGGCGCGGCAGCCTTGCCTGCCGGGGCACAAGCAGCGCGAAGAAGAACGGCAGGCAGGCGTAGAGCACGCCCTGGAGCGAAAGCAGGACGGCAGCCGCGGCAAGAAGCCCTGCGAAGAAGCTATCGCGGACGCGCCAGTCGTTGAGCCTTAACGCAAACAGGCACAGAAGGAGCACGCCCGGAAAAATGAAGACGATGTTGTCTTCCAACGTGAAGGTCAGAAACTGAGTGCCGAAGGCGGTCGCCCAAAAGGCGGCCACCAGAGCCGCGAAAATACGACTGCGCAGAAGCGCGAGCGCCGTGTGCGCCAAGGCCGCCGCCGATGCCGCGAAGAACACCCCGGCGAGCAGGCGGAAGCCGTCCGCGCACGTCCCCCCGAGCAAACGGGCCAGACCGCACGCCCCAAGGTACAGGTACTGCAGTCCCGCATGCGCCGTCCATGTGGGACTCGACCATCGCAGGTTCCCTGCCGCGATCTGGTGGAGGTACGAAGCGGCGTCCCAGTTGACGTGGACCAGCCATTTTGGCGAAGTCGCCAGCCACTGCAGCAGGAAGGCCACCAAGCTCACGCAGGCGACAAACCCCTTGTGGCCCAGGCGGCAATCGCGCGAAGCTGGAGCGTTCACGTTGGATTCGTTCGGCACGGCGACGGACTAGCTCGAAGGGGCCCGTAGAATAGCCTTCCTCGCCCGGCGTTCCACTGCATTTCGCAGCAGGCGAGCGGCTCTCCGCGCATCCGGACCGGGAACGCCCGGGCCGACGCGGGGCTGCGAGCGCCGTGGGATACAGAGGCGTGGAAGCGGTACGGATTACCGCACATGCGCGGCCGATCTCGTCTTTCGCCCGGAAGGCATGCATCGCAGGTTCGCCTTGCCGCTGTTGGGACATTCCCGCTCGAGGCGACCACGCCCTGCCCCATGCCCCACGGGCAACCGCGGCTATCGCGTGCCGCTCACGCGAGAGCGACGCGCGCGGCCTTCATCCTTTCGCAGGTGACCTTCGCGCCCAAAGCTCGATGTCGTCCGTCCACGCCTCGGGAGAGAAAGACGAATCCAGAACCGACCGTACCGATTCTCGTGGCCCGCAGCGCTTCCGCACCAGGATCGCGTTCACGCCGTCGAGCGCGTCGACGAGTTGGGGCTCCGCGTGCTCACCAATGAATCGCCTCTCCGGCGTCCCGCTCTCCATGCCACGAGGTGTGTAAAGAACGCCCTGATCCTCGGCCTCGCAACCCAGCAAGGCGAGCCGCGTGGGACTTGTGGCAAGGTCTTCATTCTTCGGCCGGTCATTCAGGGGCGCGAGCTGCCAGGACTCGATCGACCGCGAAGCGCCCAGGTATTGGGCAACCGCACGAACGAAAACCGTCTCTCGCGCGAGCGCGTCCGGCGACATCGAATCCCGGCGATTGCGCCACAGCACATGGGTGACGCCGTAGCTGCGCCAGAGGGACACGACCGCCGCCGGCGAGGTCATGTCAAGGTATTCGATTCCGCCCTGTCTCCCCGGTTGATCTTCCAGGAATCGCACCGCAAGCCCAAGCCTCGAGTTGTAGCCGTGAACCAGCAGCCTCGCTCCTTTGGGGAGGTGTCGGGAGACTTCCTCGAAAGTAGGCGCAATGCGATATCGTTGCCGATACCGTCCGCTGTGACTGGCCGCAAGGTATTCGCCGAGCGCGCGGATCGGGGAATCGCCCGCGATCGCGTGTGTGCGCGTGAAGTAGGCGTCAGCCCCCCACACCACTTGAAAAAGAACGAGCAACCCGGCAGCCGCTCTTGCCACGCCCCGGCGGCGCCATGCCAGGGCCAGACCCGCGGCCGTGACAGCCGCCATCCAGGGCAACAGTGCCTGGAGATATCGATCCTCGTGTTGAATCGCGTACCAGATCACGATCCCAATGTGAACCCCGATGACCACGAGCCAGGTGCGCAACGAGGCACGCAGGAACGCAAGCAGGGGAATGATCAGAGTGAACAAAGAGCCAAACAGCGGCCTTTTCCCATGGAAGGCCCAACCGTTTGGGACGAAGGAGAACGTCACCAGAGCTTTGACCGTCGAGACGACCCTTTCCTGAAAAGAGCCGTGCAACATGAACTGCTGCGACCAGAAGATGTTCTTCAGCAGCTTGTCGGCTCCGCGGTGGAAGGGCCGCGAGGGAAAGTAGCGATAGAGCACCGGGTACATCGGATCGTGATAGTAGACGAGGTTCTTGAGCCAATGAGGCGCCGTAATCATGAGGCACGTCAACGACCACACCAGCGCCGGCCCGAGGCGACGCGCGCGCAGCGCAAGCACCAAGACCAGGAGCGCCGCGGGTGCCACCAGGAAGATGCCCTGGTACTTGGTCAGGAGCGCCCCGCCCGCGAGGAGCCCGGCCAGCACGGCCTCGCGCGTGCGAAAGTCCGAGCCGAGCCGGATCAGCGCCAGTGCTAGAGCCGGGGCCCAGAAGGCCAGGATGTGATCGGCGCCGGCGTTCAGGTTCGAATCGTACACGAAGAGGATGGGGAAGAGGAAGATCGCGGCCGCGCCGAAACGCAAGCGGTGCTGGCGCAGCAACCTTCCGGCCAGCAACGAAATCCCGGCCAGCGTGACCAAGAACAGGCCGAACTCCAGATGCAAACAGAGCAACACATGTTCGAACAGGCCGCCAGGAGCCAGAAATGCCCATGTGTAGACCATGGTCGCGAGCTGCGGATAGGTCCCGACGTACCACCCCTCCGGAAAGCGTTCGATGCCACCTGCCTGCACGTAGAACTCCGCCGCCGGCAAATGGTACCAATACGAATCCGCGGCCAGGTTGGTGGGAAGCATGACCTGCAGATAGACCGCAACCACGCCAATCAGCAGGAACAGGCCGCACAGAAGCTCGCTCGGCGTGCCCGGGAGCCACCGTTGCACGCCGAGCCGGTCCAATCCGCGCCAGGCCAGCACATCGCCAGCCAGACTCCTACCGCCAAAGGCAAGAAGCAACAGCGGCAAAACCACGAAGAACACGGGACCGAAGGCATGGAAGAGCCCGCCCAGGAACATGCCAACGAAGAAAGTCAATACGCCTAGCGCGCTGCCTAGCACCACTTTGTCGGCCCAAGGCAGCGAACCGGGCAACACGAAGTGGAGCATCCTCCATCCAGCGGCCAACGAGGCAATCAAGAACACCGCCGTGTAGAGCCAGCACCGCAGATAGTAGAAGAACAACCACTCCCCAAGTGGATAGTGATCGTTGCAGTAGACGGCGTAGAAGACCGTCGCCGCGACCAGCCACAGAGCGGCGGCAGCGGTCGACAGGCTCATCGCGGGTCGAGCAGATGGACGGACAAGTGATGTTCTGGAGAAGCCCATGTATCAGAGGCAGTCCTTGGCGTGTCTTGCAAGCAATGCGGCGCCTGCCTTGGATACTCCGGAGCACGCGATCGCCGGCCCATCGTCCCACCCCGAAGCGGCATCTGACAAGCGCAACCTGCTCTTCTCGGCCAAGTCCTCGATTCCTGCCATCGCCAGGCGGCGTGGGCGGCGGCGCCGGCTGTGCGGACGCTAGGGGCCCTCGCTAAGGAGAGCCAACCGTAACGCCCTGGACGTACAACGCAACCACGGCGCCGTTGGTGCCGTCGATGGCTTCGCTGTTCTGGATCGTAATGCCGATGGCGTGCAGGGCCGAAGCGCAAACCGTTCGCGTCGGCTCCCAGCTCGGGACTTCCGCGTCCACGACCTTGAAAGTCACCTCGTGCCAGCCGTCGGCCGCGGCGAGCGAGGAGGGGGTGCCCAGGTCCTTGACCCAGGCGTTGTCGACGCCGGTCGTGCTCTCGTACGTGTCCTGGCCGAACAGGTTGATGGAGATGGGTACGGCCGTGTCGGCGCCGCTCGCTTGCTCGACCGCCACCGCGATCTTCGCCGTGACGGTCTCGTTCAGGAGATTCTCGACCGAATCGGCCTCCGTCCCGAAGTACTCGACGAACGAGCCCGCCGAGTACTGGGCGGTGCCATCCGAGAAATCGATGGTCAGCTTCGCGCAACCCGAGC
>JAFGPX010000002.1 GCA_016935975.1 Deltaproteobacteria bacterium
AGGCGAGTCAGCCCTTCGGAAGGGGTGGTGATGGAGTAGGGCGGCGTCTCGGGCGGGAAAGCGGCCGTGTTGGTCCACCACTTGATCGCCCCATCTCTGCCATAGACGACGACGGCCGGGCCGGTGCCGGCAACCCCCGGCGCCTGCCAGGCGAGATACCCCGTATCGCCGGGTAGTACGCCACAGGTCGTCCAGGCGATGAGACCGTTGTAGGAGGAATCGCAGCCGGCCGAGGTCGAGTCCGCGTAGCAGCCTTCGCTCCTGGTGCCCACGTAGAGACATCTCGCGGTGCGACCAAGGCAGTCCGCGGTGCAGATCAGCTCGCTCCCCGAGTACCAGCCGGTCACCCCCGAAGCGTCCGCGCGGCACTCGTACGCGCAGAGATACTCGGTCGCGCCGCCGTCGACGCCACTGCTGCCGCCCTTGCCGGTTGCACCGCCGGTTCCGGTCTTGCCGCCAGCTCCGCTTGCGCCACCGCCGCCTCCTCGGCCCGTGACGCCGCCTGCACCGGTCGCGCCGCCTGTGCCAGCGACGCCGCCTGCAGCACCGCCGCTGCCGCCCCGGCCGCCGGAGCCGGCCGCGCCACCGGTGCCGGGACTCGTGGCCACGTCGCGGTTGGCGTCGGCACTGCCTCCGGTGCCAAGCGACAGGTCCGAAGGTCCATCCGGAATACTGCCCCCCGCGCCGGCATCCGGCCCGCCGATGCCCGCGGCTCCTGCCACGCCGACGCTCCCACCGCCTCCCGAACCGCCCGGCACGCCGCCCGCGCCTTTCGGGGCGTCTGGCGCGGCATCTTGCGAATGCTTCATCGAAGAAGATCTCGAACAAGCGTTGCCGGCCAAAAGCGCCGTTGCCAGAACGAGCGCGACGGCGAGAAGCGGTGTCTTCACCTGGGCAACCCCCTACGACGACGGATCGGTGACGTGCCCCAGAAACAGCCAGGTCGCCGTGGGGCGGTCATAGATCCCGAAGAAGAACGGCCGATTCACGTCCATCTGTTTCACGTCGGTAGGGGCGCCGCGCTCTCCCATGATGACGGCGGTCGCGGCCGCGGCCTCGACGCCGTGCTCGTCCACCGCCACCATGGCTTTGTGAAAGACGTCGGAGATGAAAAGCTGCGCCTCCTTGGTGATCCCCGAGAAGTCGGCCTTGGCGCCGAAAGCGTCCGTCATGCCGAGCGCGGTGAGCACGGTGCGGAGGCTCACCGACGCGGTGGTGAACGTGAACTTCGGCAAGGCGAGGGCGACGCCTTGCGAGCCCATTCTCGCGATGAGCGCTTGCGCGCGGGCCGGCGACAGCGAGTCTTCGAGCTGGGCGAGCGAGGAGGTAGCCTTGGGCAGGAAGACGACGAAATCGATCGACCCGCCGGACAACGGGACCGCCACCGCCTGGGTCGTGTCGTCTTCCGCGTAGGAGCGCGTTGCGGTCTTGTTCAGGAAGGGGACGCTCACGGTGGAGCCGTCTGTCTTGGTGAAGAGGGCGGAGGTCGTGGCCGACGCGCTGAAGGGATCGTACCAGGGGAGCTTGAGGTGGATGGCGTTGACGAGCACCGCCCGCGTGAGTGGATCGATGGCTCCGGCAGGGATGAGGTCGTTGATACGGTCGAGCGTTTCCTCGCTCACCCACGCGTTGATGGCCAGCCGCTCGGCCTCGGGCTGGGTCTTGAAGTCCGCCAGGTGGATGCCGGCGCCGAACTCCGTGGCGAGCGTGTCGAGGTACGGCTGCTCGAAGGTCATGGTTCGCTCGCCCCAAGCGGCGTTGACCACCTGCAGGCGGTAGTCGGCGGGATCCGGGGCGGTACCGCTGCCGCCGCTCCGCGCGAACAGATCCTGGGCTTGTTTCAGGGCGGCGGCCGCCCGCGACCCGAGCTGCTGGTCGAGCCAGTTCAGCGAGCGGAAGTAGGCGTCGTTGGCGGCTGCGACGTGCATCGCGGCCTTCATCTGCACGGCCGTGTTCCCCATGGCCCCGGCGTAGGCCATGGCCAGCGCGAGCGAGACGCTGGTCGGCGAAAAGGCGAAGTTGTCCTTGGCGGCCGGATCGCGGCGCACCTCCTGCAGCAGGGCGAACGCGAAGCCCGACAGGCTTTGGGCCATCTCGCCCTTCTCGGTGTCATCCAGCTCCGCCGTCACGCGCACCAACGACGAACGCGCCATCGGCTCCGGATTGGCGCCGGCCTCCGGACTCGGCTCCGGCGTCGACGCCTGAGCGTCGTTCGCCGCCGCGTCCGGCGGGCTGACGGCCGCCGCGTCCGGCGCACCGGCGGGCGCCGCGTCCTGCGCTCTCTCGACCGCCGCGTCCTGCGGGTTCGCGGGCGCCGCGTCTTGCGCGTTCGCGGGCGCCGCGTCTTGCGCGTTCGCGGGCGCCGCGTCTTGCGCGTTGCCGCCCGGGCTCAATCCGCCGGCGGACTCGGAACCGCAGCCTGAAGACAAGAGAAAGCAGCCAGTCAAAGAAGCAGCCAAGAGAGAAGAGCGCATGTCGCCTCCTTCGTCGAAATCCATGCCTATTCTACGACCAGCCCAGGTCGGTTCGGCAGGGAGACTGTGATCTTCAGCACGTGGCATGCAGTACACTTGGTCGGCCCACTCTGCCGAGGAGGCCAGTTCGTGCGCCGACTTCGCGCTCTTCATCGATGGGCTTCCGTCCGGGCAGAAACCTGAGCGAAGTCCCGGCAGGCGCATCCCGCCAACGGTCCGATCGTCGCTTGGACCGCCGCGCGTGACGCCGGCTGCGCTATTCGGGTCATGATCCAAGGCAGCACGGCCCGACGGCAAACCCAGTCCGAGCGCCGCGATCTCCTCAACACTCCAGCACTCCCATCCGCGGGCGCTTTCGCGTCCAGGCTGCGGACGCTTGCGCGCGAAATCCGCGCGCCGCTTGCGGGAAGGACCCACGAATGGGGATTTGGCGGCTGCCGTCGCCCCCCAGAGCCGCGGTAGAATGGTTCCCTGTGTACAGGATAGGCGCACCATGAGGCTGCTGACGCAGGGAAGGATCGGATGGCCGGTGAGCGTTCTCGTCGCGTTCGGAGCTTGCGCAGGGAGGTACGGGGAATTGGAAGTCACGCCCGCCCCAGCCGACCTGGCTTGCGCGCGCGACGAAGACTGCCAGGTCGAGAACCGCGACATACGGGGGTGTTGCGCATACAAGACCACAAGGGTACAGCCCTTCGCCATCGCCAAGGAGGCACTCAGGGCCTTTCGCACGGAATGCGCGAGTGTCCTGTGCAACTTGCCGAGTACTAGGGGGCCCGGGCTGGCCGATCCGAAGGATTTCGTCGCCGTCTGCATCCGCCGCTCCTGCCGGCTGCGGCCTGCGCCGCCGCCTCCGCCAGAATGCGTGGACGACGGCGTGCCATCCTTGTGTGCCGCGCACGCGCCGTAGCCGCCAGCGAACGGTGGTCGGGCAAATGGGGTCTCATCCGCGGTGCTGTCCGACTTGGCCTCATGGATCTGCAATCTGATTGACCATTCATGAGCTGCGCATTCCCGTCCGAGGGTACCTGCTCGGGGATCTCGACGGTGCTGGTGCCTTCACGGCTCGCCACGCGGGCAAGCGTTCGCCTGCCACAGTGACTTCCCATGGGCGCCGTCCGCGACTCGGAAATCGACCGCGACCCGGTGGTTGCTCTTGTCGGCCAGCTCGTAGCTCACGATCAACCTGTTCAGGCAGACGAGCCCGGGATCGCCGGGCGTGTTGACCACGACGAAGCGCTTGACGAACAGGCCAGGCGGCACCTCGATGGGAACGGCGAAAAGATGCCGGCCGAAGAACACCGGCCCCTCCGGCGCGACCGCTGGCGGCTCGCTTGTCGCGACGGCGGCCGCTCCCGCCAAGGCCGCCGCCGTCGCAAGGCCACCGACTATGCGCACGCCGGTCGGCACTCCTGGCGCCGATCCGATCGATACCATGCCGGCGCCGAGCCCGAGAATCGCGACCGCCATCGCGAAGTTCTCCACCTCGATAACATTGCGCTGGCGCGTGGCCTCGAGCCAGTTGTCGAGCTGCGAGCCCCACGGGAAGTAGACCGACTGATTGAGCTGCGGGCTGCCGAAGTCGAGGGTGACCTTGTCCACGCGGACCCACTGCGCGGTCGGATTTTCCAGGGTGAACTCGATCTCGCCGAAGTAGCGGCTCGACATCTCCGGGATCTCGCGCGCGCTGACCTTCAGCTTCGCCGCCTGCGTCGCCGCCACGGACGGCTGCCCGGCCGCATCCAGGTACGTCCCGTGGGGACCGCTGGCCATCGATGCGCAACCGACAAGAACAAGCAAGGCTAGGACAAGCGCAGGCTTCCACATGACCACGAGCATACGCCCATCCGAGGGTAGTTTCGCGTCCAGGTTTCGGGCGCTGGCGCGCGGAATGCGGACGGCTCCTCCAGGAAGAAGACTCTCGGTTGGGACCGCAGACAAGACATGACACAATGCCGGCATGCGATCCTTTCGGGGCCGCGTCGGAGTCCTGGGCGCGACTCTGGTCGTGCTGACATGCACCGGGACCGCAGCCGCACGGGCCGAAGTGGAGGCTCCCCCGCCTCTCCCACTGGCCCCGCCGCCCGCGCCACCGCAGCCGCTACCCGCACGCCCCGCCGCCACCATGCCGCCGGCCGCTCCCGCCCCGGCGCCGGTGAAGTACGAGCGCTACGGCCTCCAGATCCTGGCCGCGGACGCGATCAGCCTCGGCCTTTGCATTGGAGCCATCGCGGTCAATTCGAGGTCTGCTTCATCGCTGCTGTTCGTCGGCGGGCTCATTTCGTGGCTGGTGCTGCCCCCCACAGTTCATGGTCTGCACCGCAACCCCAAGGCTGCGCTGGGTAGTTACCTTGCGCGGCTCCTCATCCCTCCCGTCACCATGGTGATGCTCCTGGCCGCGACCAACCCATCTTGTGACGATGGTGACTGCGGTGAAATCGCTGCGGTGGCGGGCATGGGGTTGCTGGTCAGCGTGACCTCGGTCGCGTTCATCGATGCGGTCTTCTGGGCGCGGACACCGGTCCCAGCTCCGCCGCTCAGTGTCGCCATCGTGCCATACCGCGATGGCGCAGGATTGGCCCTCGGCGCACGCTTCTGAGAGACCGCGGACAGCGCGCCGGGCGATGGTGCACTCGCCCGACCGAGGGTACTTCACACTCGCGCATCCGAGGGTACTTGCGCGTCCAGATTTCGGACGAACCGGTGCGAACTCTGGTCGTCTCCTCCGGGAAGAACCCTCGGTTGGGGTTGGGAAGCAGACCCGACGCCGGCGCCGTGACCAAGGCTCGCCGAATGGCGGGAGGAACGGCTCGGGCGCGGTGGCCGACGGTCATGGTCGCAGGCTCGGCGTCGACCGTGGCCACGAGGCCGCAATCGCAGGCGGTGCGCCGGAACGTGAGGGGGCTGGCCAAAGCCTGGGGAAGGGAGGATCATGGCTCCGGACGGCTTCTGTCTTGGCCGCTGGAGGGACAGCTCATGCGACGGTCCAATCTCGAACTTGGAGCAGCAAGCCTGCTCTCCCTGTTGCTCGGCTGCTCCGACGACACGCGGACGCGGATACCGGTCGGTGCGGAAGGTGGGCCTTGCACCGCGGGCGGCGGCTGCGATCCCGGTCTCGTCTGCCTCTCCCATCTGTGCGTGCGTCTTCCCGATAGTGCCATCCCACCGGGCGAAGGCGGTGCCGGAGGGGGTGACACCGGCGGGAGTGCCGGCTCCGGTGGCGCAGCGGCCGATGGAGCGGGGACCGGCGGAGCAGGGACCGGCGGCGCCGGCACTGGGGGCTCGGCAGGGACCGTGACGAGCGGAGGCGCGGGGGCGACGATAGACGCGGCTGCGACCGGAGGCACAAGAGCGACCGGAGGCGCGGGCGGGACCGTCGACGCGGCGATCAGGCCAGATGTCCCGTCGTCCACCTGCGTGTCGGAAAGCGATTGCACCGCGCTGGGCTTGCACTGTGACCGGAACACACGCCTTTGCATCGAGTGCCGCGATCGCGACGATTGCGCGGCGACAGAGCAATGCAGCGCCGGATCCTGCGTGAGCTGCACGGCCGGGACCAGGGTGTGCTCTGCCGGCGGCTGGGACATACTGGCGTGCAGCCCCGAGGAGGGCATATGGACCCTTGTCGACAGCTGCACGGGTGGCCTGGAGTGCAACGAGTACACCAAGACCTGTACGCCCCCCGTGGTTTGCGCGCCGAACCAGCCGGCGTGCAACGGCACCATCGCCACGACCTGCAACGCCGACGGCACGGGCTACGTGGCCGGCGGCACGCCATGCTCGGATCCGAGCGGGCTTTGCTATCAGGGCGCGTGCGCGAGCTGCTGGCCGACCACGTACTTCTGCTCCGGCGCGACGGTGCGGCACTGCTCGGCCGATGGGACTACTTCGACCCTGTCGGCGACCTGTACGAGCTCGCAGTACTGTGACCCCGCGACGGGTATGTGCAAGACGCGCGTCTGCACGCCCGGGCAGCCCGCGTGCAACGGCGAGATCGCCACGACCTGCAACACCGACGGCTCGGGCTACGTCGCGGGTGGTACGTCCTGCACGGACACGGCGGAGTTCTGCTATCGGGGCGCGTGCGTCTCGCTGGCTTGCCCGCCCGGCCGAGACTTCTGCTCTGGATCGACGGTGCGGCACTGCGCGGACGACGGTATGGACTCGACCGTATCCGCGACGTGCACGAGCGCCGAGTACTGCGACAGTGCGACCGTCACGTGCAAGCCGCGGGTCTGCGCGCCCAACAAGCCCGTGTGCATCCTCGGCGAGTGGGCCACGACCTGCAATGCCGACGGCTCGGGCTACGCGGCCGGCGGACACTACTGCAACCCCGACATGGAGGGGCTCTGTAGCGACGGCGTGTGCCGGAATATCGTGGGTTGCACCACGTCGGGCCAGACCTTCTGCCTGGGCTCCAAGGTGGTGGAGTGCTGGTCGAACCTCGTGGCACACAACGGAGAAACGTGCACCAGCTTGCAGTATTGCGATGCCGCGACCGCCAGGTGCATGCCGCTTCTGTGTGCGCCGAACCAACCGGCCTGCATGGGCAACAACGCCATCGTCTGCAGCGCCGACGGCCGGAGCTACCTGAGCGAGACATCTTGCGGAGCCCAGCACTGCGTGAACGGAACCTGTCGGGACGCGCTCTTCGCCGAGGACTTCGAGGACGGCGACCTCGTTGGATGGTGGGGCGACCTCGTCGGATGGAAGATCGGCCCCGACAAACGCCCCTACGCCACGCGTGCGCTGGGCCCGACCTACGCGGCGGCCGGCAGCCGCTACGGTCTCATGATGGAGAGCACGGCAGCCCTCTCTGGCCATCTCGATCGCATTTCCCAGTCCTTCGTCGACCTCAGGCCGAGGCGGATGAGCTGGTGGATGATGACGCCCTCGAACGCCGCCCCGAGCGGGTTCTTCGCCCTGTCGTCCGGCGAGAATGACTTTGCCGTCTCCTACTTCAAGGAGGACGGCAGGCTCGTGCTCGGCTACAGCATGTACGGCTATGCTGCGGAGTTCGTGGCGATCCCGTGTGTGACGAAGGTCTGGTACCACATCGAGCTGCGCAACGTCGATTGGACCGCCAAGACCTTCGACTACTACGTCAACGATACGCTGATCCGCGCGGCGGCCCCGTTTGGGGCGGAGAGCCCGGACGGCATCGCGAGCCTCAGCCTTCTCCTGCCTCCCGGCACGACCGGCTACTGGGACGAAATCAGGTTCGAGTAGGGGGCCGCGCGCAGCAGCGCCGCGACCCAGCGGAGCATGAGCTGCGCGAGCAGCCAGCCGCAGACTCTCTGGGAGAAACGCGGCGGGATGGGGGCAAACCTGGACGGCCGAACAGAGCTTGCACGCTCGCGCTCCGCGCGGTGACGAAGATCTCGCAATAGGATCCGGCAAGCTCGATGGACGAGGTTCTCGGCCCATGGCTCCACCCGTGGGTCGGACGGGTTGTCGAATTCACCCCGCAACGGGTAAGAACTTGCCAACGCGATGCCACATGTGCTAGATGCCGTCTCCCTGCTTACGTAGATTGGTGGAGGCACAAATGAACAGAGGTTTCGGTCGTGGTTTCCAGCTTTCCTTGTTTGTCGTCGGTCTGGCCGGGCTGGCGGCCATCGGGCTCCCGGGGTGCGAGGGCAACGATTCCAGCGGAGGCGGTGGTTCCGGGACGGGCGGCAGTGCCCAGCCGGCCAGCGGCGGCACGACCGGCAGTGGCGGCGCGGCAGCTACGGGTGGCGCGACCGGCTCCGGTGGCGCGAGCGCTTCCGGCGGCATCACAGGCGGAGCCGTGACCAGCGGCGGCACGACCGGCTCCGGTGGTGAAATCGCTTCCGGCGGCGCGACCGGCCTCGGTGGGGCTCCCCCTTCCGGCGGTGCTAGTGGCAGCGGTGGCAGGACTGCCAGCGGTGGTGCGACCGGCTCCGGGGGCGCGATCGGCAGCGGCGGCGTCACAGGCGGAGCCGTGAGCAACGGCGGCGCGACCGGCTCCGGTGGCAAAACCGGTTCCGGCGGCGCGACCGGCTCCGATGGCGGCACGACGGCTCCCGACGCTTCGGTGAGCGACAAGTTCGTCGTCGCCATGCTTCAGTCGACCAAGGCCAAAGCCAGCGACCTTTCGACCTCGGACGTCGCGGATCTGGTTGGGGACGCCGTCAACCAGGCTGGGGGCCTCGACTTCATCAAGGAGGGCATGACCGTGGTGCTCAAGCCCAACTTGGTGACTGCCTATACGGACCACTACCGGATGGCGCCCGCGGACAAGACGGTCAACGGCATCGCCACGGACTGGCGCGTAGCCAAGGCGGTGGCCGATCTCGTGCGCGCGAAGGTCGGGAGCACGGGCACGATCCTGGTCATGGAAGGATCGACGATGCCCACGCCCGACGCATTCAAGAACCTTGGGTACACGAAGACGAATATCAGCGCCGTGGATGAGTTCATCGCGCTCGAAGGCAAATCTTGCCTGGACCGATCGACCACCGGGCTGGTGCAGAAAGCGGGCATAAGCGGCACCGAGTACTGGATCAACAAGGACTACGTCGAGGCGGACGTGGTCATCAGCCTGCCGACCCTGAAGACCCACCAGGGGGCGGGGATCACCGGGGGCGTGAAGAACCTGGGCATCGGCACCACTCCGATGGGCCAGTTCTCGCCCCTCACCGACGCCAGCGCCACCTACGATTGCACGCGTGGTCAGGTCGCGGGGCCCAATTCCATCGATCACTCCAGCCCCGAGACGCTGGGCGCGTTCATTCGCGACTACTACAGCATTCGGCCGGCGGACTTCGTGGTGATGGACGGCCTGCAGGGTATCCAGCACGGGCCGGCACCGGCCTTCGAATCGAAACCGAACGACGCCGGCTACTGGGACTACGCCTCCTCCACCATGAACATGCGCCTCATCTTGGCCGGCAAGAATGCGGTCGCGGTCGACACCGTCGAGGCACTGGTCATGAAGTGCGATCCGAGGAAGGTTCCCCACCTGACCCTGCTGGAAGCCGACGGGCTGGGCACGGCGGACATCTCGCAGATCACCGTGGTCGGCAAGCAGATCGCCGATGTCGCGAAACCCTTCGCGTGCAAGCTGTCCGACATCTGCCCTGGCACGTAGCCGAGACGGCGGGTCAGTAGTAGTACCCCGGCAGGTTCATGTCGAGGCTGTAGAGCGCCTTGCCCGCGGTGATGTAGAGGGTCTTGCCGTCGGTGCCGCCGAAGGCCACGTTACTGGTGCTCGCGGCAACGGCCACGCTACCCAGCTTGGCGGCGGACGGCGAGTAGACCTCGACCGTTCCGGGTGAGCCCGAAGCGACATAGAGGTTGCCGAGACAATCCATGCCGAAGCCGTCGGGCGACCTGACGCTCGCGAAGTCCTTCCGGCCGCTCGTGCTGCCGTCGGCGGCGACCGCGAAGGTGCGGATGGCGTTGTTGGGGTAATCGGCGACGTAGAGGATGGCCTCGTCCGGCGAGAGGGTGATGCCGTTCGGCTCTTTGAAGGTGTCGTCGACGAGCGACACCGCGCCAGAGGGGCTCATCCGATAGATGCCTTTCTTGCCCGTCTCGGACGGGCGCTCGCCGAGCTGGTAACTGGGGTCGGTGAAGTAGATGGTTCCGTCGGAGCGGATCACGAGATCGTTCGGCGAGTTGAAGTGCTTGCCGTCGATGGTGTTCGCGAGCGTGGTCAGCGTGGGACCGGCAGCGTCGAGCTTGACGATGCCCTGTACCTTGTGCGAACACGCGTGCACCGCACCGCCGCCGTCGATGGCCATGCCGTTGGTGCCCGCGCCGGCGAGGTAGGTGGCGACGGTGCTTGGCGGTGTCAGCTTGAGAATCTGCCCTGGGTTGTCCGGGTTGGTGAAGACGACACCCGAGAAGAGCAGTACCGAGCTGGCGGCGAGCCAGACCGGCCCTTCGTAGATGCCGTCGTTGGCGCTGCCGCTCGTATCCTTGG
>JAFGPX010000334.1 GCA_016935975.1 Deltaproteobacteria bacterium
CTGGCCCAGCCGATCCCAGTCGAACTGCACCCTCACGCGCCCCAGGCTGTCCGTCCAGATCTCCTCGCCCGGCGGGCCCACGACCAGCGCCGTTTGCGGTCCGGGCATGCGCGGCTTGCGCGCAATCCGCGCCGGTCGGTACGGAATGTGGCTGTCGAGCAGCAAATAGGTCGCCTGGAAGGGCTCGTCGTTTTGGATGGAAACCCTGGGAGGGTTCCCATGCCCTCCCGCGCTGTGGCTCCGGCCGGGCCAAGCCCGGCCTGCGCCTACGCGGCCGGCCACCTCACCGGTCTCGTACTGATCGACGCTGAGCTGATAGCTGGCAGCGACGATCAGGTATTGGTTGCCGAAGTCCTCGGGGGCCCAGAAGGGAAAGACCTCTCCGCCGTGCTTCGGGCTCGGCCGCAAGGTGACCAGAGCGCCGACCCCGAGTCCCGTGGTGTTGCCCCGCACCTCGACGAACGTGCCTGCCACGCGATCCGACTGCAGGCGCACCATGGCCTCGCATCTCGCCTCCGCCGGAGCGAAAAGCCCGCCGGGATAGTCGTAGTGCTCGAACTGCACGCCCGGCGCCGCCTCGGCCGAGGCTTCCTCTCCGAACACCGGCTGCTTGCGGCGCAGCTCGGTGGGGTCGTAGCCGGAAAGCACCGTATGGCGGCCCGGGTAAAGCCCCTTGCGCACCTGCATCTCCCAGAAATGCTCCTCGGCTCCGGCAACCTGCCGCTCCTTGGGCGCGTACAGCACGCTCTCGTAGCCGTCCGCGGCCTCGTGCGCGACGATCGAGTCGGCCAGCACCATGACGTGCTTGCCGGCCTCGTGCCGGAAGAAGTAGTAGATGCCTTCCTCCTCGAGCAGCCGCTGCACGAAGTTGAGGTCGCTTTCCCGGTACTGCACGCAGTACTCGCGGCCGCGAAAGACGTGGTCCTTGAGCGAGCCCGACTCGACGTCGAACAGGCCGTCCTCGGCCAGCACCGCCGTCGCGATGCTGACCGCGTCTTGCCCCGCCTCGTTGAACACCCGGCAGTCCGAGGTGTAGTCGGATTCGCTCAGGAAGGGATTCAGCCTGGCCGAGTACCGCGTGTGAAGGTGCGTGGTCCCCGTCTTGGCGAAGCTTGTGACAATGCCGTGGAAGTGGCGCCAGTTGCCGCCGGCGAGCTTGAAGCCCACGCCGAGCGGCTTGCCCAGCACTCCATCTGGATCGATGGCCGGGTTCTCGGAGAGCAGGCCGAGCTGGAAGGCGTACGGCGCGCCCAGTTCCTCCGTCCCCGAGAGCGTTTCGAGCAGCAAGACGCCCGCAGGGAATGGCCCCGTCACCGTGGTGTTGCTACCGAGGAGTGCCATGGCTAGCAGGGGACTCTAGTGGCTCGGGGGTGCGGGTCAAGGGGGTGGGGCCGACGCGCCAGTCCCGGGGCGGTCGTGCCGGCGCACTCGCCTCCATAGGAACCCCGGAGGCCATCGCCTATACTCGCAGCCGAAGATTGGCGGTCTTTGCCAGGAGACAAGGTCATGCCCGAGCGGCTTGCTCGTACTCTTGCAGCGCAAGATCTCACCGATGGACATCGAGCCTCCGAGTCAGCACCACAAGGCTATGGCTAGCCCAGCCCATCGCCGTGGAAGGAGGCCCAAGGCCGGGTGGTCGCCTGAGCCCGCACCCGACGAGATCGAGAGACCGCGAATCTCGAAGATCGGGATTGCCTGGACCCTCCTCTTCGCCGCTGCGGTCGGGGCGCTCGTTTGGAAGCACTACGCTCAGTTCTTCTACTCGTGGACCGACGAACAGATCCATTTCTACGTGGCCCACCGAATGGCTGAAGGTGCGGTGTTGTATCGGGATATCGCCAGTGCACGTCCGCCTCTGGTGCTCTTTCCGCTCGCGTGGCTCATCGAAATGGGTTGCTCGCCCCTGCTAGCAGGCCGCGCCCTGGTCCTAGGCACGCAGCTCGCCACCGCGGGATTGCTGCTCTGGGGTGGTTGGCGCCTGGCTTCGTGGCGGGCAGGGGCCCTGGCGGCGTTGCTCTTCCTTACCTCCCCGGATGTCTTCGACAGGATCCACTACACCGGGATTCTCCTGGTGGCGCTCACCGCCTCCGCGTGCGTGCTGTTTTCGCTGAGGGCGCAGCCCTTGCGGGCCGGCCTATGCATGGGTTTGACGCTGGCCTCGGATCAGCACGGCCTCGTGGTCTGCGGCATCGCCGCCCTGCTGACCGTGGTACGGCGCCCGCGCGACGCCTTCCCCTTCGGCCTGGGGGCCCTCGGAATTGTCGCGATCGTCTTCGGCGGTGTGTGGGCCCTGGGAGGCCGGGATCTCTGGGAGAGCCTCGTCGGGATTCATCTCTTCCACTTGCGCATCGGCCAGGGGGTGAGTGCCCAGTTCTGGGAGAAGCTCACACCGTGGCTCTACGAACATGGCTACCTGTTCGCGGGCGCGGGGCTGGCCTTGCTCGTGCTCGGGCGGAGGCACAGGGAAGCTGGTAGCGAGGCCCAGCAACCGCCATCGGCACGGGTCGTGCGCGCGCTCCTTGTCGTGGTGGGCGCACACGTTGCGGTGGTGCTGGCGATGATGGAGGCGGTCTTCCTGTACGTGGTGGTCATCTTTCCCGTGCTGGCACTGATCGCCGGTATGGGCTTCGATGCGGCCGTGGCTTGGTGGCACCGACGCAGGCAACTGTCCGGGGCTTCCGCCCGGCGCGCCTCCCGGGCGATGCTGGCGGGTGCTGCCGCGGTCGCGACGTTGATCGTCGGCGGATGGGCGGCGGCCCGCTCGCACCGTGAGAGCCTGGACCGTCGGAAGTACTCCTTCTGGCCGCACGTGCGCCACGGGCAGGTGGCGCGATTCCTGCGGTTGGATGCAGCACTGCGGGGGATCGGTGAATCGATGCTGCCTGAGCACGGAACCATCTTCGGCGATACGACGATCGTCTCGGCCTTGGCGCTGCACAGCGGCCGGCGCGTGTCGGCGGAGCTGGCCGATCTGAATCCCAACTGGATGGACGCCGGCACGGTCCGGCCAGAGGAGGTCGTCTCCCGCATCGAGCGCGACGGCGTGACCGCGGTGATCTCTCCCCCATGGGGGCCTTGTCCAGAACCCCTACTTCAAGTCGTATCTCTTCACCTGCTACGAGAAACCGAAGCCCTTCTTTCCGCCCCAGAGCGGCCCCGGTTCGGGGTTGCCGTTCTTCCTCGTCTTTGCCCACGTCCAGAGCGCCACCCCCTGCGAGGTGCCCCCACCGGGAAACAACGACAAGTAGTGAACGCAACTGCCTGTCGTCGAGCTCTCCCTGGCCAACCTCGGCCGGGACCACCCCACCATCGGGAATGCGTCGGGCACGTGGCTGGCGCTTGCGATCGGGCGTGCCCCTTGCCCTGCCGACCGGTCATTCGTAGTGCGCCCAAAGTCGAAGAACCTTCACGACTCGTTCACGCTCCAGCACCTGGTACACGAGACGGTGCTGTATGTTGATCCGTCGAGAGTAGGCCCCCTCCAAATCGCCAACGAGTCTCTCGTAGGGTGGCGGATTTCGAAAAGGATCTTCCGCAAGCAGGGCCAGCAGTGCCTCGGCTTTCGGCCGCAAGCCGGCGGCGGCCAGCTTCTTCGCGTCCTTCTGCGCCTGCTTCACGAAGACGAGCGACCAGCTCACCACTTGAGGGTCTTGCTTGTCTTGGAAAGATGCGTCTTGAGGCCCTTGCGGATCGATTCCCGCATGCCGGGGATCGACAGCAAGTACAACGTCTCCTGTACGGCTCGCCAGTCCTCCTCGCTGACTAGCACCGAGCTACGATGGCGGCCGTTGATTTGGATGGGTTCGTGCGAGTTGGCCGCCTGTTCCATCAGTTTGAACAGCCTGGCCCGAGCTTGGCTGGCGCTTAGTGAGGTCATGGAGTGCACCCAGAAGACTTGTACCATAGTTGGTACTACTTGGCTACCTATCGACAACGTGCCAGATGCTTACGACGCGACAGACTCACGCCATGGCTCCATAAGCACGGCCACCTGATCGTCGGCGCGGGCCTGTCCATCGCTCGGCTGGGGCTCGGGCGCAGGGGAGGCAGGTACGGCGCATCCAGGACCGCCACCCGGCTCACGGTTGCAGCACCTCCGTCGCCGGCAACTCGCGGGGCAATGTGCCTTTCAGGATACCATCGAGCCTCTCCCGCGCGTGAGCCGGAAGCTGGGGCCTACGCCGAACCCTTTCGATCTCGTGACGAACTGCCGCGTCGCCATCCCGAAGCTCGTCGCACCAGCACGAGTAGTCCGGCAGCGACAGGGCCTTCGTCAACAGCATGACGCCGCTCAACGAGAAGGCCCGGCCGTTGGCCGTCGCTCTCTCATCCTCCGGGGTGGTGTGGATGTGGTAGTGGCTGGCGCTGCCATTTCGTCACAGATTGAAGGCCCCTTCTAGCGCCAGCTTGCTGCCCGAGCCGGCCGCCGCGGTCACAGCGGGCGCGGCGATGGCGAGAAAAGGGCCCTGTCACCCGTGTGTCACGTCCCCAAACCGGTAAGACCGGAAGGCGACTCTCATGGGTCGGGACAGGGGGGCAAGGGGGAGCAACCCGCCTCGGCGTCGATGCCCAGGACGAGCCTATGAACCGTGTCCTCGGAGTACGGGCAGACGAACTTGTGGTTGCCCACGGAAACCAGGTGGGCGAGACCGAAGGTCGTCACGAAGACCAGGCACGAGACTGTGCCCGACGCCCAGCCGCCGATCTCCCGAAGCGCCTGGTAGAGTACGAACAGAAATCCCCCGAGCACGATCAGCCTCAACGCCACGAGATTGCAGTCAGCACGCGGTCAGCGCACTGCTAGCACGTCGTCCAGGCAGTGTGCTACCCGGTACTCGGCCGGCTCTTCCCCGGCGCGCAACGCCTGGAAGTGCGCCTTGCCGCAGTCGATCTTGGCTTGTTCCTTGGCGCGCAGGTCGTCGGCGAAGAGGCCGCTCTTGGTCTCGACCACGAAGTACAGCTTCTGGCCCTCGTCGGTCTCGACGACGATGGCCCAGTCGGGGTTGTAGCCGCCAAGCGGCGTCTGCACCGTGAACCAGCCGGGGAGCTTGGCGAAGACCTTGACGGCGTTGTTGTTCGCCAGTTGCTCCGCGAACAACCGCTCGGTTTCCGAGTCGCAGACCACCTTCTCGTAGACCGAGTTGCCCGCCTCGACGCAGTTCTCGAGGTACGCCTGCAGCTCCTTGGTGTCGAACAGCTCCTGGGCGTAGTAGCAGTCGTCGCCCAGGCGCTGGTACTTGATGCCGTCGACGACGGCCAGCCGCTTGCAACGGTTGATAGCCTCCGCGGCGAGCTGGAGGAACGCTTGAGGATTGCGGCGCAGGTCGGGCAGGCGGCCGCTGTCGACCAGGATCTTGCCGAGGCTGCGGCGGGTGAGCTGAGTCCGGTCTTGCAGCACGCCGAGCACGTCGGGCAACTCGGGCACGGGTTCGTCCAGGGTCACGGTGGCGGCGCCGGCTTTCTCCTTGGCGCCCACGCCGCCTTCGTCGATGGCCAGCTCGGCCTTGCGCCATTGCAGGTGGGTCTTGGGGATCTCGGGCACGCCCCGCAGCGCTTCGGTGCAGCTTTGCACAAGGTGGGGATTGTCGAAGCGCACGCGGTAGGTGGTCTTGTGCTTGATTCGATTCCACAGCGCCTTGAACTCGGCGCTTTCGAGCACGGCGCGGCGGACCGGGATGGTGTGGCGGGCGTTCGCGTCCTTGATCTCCAGGTGGCCGGCGGCCTTGCGCAGGATCCGCGTGATAGCCTCGCGCTGTGGCTCGAAGGCCGCGGGCAGAACGACCTTGCCGTCGCGCAGGGCCTTGCGCAGGCTGTCCTCGACCTTGCCCTTGGGGTTGAGATAGCCCTGGGCGCGTAGCTCGGCCCACAAGGCCTTGGACTGGTCGAAGCCGAGTGGGGTGGCCTGACCGTCGGCGCCGATGATCGGGACCGCGGCGAACTGATGGTCCTCGACCACGCCAAAGACGATCCCGGTATCTTCCTCGATCTCGCGCTGCAGGTTGTCGGCGAAGTCCTGGTAGCTCTCGTTGGCGATCACGGTCAGCGTGTTGATCTCGAAGCCGCGCAGGCGATCGCCCTGCTGGTTCACGCACAGGCGCAGGCCGCGACCGATGGTCTGGCGGCGCTCGCGCTCGCTGGCGATGTCGCGCAGCGAGCAGATCTGGAACACGTTGGGGTTGTCCCAGCCTTCGCGCAGGGCCGAGTGCGAGAAGATGAACTTCAGCGGCGTCTCGAAGAGCAGCAACTTCTCCTTTTCCTGCATGATCAGGCTGTAGGCGCGCTCGGCGTTGTCCCGGCTCGTCTGATTGCCCTCGTCGGTGTCGGTCCAGGCGCCCTTCTTGTCGATGGAGAAGTACCCGTCGTGGATCTCCTCGGCGGCGTGGCCGAGGTCCACCTCGCGGAACAGCGTCGTGTAGGCGGGCAGCTTGCAGGCGCGGCGGTACTCTTCCTCGAAGAGCAACGCGTACTCGCCCTTGACCGGCTTGCCGTCCTCGTAGCGGCGGTACTTCTCGACCGCGTCGATGAAGAACAGGGACAGCACCTTGATGCCGAGCGGGCGAAGGCGCTTCTCCTTGTCCAGGTGCTCGGTGATGGTGCGGCGGATCATCTGCCGCTGCACCGCCAGGGCGTCCACGTCGCCGTGAGCCTCGCCCAGGCGCAGGAAGCGCTGATCGCCCGGCACGCGCAGCTCGACATACTCGTTGCCCCGCTCGACCCGGATCTCGCCGATGCGATGCTCGCCGTAGATGGGCAGCTTGGTCGTTTCACTCAAGTCGTCGCCGTCGCGGACCGTGACCAGCTCGCGCCCCACCCGGCCGGCCTTTTGCACGTTCAGCTCGACCTTCGCGCCGATCTTGCCCTTCTTGTTCTCGACCTTGACGAGCTTCACGTACGGCTTGTTGTAGGCCTCTTCCACCGTAGCCGCTGCCACCTCGATCTGCTTGACCAGCTTGCGCTCGTAGGCGTCGACCGCGTCCAGGCGATACACCATGTGGTGCTTATCCACGTGGGTGGCCGAGTAGCGCAGGGTGCAGAGGGGATCCATCGCCTGCAAGGCTTCCTTGCCCCGGCCTTCGAGACCGCCGTCCACGCTCTGCGGCTCGTCCACGATCAAGATGGGCCGCGTGGCGCGCAAGAGGTCGATGGGGCGCTCGCCGCCGGTGCCCTCGTTGGCGCCCTTGCCGTAGATGTTGTTGACGTCCTTCTTGTTGATGGCTCCGACCGTGACCACCATGATCTCGATGTTGGGGCTGGTGGCGAAGTTGCGCACCTGGCCGAGCTTGCCCGAGTCGTAGAGGAACCAGCCGAACGGCACCCCGGCGTAAAGGCCGCGGAAGTGGTCTTGGGTGATCTGCAGGGTCTTCTGCACGCCCTCCTTGATGGCCACCGAGGGGACCACGATGATGAACTTGGTGAAGCCGTAGCGCTTGTTGAGCTCGAAGATGGTGCGCAGGTACACGTAGGTCTTGCCCGTGCCGGTCTCCATCTCGACCGTGAAGTCGGCCCCACGCAGCTCGTTGCCCTCGGGCAGCTCGGTGGGGCGCAGGCCGTTGCGAAGCTGGACCTGGCCGAGGTTCGCCTGCACGTCGTCGCGCAAGAGGTGCAGGCTATTGCCGATGCCGAGGTCGGTGTGCGCGTAGGGCGCCACCACCTGGGGACCTTCCGCCGGCCGCAGCACGGTGAACTCGGTGTGGCCAATCTCCTGCCCGCGGAACAGGTCACACACCGCCCCGACGGCTTGCCATTGGAAATCGAGGTTGGGCTCGAACTTGAAGTGCAGGGTCATGGCTTCTTCCCGGGCTTGCCGGCCGGCGCGTGCTTGGCCATCACAGGCTCCGGATCTTGCTGATGCGCGGGTGGCCGTCGTCGTCCTGGTACTGCTCGAGGATGGCGGTCAGGTTGGTCTTGGCCACGTCGTCCGCAAACGCGCTGTCCCGCAAGACGCAGGTGGTGTCGCCCACCGGGGCCAGGCTCTGGTGCCACGCCACGATGCCTTGCCCCAGGGCCTCGACCTCGTCGGCCGTGATGCGCGGGTCGAGACACGCCAACAGCGCCCCGCCGCCGATGCTGTGCACGGTCTTGCCGGCGATCTCGCGGCGCTCGATGGCCACCGCCAGGTCGAGCCCGAGCTTGAGCAGCAGCTCGTAGAGGATGTCCGCCTCGCCGCGGTCCGGTTTGAGGTTATCGACGCTATCGAGCAGGGTCTTCTGCACGTCCTTGGTTGCCGCATCCCACGCCCGAATGTTGCTCGAATCGAGCTTGAAGACGCGAAAGCCGAGGTCCCCGGCGAAGAGCGGGGTTTCGTCCTTGATCTTCTTGCCGGCGCGGCGGAGCCGTTCCTTGGTCAGCTCCGCGATGTTCCGCGGCTTGCCGAGCTTGTCGCAGAAGTCGGCGGCGGTCTTTTGATCCTTGTTCTCCGGATCGAGCGGTTCGGGAAGCTGGACGAGGATGAAACGGCGGTGGCCCGAGTCGGCGGCATTCTGGGCCATGACGGCGTGGCCGGTGGTGCCTGAGCCGGCGAAAAAGTCGAGCACTGTAGCGTCAGAGTCGTCCTTGCAGGTGCTGATGTGGACTATCCGGTGCAGGAGGTCGGTGGGCTTCGGCGTGTCGAACACTTCTGCACCGTCGAAGAGCTTCATCAGAGACTTCTTCGCGGAATCGTTGGTCCCGCATTCTTCGGCAGGCCAGAGGGTATGCGGGGTCAAGCCCTCTTTGGCTTCAGAAAGGAAGATCTTTTCGCGGGGCACATTGTTCCCGTCTGGTCCGAACCAGACTCTCTTGTCGGCTATCAGCTCATCCATGCGAGTCTTTGTTACCACCCAACATCTTCCCGGAGGCGGTTCGACCACACGACCGCTCGGGGTTGTGACCTTGTAGTATTGCGCCTTTGTTCCGTGGCCTGCCTGCGCATTGAGCGAGACTGACTGCCATTCGCGCCTGGGGTCATTGTCCGGATTCTCGTATCGCCCCAGTACTTCCTCGGTGAGGGGTAGCATCTTCCTCGCGGCCTGGAAGGAGAATTTGTCGCGAGCGTAGCAAACGACGTAGTCGTGGTTGCTTGAGAACACCTTTCTGTTCTCCCGGGTTGTTCGCTTCTGCCAGATGAACCCAGCCACGAAGTTCTCCTCACCGAAGATCTCGGCACACAAGTGGCGAACATTCGCGAATTCCGTATCGTCGATGGAGATCCAGATTGCGCCAGACCCGTGCAGGAGATTCCTCGCAACGGTTAGGCGTGCAGACATCATGTTAAGCCAGGCCGTGTGAAACCGCCCGCTGGCCTCGGTGTTGGTGCTGGTCTTCTTGCCCTCGCTGTCCACCTGACCGGTGCGTTCGAGGTAGTTCTTGATGTTGTCCTGGTAGTCGTCGGGATAGACGAAGTCCTTGCCGGTGTTGTAGGGCGGGTCGATGTAGATCAGCTTCACCTTGCCAGCGTAGCTCTTCTGCAAGAGCTTGAGCACCTCGAGGTTATCGCCCTCGATGACCAGGTTGCGCGTCTTGTCCCAGTCCACGCTGTCCTCGGGGCAGGGGCGCAGGGTGCCGGTGCTGGGGGTTAGGGCCAGGTGGCGCGCCCGGCGCTTGCCGTGCCAGTTGAGCCCGTACTTCTCGTCCCGGTCGTCGACGGCGTCGCCCAGCAACTGGCGCAGCACCTGGAAGTCGACCTTGCCTTCGGTGAACGCCTCGGGGAACAGCTCGCGCATGCGTTCGAGGTTCTCTTGCACCAGATCGGGCGAGCGGGTGATGGGATCGTCGGCGTCGAGCTTCTTCATGTTCTCTCTCGTGGGCTAAAGGCGGGACTCCGCTTCTACCAGGCGGGCGCGCAGGCCGCGCACCTCTTCGTTCAAGGCCACCAACTGGGCCATCTGGGTCTCCCGCTCGGCCTCGGCCGTGCGCCGGGCGATCTCGCCCAGCAGCACCTCGCGCTCGGCCAGGGCCTGCCGGCGCAGGGCCGCCGCCTCGGCGGTCAGCGGCAGGGCGAAGCGGCCCGTGATGCCCTCGGCCAGCAAGGCAAAGACCGCATCCATCCACCCTTGGTAGAGCGCCAGCATGGATTCCGCCCGCCGCCAGGCCAGGGCCGCCGCTTGCGCGGGCGCCAGCACGGCGGTGGCGTCCCAGCGCACGGTGACCACGCCGCCCTCCAGGACCACGCGGCCGGCCTCGCCCAGGGACCAGCGCTTGTGCGCCAGCGACAGCGAGACCGCGCCGCCCTGCTCGGCCAGCAGCACGACCGGATACGGCACCGACCGATGGACCAGCTCGAGCAGACGCCCGTCATCGTCCCGGGCGCGCAGGCGCAGGACAGCAATCTCCAGGTACTCGCGCGTCTCGTCCCGGTAGGCGGGCACCCCCAGGTTGCCGGGCTTGCAGGCGTAAAGCCAAGCCAGCTCGTCCACCCGCTCGAGGATGGCCTTGCGGTCCTCGGCGCCGAAGGCCGCGTGCTCGGCCAAGAGCTTCTTCGGCACGCGGCGGTCGACGCGGCAGGCGTCGGGCAAGACGAGGGCGGCGATCAGGGCGTGGGAGTTCATGCCGGGTCCTGGCCGGGGTGGCGCGCCAGCCAGGCCCGGCCCTTGCGCGTGATGCGGTACCGCTGCAGCCGGCTGGTGGGCTTGCCGGGAATGGTGCGTTCGATCAGGCCGCGCGCCAGCAGCAGGTCCAGGTAGTTGCGCTGGAAGGTTTCGCGGTGGCGAATGCCGGCGCTGTCTTGCAGCGCCTGGCGGCTCTGCGGCTCGCGAACGCACGTGGCGAGCACGCGCGCGATCCAGGCCTCGACCTGTCCGGCGACTTGTCCGGTGACTTGTCCGGTGACTTGTCCGGCGACTTGTCCGGCTGCGGGCGGCCGGGCGTCGGCCGTTCGACGCGCGCCGCGCCACAGGGTCGTGGTGAACCCGTCCGCGATCGAGAAGCGCGGCTCGGGCAAGTCGGCCTTGCGACAACGGGCGATCATGTCGCGGATGCCGGTGCCCATGCGCTCGATGTACCGCGCGAGGTACAAAGCCTCGGCCAGCAGGGGATTGCCCGGCACCGAGCCGTGCGGGCGGCGCAGCTGCTCGATCGAGAGCGACGGTGGCAGGGTCCCCGGGTTCCAGATCTCCAGACGATCCCGGAACAGCATCACCTGTGCGCCGCCGCTGCTGGCGTAGTCGCGGTGGGCGACGGCGTTCACGATGGCCTCGCGCACGGCCTCCATCGGGATCTCGTAGGCCACGGGCGCCCGGGTGCTGCGCGCGCGCGTGCCCACCGCCAGGTCAAGCTTCGAGAGCACGAAATCGACGGCTTGATCCACCAGCTCGAAGGCGGTGCCCTTGTAGACCTGATACGACGGAATGGGCTTCGTGACCTCGGTGCCATGGAAGTGGGCGCACTTGACCGCCGAGGAGAGCAACCAGCGCTGGGGGCTCCGGCCGAACAGCAGGACCGCCGCGTTGGTGGGCTGCCCGTCCGAGAGGAGATGGAGGTGCGTCAAGACCTCCTCGACCGACGAGGCAGCGGTCAGGGGGAAGCCGCGCCCCTGCCGCGCACCCTCGACGAAGGCACGAACGTGGTTCGGATCGATGTCGGCGAGGGTGGCGGTCGCGCAAGGGGCGGCGTCGAAGGGGCCCGTGCGGACAAGGCCGAGATCCACGAGGTACCGGACGAGCGCGGCATAAAGCCCGGCGATTAGCTCGGCGTTGGTGGCGAAGGCGCGGCGGACGAGGGTTGCCTCGGCCTTGGCCACGAGCGCGGCCATCCTCGGGTGGCGGGATGATTCTCCGACGTCCTTGACGAAGACCAGGCGCGGCTTGCCGAGCGACGAGGCCCGGTCGAATTCCTTCTCCGTAGGCGAGACGCCGTGGCGATCCGGGGATCCGTAGTCCTTGCCGAAGAGACCGACGTAAATGTCGGACCGCTCGACCGCGTCCAGGAAGGTCCGTTCCACCCGGCGATCGGTCGCGGGGAGATCCTCGAACAGGAAGACGGAGAAGAAGCGACCGAGCAACGCATCCCGCTCGACGAACTGGCGGAGGGCCCGGCGCTCCTCGGCGAATTCGCGCTGCACCGAGCTGATGAAGATGCGTCTTGTCGTCACGGCGAACCGTCCTCGGGCAGCACGACCAGGAAGGCCACCACCTCGAAGTCGTCGATGCCGGCGAACTCGCCGCCCAAGGCATGAGTGCCGCCCGGCGAAAACAGGCTGGCCACCGCGCGCTCCTCGCTCTTGCCGACCACGGAGGCGACGGCGGCAGCGAGCAGACGCTGTGGGCCACGCATATCCTCGCCCCCTGCCGTGGCGGCGTCGAAGCGATCACAGGCGGTAGCGTCGGGCAAGTCACGACCAACGGAGACGTGCTTGATGCGGTCGAGGATGCGCTTGGCCTGGGGGAACGACAGCAGCACCTCGCCCGATTCGCCCACGTGGACGAGGTAATGCGGCGCCAGGGGATAGCCGGGCTCGAAGGCGCGGCGCGCGGCCTGGCCCTCGGCCCGCAGGCAGAAGACGATCCCGGGCGGAACCTCGTCGTCGGCCGTGGTCACGGCGAAGGTGCCCAGCGCCATGCCGTCGAGGACGCCCGGGTGGGCGCGCAGGTACTCGGCCAGGTCGATGCGGAAATCGGTCAGGGTCAGGTCGGCGATGGACACGCCGGTCGAGAGATCCTCGAGGTCGATGACGGCGTCCTGGAGGCGCAAGAGCTGGCGGCGCCGGTACTCGAGGTCGTTCATCTGATCGCCCGAGGCCTGATCGATCAGGTTCTCCTCGCCGGTGGCCGAGACGTCGAGCAGGACCATGCGCCCGGACACCCGCTGCTCCAGGTTGATGTAGGCCTCGAGCTGCATGTTGGGCCAGAAGTTGACGAGCTGGATGCGCTGATTCTGCGAGCCCAGGCGATCGACGCGGCCGAAGCGCTGGATGATGCGCACGGGGTTCCAGTGGATGTCGTAGTTCACCAGCCAGTCGCAGTCCTGCAGGTTCTGGCCCTCGGAGATGCAATCGGTGGCGATGAGCAGGTCGAGCTGGCCCTCGCGGTCGAGGCTGGCCGGCCGTTCTTTCGCGCGCGGAGCGAAGGCGGCCAGGATGGCGGCCGAGTCCTTGCGCAGGGCCGGCAGCGTGGACTGGTTGTCGCCGGCGCCGGTGACCAGGGCCGATTCGAGGCCCAGGGTCTCCTTGGCCCAGCCCGAAAGCTGCTGATACAGGTACTTGGCGGTGTCGGCGAAGGCGGTGAAGACGATGACCTTGCGGTTGCACGGGTTGATGGGCTGCCGGCACTTGCCGGCGATGACCTCACGCAGGGCGTGTAGCTTGGCGTCGCGGGCGGCGCCAACCTGCCGGGCCGAGGAGAGCAGGGTTTGCAGGCGGTTGCGGTCCTCGTGGAGGTCCTGGCGCCAGCGAATCTGGTCCATGTCCTTGAGCAAGACCTTGACCTTGCGGCCGACGAGGAGGCTTTCGTAGAGCGGGTCCTCGATGTCGATGTCGTCGATCTCGACCTCTTCGATCTCGTCGGGCTGGTCGTCGAGGCGCGCCAGGATCTCGTCGATGTCGCCGAGCTGGCGCTCGACGGTCAGGGCGAAGGACGAGACGGCGCTCTCCATGCGCTTGAGCATGTTCACGCGTAGCAGTTGGATGAGGCTCTCCTCGCGGTCGAGCTGGCGGAAGTAGCTCTCGCCGCCCCGGATGGCGGTCCCGTAGCGGCGGTCGTAGGCGGGCAGCTTGTCCGGCAGCACGTAGCGCAGGGGTGCGTAGGCGGAAAGGTTCAGGTGCCGGATCTCGTGGTTAATAGCCTCGATCGCCGGGAAGCCGCCCTGGCGATCGACGTCGGGCTTGATGTTGATGGGGCGCAGGCGCTCGGGGAAGCGGCCGGTCTCAGTGAGGCCGTAGTACTTCTCGATGTGCTTGCGCGAGCGGGCGATGGTCAGAAGGTCCAGCAGGGCGAAGTAGTCGAAGCCGAGCATCTCGACCAGGCGGGTGGGCGTGCGCTCGGCGTCGTCGAGGTCCTGCCAGCGATTGAACTGCTTCTGCGCCAGCCGGGTGGTCGAGTCGATGCTGCCGATGCCGTAGTCGAGCAAGGCGGCGTCGTTGCCCTCGGTGGCGAAGGCGATCTGGTTACGCAGATCGGCCAGGCGATTGTTGACCGGCGTCGCCGACAGCATCAGCACGCGGGTCTTGACGCCTTCCTTGATGATCCGGCGCATCAGCCGGTCGTAGCGGGTCTCGCTGCCCTGGCGCGGCGTCTTCTTGTTGCGGAAGTTGTGGGACTCGTCGATGACGACCAGGTCGTAGTTGCCCCAGTTGACGAAGGACAGGTCGATGTCGCCGGATTCGCCCTCGTCGCGGGACAGGTCCGTGTGGTGCAGGACATCGTAGTTGAAGCGGTCGGACGCCAGGTTGTTGCGCAGGTCATTGCTCTTGGGCAGCACCCAGTTGTCGCGCAGGCGCTTGGGGCACAGCACCAGCACGCGATCGTTGCGCAGCTCGTGGTACTTGATGATGGCCAGGGCCTCGAAGGTCTTCCCCAGGCCCACGCTGTCCGCGATGATGCAGCCGCCGAAACGCTCCAGCTTGTCGATGGCGCCGATCACGGCGTCGCGCTGAAAGCGGTACAGCTTGCGCCACACGCGCGTCTCGCGGATACCGGTGGCGGTACGGATGACGCGCTCTTCGTCGAGGCCCTCGCCGCGGTCGCGGAACAGGTGGTGCAGGATGAGGCAGTAGACCAGGTGGGGCTCGTGGCGCTGCCCGACAAGCCGTAGGGCGGCCAGCACCGCCTCCTTGGCATCGCGATCCACGGGCATTCCAGTCCATTGGGCCTCGAACCACTCCCCCAGAAAGGCAGCCTCCTCCGTGGAGTCGGTTGTCTGCACGAGACTGAGCGGGTTGCCGGGCACCACGTCCAGGCCATCCGTGGAAAGGGCGAGCGCGCCCTGGATCCCAGACGACACCTCCCCCCCTCCTGCGCCGAAGATGAAGACACCCTGGGGGATGGCCCTCGTGCTGCGCCGAATCTCGGCCTTCCCCTCGAACCAGCGGAGGCACTCGCAGGCTAGCCACGGCGCCCGCAGCCGGTTCCGCCCGGGCCTGTCGGCGTCGTTCCCGAGTAGCTTGAGATCCCTATCGCTCGGCGGCAGCAGGAAGCGCACGGACTGCACGTGACGAAGCTCAGGAAGCAGCTCACCGAGCGCGAAGAGCGAGAGCTCCCCCGTCACCACGTCAAGACGAAGCGCGCTCGCGAGCCGGGCCCTGACGTCCTCGATGAGGCGTTGACTTCCCATGGTCCTGACGACTTTCATGGGGATCTTTCACCAGGGGCCCAGCAGCGCATGGCGGAGCGAATGGGGGAGGAGGGCCGCGTCCGCACCCAAGGGTACCACCGTTACGGCACGAAACAGAAGATCGGCAGCGAAGATGCGAGACGAACGGTGGATTCCCCATCAATGCCTGCTCTGACGACCGTGCCTACACCGCTTCCACCGCGATCACGCGCCACCTCCGCCCGAGACGCCGCCCTGGCGGTGCTCGCGGGGCGGGCACGGCAGAAGATCGACGCGCTTGAGCATCGGCTCGTGCGAGTGTCCCATGACGTAGATGCCGCGACAGGGCTGCGCCGGACTGAACCAGTGATCCATCAGGCAGCCCCGGAAGGCATGGTGAATGCTGTTGACACGCTGGAGGCTCTTGCCCGTGGCCTTCGAGCCGAACCACCCCGCCGGCCCCTCGAGGCTCCGCGCGCCAGGCTCGAAGAAGGCCAATTGCGTGAGCTTGTAGCCCCACCTCGGATCCCTGTCCCGGTTGAACGCGTCGGCCTGGTGGCCGTGCTCGGCCCAAAGGCCGGGCTTGTACCAGGACGAGCGCAGGTGCGTGACCTGAAGCTTCCTTCCCGCGTGCTCGCGGCCCGCGGGCACGATGATGGGGCTGTCGCTGCCGTGCTTGAGGTAGTTGTCGTGGTTGCCGTGGAGGAAGGTCGTGCGCAAGCGCATGCCCGTCTGCGGATTGCGCGCGGCCCGCTGCCCGAGGGTCAGCAGGTGCACAAGGTGCGGCCCCTGGTCCGTCTCGAACAGGGTGCGCCTGGCCCAGAAACGCGCGAACTCGAGCGCGTCCGGGTGCAGGTTGTCGAGCGCGTCCGTCTTGTCCAGCGTGCCGCCGAAGGCGCGCCGAAAGCCGATCCAGAGGTCGAAGAAGTCGCCGAGCTGCACCAGCTCGAGCGGCCAGGCCTTTTCATGGAACTTCTGGAGCGCATTGACGAAAAGGCGAAGGTCCGGGCCGGCTTCCTGGAAAATGTCGGCCGTGCGCTGCTTCTTGACATGGTAGAGGCGCAGCCAGCTCTCCACGGATTCGCGGGTACTGGTCCGTTCCCACTCGAACTCGCGCCCGACCTCCGCCGTGTGCATTGCGGCCCTGGAGGCCGGTGACAATCCCGCCAAGCCGTCGGCCGCCACCTCGAGACGTCCGCGCAGCATCTCGCGGCCGTTCTCGACGATGTGCGCGTTCTCCGGCGCGTTCGCCACGGGCGCGTGCAGGTCGCCCAGGAACACCGTGATGGGGGCGTCCTCGCCGCGCGGCGGCCCCGGGATGTACGGCGAGGCAAGCAGGGTCGCGCCCAGGACGCGCAGGTTGGTGTCGGGAATGCAGCCCGCCAGCCGATCGAGCAACATCCGAATCCGGGGCCAGTCCGGGTGCCGGTTGACCGCCGCATCGACGAGCGGACTCGGAGCGAGCTGTCCCTCCTTCTTCCAGGCGGGCGGCTCGCCGTAGTGGGGACACCCTGACTTGTCGCTGACGAACGCGCACAGCAGGGCCAGGTCGCCATGCACCACCCCGAACTCCCGGTGCCTCGGCCACTCGTCCTTCCCGCCATTCCCGGCCCAGCACCCCACGTCCATGTAGACGAAGTGAATCTGGGAAAGAGCCTGGGAGGTCTCCTTCGCGACCGTGACCACCCTCGGTCCCAACGGGTTCGCCGCCGCCAGCCGCTTGCTCAGGCGGGAATAGGCCGGGTAGTTGACATAGCCGAGCCGCGTCTCGAAGTAGTCCAGCAGAGTCGCATCCGTGACCGCGCTCGCGTTCGTGAGCGCGCAAGCCGCGGCGGCGTCGAGAAAACTGGGCGAAAAGCCGCTTGTCCAGACCATCCGCTATCTCCCCTCCGGCACGTCTTCGTCGCCTGGCAGCTCCTCGCCATCCTCGGTTTTCGAGTAGTCGGGACCCTCGTATGGCTCACAGTCGTAGAGCCAGCCAAGTGGACGCCTACATGAATCCTCTTCATCCCAATCAAGAGAAACGAAGTACCGCTTGGCGAAGATAGGGGGCGCCTGCACCTCGACCTCGTAGACCCCTCCCTGGCCGCTCTCGTCGATCCAGCCGGTCATCGAGCGGCCGTCCTTGCGCCAACGGACGAACGGGGCGGCCTCTTCACTTGACAAGCAGCCGAAATCAAGATGCAGCCGGATCTTTTGCCCGACGTTCGGCATCTCGGCTTGGAACCGAGCCGTCTGCTCCCCGTCCTTGAAATCCCCGAAGATGCACTCCCCCGGCAGCAGCGACCGGACACCTTCCGGCGCCTTGGCCGGCCGTCGGATTCTTTCGAGAAGGCGCTCCTCTACCAAATGCGACTCGCGGGACCACCGGAAGAACGGAAAGATGTGGTAGAAGAGCGGAATCGACTCGAGTTCGCCACCGTTTCGCTTGGCCAAGAAGTAGCGCGCCAGGCAGTAGCGATCCTCCCAGCCTATGCCCAGCCAAACGACATTGCTGTATTTGCTGTAGTAGAAGAAGTGTTTGACCTCGTCCCGCTCGGGTAAGACCACCCGGTACACCGAGGGGCCATCGATGTTGAAACCCTCGGCGTCCCCGCAGATTTTGGCGACCCGGCTCGCGGCTTCGGCGCCTCGATCCGAGGGATATGGCGCGACCCAGAAGCTCTGTCCCATGCGAGTGCCGCTCTCGCGGTGAAAGCCCCAGTTGACCTGCAAGATCACTGTCGGCAGGACGAAATAGGCCGCCGTCACGCCACCGAAGACCAGATACCATTTCTTGTTTGCGACCGCGAGGGACACGACGTACAGCGCGATCCCGCCCAAGACCAAGATCAGCAGAAAGTCGAAGATCATGCTCGCCCGTTTCCGTCTTCCCCGTCGTGCACCGCCACGACCTTGTCCAAAAGGTCGTTGTCCTCCGCCTCGTGGTTGCCTGCTACCGAACGATACCGGGCAACGGCCAGCGCGGCGGCGCCGGCTTCCTCCTGCCCAGCGCTTTCGGCCGCGAGCCCCAGGTTGAGCAGGCGCTGGTGCTTGTGCGCCGACGAGTCGCCGAGCGCCTCTTCCTGAACCGCCAGATCCATGGCAAGCGGCTCGTCCTCCTCGTTCCCAGAAACGAAGAGGAAGACCGAGATCTTCCTCCTGTCTCCCGGGACAAGGACAGTCACCCAACCGTCGTCAGGCACGATGCCACGGTTGATGCCAAAGGTGTCCGGGGTCACCTGGTAGCGAACACCGGCGAAGGGCTCCTGTTCGAAATCGAGCAGGCGGAACGTCACGATGCGCTCGCTTGCCCACAAGACCACGTACTCCGCCGCTCCCCCGACCACCTTGGCCACTCGCTTGACCTTGCTCGGGATCGCGACCTTGTCCCCCTCCCACAGCACGTTGGGATTCTCGCGCAGGCTCTTGAGCGAGGCGTTGCCCGGGAAGTCCCAGACGGTGCGCCAGTTGCGAAAGCCATGGTCGCGCGCGATCGCGGGCACGCGATCCTCGGACGTGGCCGTGACCTTGGCCGTCTCGCTCCGGTTCCCTGTGCGTAAAGGCTGCGCCCCGTTGCCGTCCCAGTCCTCGCCGTCGAGATCGGGGAACATCACCGTGAACGTGCCGGGCTTCGCGCTCTTCACCAGCCCTCGTCCCTCCTTGTCCAGCTTGCCCTTCTCCGTGCCGCCGTCTGGCTTCTTGATCTCGAACGCCAATCCCTCCTGCGGCTTGCCGTCGAGATCCACGACGTGAATTTCCAGCGTCGGGCTGTCCGGCACCGCGCCCTGCTGTCCCCGCTTCCCCACCACCTCCCTCGCGCTCGCGGCCGCATTCCCCTCCCCCTTGCCGCCGCCCTTCCCGCTCCGCTTCCCCTTGCCCGTCTCCGACTCCTGCAGCCGGAGCTTCTTCTTGCCCCACACGCTGCACACGCCGTCGGCTTCGATGACCACCTTCTTGCTGCTCACCCCGGCGGTGTCCGGGCCGAGCGCCAGCTTGCTGCCCGAGCCGGCCGCTGCGGTCACGGCGGGCGCGGCGATGGCGACACCGCCGGGCGTGACCGCCAGGCTGCTGGCGCCGCACACCAGGCTGATGCCGGCCGGCGAGTCGAACGTCGTCATGCCCGTCTTTTCGATGCTGACCGTCGCCCCGCCCGCGGTCACCACGATCTCGCCGCCCGCATCCAGGGTCACGTTCTTGCCCCGAAACGTCATGCTCGTCGCGTCCTGCACGAGCTGGAACTTCTTGTCGCAGGTCAACACGTGCGCCTGCTTGACGTGCTCGTCCTTGTTCTGCTCCTCCACCAGCTCTTGCTCGCCGTCCACCTTGCGCTGGTGGTCGCCGCCGTAGACCTGCAGCACCTGGCCGGTCACCGTCTTGTCGTGGTCACCGCCGATCACCACGCTGTCGTTCGCGTTCACCAAGAGCTCGCGGTTCTGCTTGACCAGGTTGGTCTCGTCGTTCCCCACCCCGATGCCGCGGTTCACCCCCACGTGCAGGCTCTGGCAGTGCTTGACCAGAGTCGACATGTCCTTCTCGGCCTGCACGTGCAGCTCCTCCGCCCCCTGCTTGTCCTCGAAGCGGATTTCGTTGAAGTTGCTGGCCGCCCCGGCCTTGCTGCTGCGGCTTTTAAGGCCGCTCTCGGTGGCGTTGGCCGGCAGCTCGTAGGGCGGCATGCTGTCCGCGTTGTAGAGCGCGCCCGCGATGATTGGCCGATCCGGATCGCCGTCGAGAAAGCGCACCAGCACTTCTTGCCCGACGCGCGGGATGTGCTGGCCACCCCACCCCGGCCCGGACCACAGCTCCGCCACCCGCACCCAGCACGACGACTT
The DNA here is from genome assembly GCA_016935975.1 of Deltaproteobacteria bacterium. Taxonomy (GTDB): domain Bacteria; phylum Myxococcota_A; class Polyangia; order Fen-1088; family Fen-1088; genus Fen-1118. The sequence continues at coordinate 20,034 of JAFGPX010000334.1, forward strand.
CTCGTTGCGCTGGCCCAGCCGATCCCAGTCGAACTGCACCATCACCCGCCCCAGCTTGTCCGTCCAGATCTCCTCGCCCGCCGGCCCCACCACCAACGCCGTCTGCGGCCCGGCCATTCGCGGCTTGGGCACCGTCCGCCCCGCCCGGAACTGGGTTTGGGAATCGAGCAGCCAGTACCTCGCCTTGAAAGGTTCGTCGTTGTCGATGGGAACCCTGGGAGGGTTCCCATACCCTCCCGCGCTCTGGCTCCGGCCGGGCCAAGCCCGGCCTGCGCCTACGCGCCCAGCCACCTCGCCGGTTTCGTACTGGTCGATGCTCAGGTGGTAGCTGGCGCCGATGACCAGGTACTGCTTGCCGAAGTCCTCGGCGCTCCAGAACGGAGGGCTCTCTTCCCCAGTCTCCACGCTCGGCCGGAGCGTCACGAGATGGCCGGCCCCGAGCCCCAAGGTGTTGCCCTCGACCTCGAGTACCTTCTCCTGCACCCGCGCCGCCTGCGAGCGCACCGTGGCCTCGCCGCCTGCCTCCTCCGGCGCGTAGAGCCCGCCCGGGTAGTCGTAGTGCTCGAACTGCCCGCCCGGCGCCGCCTCGCCCGAGGCTGCCTCGCCGAACTGGAGCTGCCGCGGCCGTCGCTTGCTGGCATCGTAGCCGCAGAGCACCGTGTGCCGGCCAGGATAGAGCCCCTTGCGCACCTGCATGCCCCAGAAGTGCTCCTCGACGCCCGCTGCTTGCCGCTCCTTGGGCGTGTAGAGCACCGTCTCGTAGCCGTCCGCCGTCTCGTGCGCGGTGATCGAGTCGGCCAGCACCATGGTGTGCTTGCCCGCCTCGTGCCGGAAGAAGTAGTAGATGCCTTCCTCCTCCAGCAACCGTTGCACGAAATCGAGGTCGCTTTCCCGGTACTGCACGCAGTACTCGCGCGCGCGAAAGACGTGATCCGCGATCGAGCCAGACTCGAGATTGGAGAGCCCCCGCTCGGCCAGCACCGCCGACACGATGCCGACCGCGTCTTGCGCAGGGTCGTTGAAGATGCGGCAGTCGCAGGTCTGGGCGGACTGCTTGAGCAGCGGTTCCAGCGTGGCTGCATAGCGCGTGTGCAGGTGCGTGGTGCCCGCCTTCTCGAAGCTGGTCACGATGCCGTGAAAGAACCGTTCGTCGCCGCTCCCCAGCTTGATGCTCACGGCCAGCGGTTTGCCGAGCACGTCGTCGGGAGTGAGGTTCGGCTCCCGGGAGAGCAGACCCAGCCGAAAGACGTACGGAGCGCCCAGCGCCTCCCTGCCGTCGAGGGCTTCGAGCAACAAGACCCCCTGAGCAAAGGGCCCCGTCACCGACGTGTCACGTCCCAGGAGCGGCATGGTCGGAAGGCGACTCTAGTCGGCAACGCAGGAGGGTCAAGGGGCAAGCCTGCCCCGGCGACGATGCCGCATCAGTGCTTCCGGATCGTCTCGACCAGGCGCGGGATCTCGCTCGCCAGATAGAACGGAACCGAGAGCAGGCTGAAGGTTCGCTCTGGCCCGATGGGCAAAGCGGTCTTCACCTTGCGTAGCTGCAGGGGCGCCGAGCTGACCCGCACGGCGAGGTCGAGCTGCTTTTCGGCCACCATCATGTGCAGACTGCGCAGTCTTCCCGTGGCCCCCGCCTTCACCTCGACGGGGACGAGGCGCGTCCCGACCTGGATCACGTAGTCGACCTCGGCGTTGCTGCTCTTGGCTTCGCGGACCCAGGTGAAGAGCGCCGGCTCGGCGTTGAACGGACGGTGGGCGCGCAACTCCTGCCCGACCAGCTGCTCCGCAAGCTGTCCCTCGTTCACCAGTGTCAGGTCGGCCTTGGCGGCCACGGCCGCGGCGTCGATCCCGGACTGGGTCGCGAACAGGCCGGTGTCGAGCAGGCACACCTTCTGATAGCGCTCGTCCACCTCGGCACCGAGCGGGATCCCGTTGGCGAAGGTTCGCTGCACGGGCGTCACCATGCGGGCCAACGCCAACATGCGGAAGGCGTCCTTGAGCGGCAGGGTTTTCTCGTCGGCATCGACCTGCCGGGGCTGGAACTTTCGTCCGACCAGCCGGGGCAGCGCCGCGAACACCTTCCCCACGCGCGCCGTGTGCACACCGCGTTTGTACTTGGCAAAGTCGTCACGGATGGTGTGCAGCAGGTCTCGATGGATCTCCGCGGTTCGGGTGAAGGAGCGGTGCTCGACCCAGTCGGCCACCGCCGCCGGCATGCCCCCGACCAGCGCATAGTTGCGTACCAGCTCCAGCAGGCGCGGGTGCAAAGCCGGCGACGGGCCGGCGCGCGGCGTGCATCGGGCGATGGCCTCGAGCAACCGCTCCTCCCCGGCGGCGAGGAGGAACTCGGCGAAGGTCATCGGTTCGAGATGACCGTACGTGATGCGACCCACCGGCATCGAGAACCCATGGTTGGCCAGCGCGAAGTCCAGAAGGGATCCGGCCGCGACCACGTGCAGGGCCGGCAATTCCTCGGCGAACCAGCGCAGCTTCGCCAGCAGCTCCGGAGCCGCCTGGATCTCGTCGAGGAACAGCAGCGCCTGGCCCGGCGTGATGGTCCGCCGCAGGCGCGCCTCGAGCAAGCCGAGCATCGCCCTTGCATCGTTCGGCGTGAAACAAGCCGCCAGCTCGGGGTCTCGTTCCAGGTTCAGGTAGGCCAGTCCGCCCGGAAATCGCTCCCCGAGCTGCCTGACCAGCCAAGTCTTCCCCGTCTGCCGCGCCCCCCGCAGCACCAGGGGTTTGCGCTCCTTCCCGGCTGCCCAGGCGGCCAGCCTGTCTTCCGCATTGCGCTTCATGGTCTGGAATACTATTGTATTTTGGCCCTGGGTGGACCGGAAATAAATAGTGTGCTGATTGGCGAAGGGGCGGGGGCAAGGGGGCAAGCTCTCGCCCCGGCGACGATGCTCCGGCGGCCCACACCTGCGTGGGGGTGCACAAAGCAACCCTGGCCCTCGGCGCGCAAGTCACTTGGTCTTGGTGGAGGTCGCATGAGGCTCGGCCGTGGAGGTGGCCGTCGACGTACTGGTGGGCGTCTGCGGAGATTTCGGCATCGACGTGTCTATCGACGTCGATGTGCCTGTCGAGGTGCTCGTTGCCCTCGACTGGCCGGCCGATGCCGGCACGTCGGGCGACACCACCGGGGCGGGCGTTGTCGAGGTGGCCGTGGAAGTCTCGGTGGAGGTGGCCTTCTCCTTGTCCTCGGCCTGGGCCACGACGTGGATCACCTGCAGCACCGGCTCGTGCGTGTGGCCCATGACGAACATCATGGCGCGCTTCTTCTTCGGCTGCTCGCCGTGGAAGAGGCAGGCCTTGATCGCCATCTCGGCGAGGTCCAGCCGCGTCCAGCTTCCGCCGAAAAACGTGGGCCCGAGAGACGACACGGGATCTTCGATGGTGCGGACGTAGTCGTCCGCGAACACGGCCTGGGTGAGCAGGTAGCCGACTGCCGCGTTGCCTTCCTTGTTGAAGCGGTCTTCTTGGTGTCCGTGCTGCGCCACCAGTCCGGGATCCTCGTCGAAGCGCTCCTTCGTCCGTTCCTCTGCCGGCAGAAGACAGCCCGTGTACGTGTCGTGATTCCCGTAGAGGAATACGGTCTTGAGGTCATTCCGGGTCACCACCGGCAATTGTCTGTCGAAATGCCACAGGTACTCGATAGCCGGATTCTCCAGAGATTGCTCCATCCAGTACTTCACGAACTCGGCCGCCTGGAACTTGTTCGGGAAGTCTCGCGCTCCTCCCAGAAGCTCGAACGGGCACTTGAGCCCGATCCAGAAGTCGAAGAGGTCGCCGAGCTGCGCGAGCCGGACCGGCAGCTTGCCTCCCTCCTTCGTCTGGTACTGCTTGAGCAGCTTGAGCCAGAGCAGCAGATCCTTGCCCGCGTCCTCGAAGACGTCCGCGCCCTTCTTCTTCCCTTTGACGCCGTGATAGCGCTCGAACCAGTCCTTGACCGCGGCCGCATCGCCACCCTCCGGATCCGGCCAGTCGTGCAGGCGAGTCTGGACCGCGATCTCGGTCAGCACCCCGGAGACTTCACCGAGGACTTCTAGCACGGCGGTCCTGGTGGCCGGAGCAGCGCCGACTGCGGCGGCGACACTGGCAGTGAGCGTGATGGGATCGGCCTTGAGGGCCGCCTTGGAGGTCTCGCCCACTACCCGGGCCACACCCGGCAGTACGTTGCGCGCGAATGAGCCCCGATCGTAGCGCCCCCACCATCCATGAGACGGCCTGGGTATGCGCCGCACGGCCCCTGATGCGAGCGCAGCGTTGGCATGTGCTCCGGGAATCGACTGGACCGCCATGCCGGTCTCGAGCAGCGGGTTCTGTTGAGGCGGAGGCAGATAGGTTCGATTCGGATCGGTCATCACC
>JAFGPX010000335.1 GCA_016935975.1 Deltaproteobacteria bacterium
AATGGCATTCAGGAGGCCGACAGTTCGATCCTGTTCAGCTCCACTAAATCACTCGGTTTTCTTCCGCCGCCCAGAGTCACGATCCGGAGCTTCTCCCCATTTTTTCCCCACGCCCGGTGCTCAGGAGGCGGCTTTGGCTTCTGTCTGTTGCACGTCCTTTTCGCCCTCGATCTCCTGTGAGCGCGACCGCCAAACGTCGTCGCTGCGCCACCAGGACGGTCCGAGGTAGTGCGCGGGAGTCAGGCAGCCAGCGCACGACCGACTCGAGGCCACGCCCACGAATTCAGTCTCTAGCCTCCCGCCGGGCCGCCGGGGACGTTGACTGCAGGCGGCGTTGCCTCGCGCAGCAGTCGTTCCATCTCCTCGAAGCCGGCCAGGCCCGGGGCGGCCTGCTTGAGCGCATCGAGATCGCAAAGCGCCATGGCGACGTCGAAGGGGGTATACCGCTTCTGCAGAGCCTCGTGGCACGCCGCCAGACCCGACTCGACCTCCCCCAGCGCCAGATAGGCCAGGGCCATCAGGTACGCGGGCTTGTGGCCCAGCCCCGGGTTCTCCAGGGCCTTGCGGCACAACAGCACGCACTCATCCATGCGCTTGCGCGCTTCTGCGCCGTCCTTGAGGGTGAAGGCAATGCAGGCCAGCCCGTACGCGCAGATGTACGAAGTGCCCACCCTATCGAGCGTCCGGGACGCCCGGTACAAGGGCTCGGCTTTGGCCAGCTCGCCGAGCTGGTGCCAGCAGTCACCGACGTTGTAGAGCGTAATGGCCTCCAGATCGGGGTCCGACAGTGAGCGCGCGATTTCCAGACCTTGCTCGTAGCTCTCGATGGCCTTGCGGAAGTCCTTCAGGTAGTAGTACGCGATCCCGAGCCCGTTCAAGAACGCTCCCTCGTCGGCCTTGTTGCCGAATTCTCGCGAAAACGCCAGGGCGCGCTCGTACCAGGGCAGTGCCTTCTCGGGATGTCCCTGATCCTTGTAGTGCTCCGCCAGCACCATGAGAGCGTTGCGCGTCGCCTTCTTCTCGCCGATCTGGATGAGGGTGGGGACGGCTTCCTCGAGATCCCTCATGGCCTCGTCGAAGCGTCGCAGCGCCCACTTCGCGTTGTGCAGCTCGAACAGGATGTCCGCCTGGAAATGGCGGTGGCCGATGATCCGCGCCGCCGCCAGCGCCTCCCCCAGGCAACGAATCGCCTCGTCGTTCTCCTGCAAGCTCCGGTGCAGGCGATACATGTCGAGCAGCCAGTACATCGCGAATCGGTGATCTTGCACCTTCCGTGCGATGGCTAGCGCCTCGACCAGAAGCGGTATGGCCTCAGCACCGGAGATCTCCCGCAACGGCCCCACACGCAGGCCGGTCACCTTGCCCAGCCAGCGGCCCTCGTGCCTGCGATCGCCGATTTCCTTGGCCAAATCCAGGCCTGTCTGCAGCAGGCGCTTGCCTTCCTCGGGACTGTCGGCCGCGATGCCCAGGTTGCCGATCCAGCGGCACTCGAGATCCCGGAGACCGGCGGTCTGCGCGATCTCGAGCGCCTGGTGGTAGAGCACGCGCGCCTCTTCCACCTTGTTGGTTTCGAAAAGCGAGCAACCGAGGTCGCCGCGGTTCTCCGAGCGGAGACGCGGCGTGGACAGCTTTCCCTCCAGATCCTGCCGGAGCTGGATCAAGAGGGGGTAGAAGCCCCACACCGCGAGATACTCGCGATCGATCGATGTCAGCAGCTCGCACGCTTGGTCGCAATGGCCCGCGCGCGTGAGATGCTGGATCTGCTGGACCTGCGGCTCCACATCCGCGTACGCCTTCCACTCGCTGCGCGGCCTGAGCCGAGTGGCGTACCACCCGGCGGCGGCGAGGTGCAGTTCCGGGCGGCTCGCGCCGGAGCCCTTTCCACCGAGCGTGTCGTAGACGTAGCGGGGATCCATGGGATGCAGCGAATAGAGGCAGCCACAGGGCTCGAAGCTGACGGCGTGGCAGCGCTTCAAGGATGCCAGGATGCGCTCGACCGGAAGGCTGGGCCGCACGTGCTTGAGCGCGGCGGCAGGCACCGGCTGGCCGAACACGGCCAGGGCCTCGACCACCGGCTTCTGCTCGTCGTCGGAGAGGCTTTGGTACAGTTCGCGCGCGGGATCCTCGGCCAGCGCCGCCAGGGCCGACTCGTCCTCGAGAAAAGCCGGCAACGTGGTATCCAGGTTGCGCAGGGTGCCCACCAGCGACACCAGGGTGCGCGGCACCCGGTAGCACGCATGCACCACCTCACCGAGCATCGCATCGTCCGCATTGCGAAGACCGAGGACACCGTCGTCGTCGAGCAGGCGCAGCACCATCCGGGCATCCGCCTCGGGCAGCGCATCGAGATTCACCTCCTTCTTGCGCCGGCCGAGCTTGCCCTCGACCTCGTTGGACAGGGCCAGTCTTCTGCAGCTCGTGGCCATGAGCAGTCCGGCGTGATCGATCTCCAAGCACTTCTCGATCATCTTCCCCAGGTCGGCGTGCTCGCCGCGAATGCGGTTGTTCTCGTCCAAAACGCGTTCGAAGCTGTCGAGCACGATCAGTCGCCTTCGTCGGGCCAGCAGTTTGCCGAAGAGCAGATCGAGGGCTTCCTCCGGCTTGGCGTCGCGGCACGCCCGGCCGAAATCCTGACGCACATCGGGCTCGAAGGTCTCCAGCACCATGTCGATGATCTTCATCGGCGAGGGCGCGGAAAGCTCTTCGAGATCGACCCGAACGATGCTGTCCACCGGGCTTCTCGCCGCGCCGGCATCGCCTTCGAGCAGGTCCCGCACGAAATCGCCCACCAGCTTGTCGACCAAGGAGGTCTTGCCCATGCCGCCACGGCCGTGGATGAGCACGAACCGCACGTCCATGTTGCCCAGCAGCCCGCGCAGCGTTTCCATCTCGCCCACCCGATCCTGGAAATGCGGCAAGGCACCGCTCCGCACGGCGGGCACGACGCGCTGCCGGCTGGGCCTGCTGGCTTCGCCCCTGCCCGGGCTGCTCGCCAGGCCGGAGCAAGGAATCCCCGCATCGGCCAAGCCCCTGAGGATGGCTTGCGCGGACTTCTTCATGCCCAAATCGTCGATGGCCGAGTACGCCGTGGTCTTCCTCAGTATCCTGCGCCACCGCTCCTTGGTTGCGAGGAACCACTCCCACGAGTGGTCCAGCATGATGGGCAGAATCGGCTTGCCGGCGGCGGCGGCGGTTTGTAGCTCCTTGGTGACCCATTTCGATCCGACCGAGTGATCGGACATGAGCAGCACGAAGGCCTGGCTAGCGTGGACAGCCTCGTCGGTATTGTGGGTGTGGTGCCGACCGGCCGCCGGCTCGTTCTCGAACAGCCAGCAGGAGACTCCGCTGGTCTGCAGCGCCGCCTCGAGCAAGCGGGCGTGGTTCGAATCCTCGATCGCGTGGCTGAGGAAGACGACCGTCATAGGACAACGGCGGGCAGTCTACTCCACCCTTTTCGCGGCGGTCGTGGTTTTGCTGCGCCACCCGCCTCTGCTCGCCCTTCCGCTCTGGGGCACGCCCCGGTTGCAGTGCGGAGCCCTACGCTAGCCGCGTTCGACCGCCCGCAAAGCTCGATCCCAAGTCCGCTGGATCCCCCAAAACCGACCGGGTCTTCCCACCGTCCGCTGCGGAAGCGCGAATGTCCGCCGCGCGGGCAACTACCCGGTATCGCCTCCTTGCTGGTTCTGCGGGCGACCTCCGATGGCATTCGGCAGGCCGACGGTCCGATCCTGTTCAGCTCCACCAAGAATTCCGCTAGCATCGCCCCACCATGACGACCATCAGGCGTATCGGAGTGCTCACGGGCGGCGGCGACTGTCCGGGGCTGAACGCGGTGATTCGCGCCGTGACCAAGACGGCCATGCACCAGTACAAGCTCGAAGTCCTCGGCATCGAGGACGGCTACCTCGGGCTCATCCAGAACCGCATGCGCCTCTTGCAGTGGAACGACGTCTCGAACATCCTCACCTTGGGCGGCACCATCCTCGGCACGAGCAACCAGGCCAACCCGCAGTGTTTCGCCATCGAGCGCAGCGGCAAGACCGAGTGGGTGGACGTGACGGACCGGGTGGTCGACCACGTGCGCGCCAACGAGCTCGACGCCGTCGTGTGCATCGGCGGCGACGGAACCATGACGGGCGCCGCCAACTTGATCAAGAACGGCATCAACTGCATCGGCGTGCCCAAGACCATCGACAACGATCTCGAAGGGTGCGAGCGCACCTTCGGCTTCGACACGGCCGTGCACACGGCCGTCGAGTGCTTCGACAAGATCCACACCACGGCCATGAGTCACCACCGCGTGATGGTCGTCGAGGTCATGGGCCGCAACGCCGGCTGGTTGGCGCTGCACTCGGGCGTGGCGTCGGGCGCGGATGTCATTCTCATCCCCGAGATCCCCTACGATCTCGACGTGATCGCCGCGGTGCTCTACGAGCGCAGCAAGAAGGGCAAGCGCTTCTCCATCCTCTGCGTGTCCGAGGGGGCCAAGCCCAAGGGTGGCGACGTGGTCGTGCAGCGCCGGGTGGAAACCAGCCCCGATCCCATCCGCCTGGGCGGCATCGCCAACAAGCTCGTCGCCGACATCGAGGAACGCACCAAGCTCGACGCGCGCGCCACGGTGCTGGGCCACATCCAACGCGGCGGCTCGCCCACGCCGGCCGATCGCGTGTTGGCCACGCAGTTCGGCTACCACGCCCTCGAGATCCTCATGAAGGGCGCTCACGGCCAGCTAGTCGTCCAGCAAGCCGGCCGCCTGGCCGAGGTTCCGATCGAAAGCGTGGCCGGCAAGCAGCGCAAGGTTCCTCCCGACGATCCACTGGTCTCCACGGCCCGCGCCGTCGGCACCTGCTTCGGGGACTAGCAAGCGCCGCTGGGACGGCTGGGCTGGTCCCCCTCGCAACCGCGCGCCTGGCCGCTACGGCGGCAGGTAGATGATTTCCTTGCAGGACGCGGTGCAGACCCCGTTCCTGCCGTTGTCCGGACCGTCGTCGCACTGTTCGTCGCCGTTGATCTTGCCGTCGCCGCAGTGCGGGGCCAGCTTGCACTGGCCGGTGCAGCCGCCGTACGAGCCGTCCAGGATCCCGTCGTCGCACTCCTCGGGCCCGTTGACGATGCCGTCGCCGCAGTGCGGTGCGTAGATGCAGCTGGGAGCGCAGCCGCCGTACTCGCCGTTGTTGAACAGCTCGCCCTCGTCACACTGCTCGGGCGGCTGGATCTTGCCGTCGCCGCAGCCGCCCGGGAACCGGCAGGCGTCCGTGCAGTTCGGATCGTCCGACATGGTCGGCTCGCACTCCTCGCCGTAGTCCTCCTGGACCGTGCCGTCGCCACATCGCGGAGCGGGCGTGCAGTCCGGATTGCACGTCCCGTAGGTACCGTCGTTGGCGCCGTCGTCGCAGGATTCCGTGCCGTTCGTCTGCCCATCCCCGCAGTACCCGCCGCGCCGGCAGTTCGCCATGCAGCCGCCGTAGCCCTCGGTCGGGTCGGTCGTCGCCAGGTTCGCCTCGCCTTCGTCGCATTCCTCGTCGTAGCTCGATTGCACCACGCCGTCGCCACAACGCCCGGGAACCTTGCAGTCCGGGCCACAGCCCCCGTCCGAGAGGCCGTACTCGTCGTCGTTCTTGCCGTTGTCGCACTCCTCGATACCCTCTTCCACCTGGGCGTCGCCGCAATATGGGCCCAACCGGCATTCCGCGGTGCACTGGTTGTAGCCGCCGAGGTTCTGGTCGCCGTTGTCGCATTGCTCGCCCGGGGCAACCACCCCGTCGCCGCAGATCGGGCCGCACGCGCTGGGCTGATCGTTGAAGCCGCTCAGGGTGAGCTTGTAGGTCGAGGCCGTCGTCTGGCGCTCGGCCTGGAACACCACGATTTCGTAGACGCCGTGGTCCTTCATTCCCAGGTTGACGGTGCTGGTCTGCGGCGGACAGGTCGTCACCTGGTTGACCGTCGTGCACCCCTCCCCTTCGGTCTGCGTGACCGTGACGGTGGCGCCACCGGTGGAGTTCAACACCAACTTGCCGTTCACCGGCGTGTGGATGCCGCCCAGATCCACTGCCAGCTTGCGGTTCACGAAGACCCACACGTCGTCGTCGCCCGTGAATTCCAACGTGTAGCTGCTCTCCGCGATGTAGCTGAACCAGTAGCGCACCTCGCTCGTGAAGGCGAAGTTGTGCAACGGCTTGCCCGGCTCATCCGCCCAGTTGCCGCCGTAGGACGGGGGAATCTTGGCCGGGCTCATGTCGGTGGCCGCCGAGAAATCCACCTTGTCCAGGGGGAAGAAGAGCGGATTGCCGTCCATCTTCGTGAGGTCGGCGACGCAGTGGTTCGTGTTTCCCTCTCCCCATGGCGTGCACTGGGCGAAGCACCGCATGGTGCCGTCGTCCACGTACGGGGGCGGATTGCAGTTGGCGCACGCCGCGTCTTCGCACCAACGAACATTGGTGAAGCCCTCGTATTGCTGATTGTCCTTCCACCAGTTGACGAAACCGCCCTGACCGTTGTTGTGCAGCAGAATGGTCGAAACCACCGTGTAGTTGGTGCCGGACACGTCCCGATACCATTGCCTGAAGCTGTCCGCGCTGCTGATCCTGCCGGTGTTGCTGGCAAGCCCGGAGAACACCGGTTTGCCATCGCCGTCGAGGGTATCCTTGACCAAGCCGGTCGCGGCCGCGAAGCTGCCGGTGATGCTTTCCTCGAAGTCCGGATGCCCGAATTTGAAGTCGCGGTAGGTGACGGGCACGGTCATCGTGTCGGCGTCGTTGTCCGGTTGATGACACTCCCAACCTTCCTCCACCTTGCAGTCGTGCGCGCACCCGTCGCCGTCGTTGGTGTTGCCGTCGTCGCACTCCTCGTTGACCACCAACGCGTCGCCGCACTTGGACTCACACGTCCCCGCCGCGGAGTCGCACTTCGGCTCGGAATGGCAGGTCGGCGAGCAACCGTCGTTGGGATTGGTGTTGCCGTCGTCGCACCCCTCGGAGCCCTCGACCTTCCCGTCGCCGCACTTCGTCTGGTGGCAATTCGGCGGATCGCCTCCGCACGCCCAACCGGGATTGAACTTGCACGTGCTCGAGCACGCTTGGTCCATGTTCGTGCCGGGCCCCGCCGGATCGCACTGTTCGTAGGGAGATAAAACGATGCCGTCGCCACAATCCGGCACGCAAGGAGCGTTGAAGAAGGGACACGCATAGCCCGGCTCGACCTTGCAGGCTCCGTTACAGCCGTCATTCGGCGTGGTATTGCCGTCGTCGCACTCCTCGTCGCCCTCGATGGTGCCGTTGCCACACTCCACGGTGGGGCACTTGCATAGCTGCCCGGGCGAGCAGATGCAGCCGTCCCCCTTGCTCTTGCAGTCCGCCGAGCAACCATCGCCATCCTTCTGGTTGCCGTCGTCGCACACCTCGTTGAGCGTGCCTTGCACCACGCCGTCACCGCAGCGCGGGGCCGGCTTGCAGGGGCTGCCCGGAACGGGACAGACGTAGCCACCCTCGACCTGGCAATTGCTGCCGCAGCCATCGCCGGCCGTGGCATTGCCGTCGTCGCAGTTCTCGCCGGCCTCGATGCGCTTGTTGCCGCATTGGGAAGTGCGCACGCAGGGCTCTCCCTCCACGCACTTGAAGGCCGGATCCTGAACCGTGCAATTGCCGCTGCAGCCGTCGCCGTCCATCGTATTGCCGTCGTCGCACACCTCCCCCGCGCCGATGCTCCCGTCGCCACAAATGACATCCCGCGTGCAAGGACCCTCTTTCGGACAAGTCCAGTTCCGCTCTTTCTTGCACGCGCCATTGCAGCCGTCGCCAGGCAGCACATTCCCGTCGTCGCACTCCTCGATGCCGTTCTGGTTGTTGATGCCGTCGCCGCAGCCCTCGGGGATGTCCACAATACAGCCCTCGGTATTCGTCCCGCTGCAAATGGGTCCCGTCGTCCCGCCGGACGAAACGACGACCGTGGGATTGATGTAGACCCCGCCGCTGCCGTTGTTGCCGCCGGATTTGCCCCCGCCATTGCCCCCTTCGCCGGCTGGACCGCCGGAACTCTCGATGGATGCATTCGTGCAGGCGAGCCCAGCCAATGCCAGTGCCAGCGCAAAACCAGTTCTCGCCGGCCGGCCCGAAGTCCGGCCACATGCTTGCGGCTGCTTGCTACACGCTACTCTCATTGACAGCACCTCATGTGCAAAGAGGAGCCTCGGTCAACCCGCCGTACCGTTTCCCGCCGTATCGTTTGAGGGGGAGTATAGCAGTTTTCGTGCATCGAGAACGCAGGCCGGGCGTGGATTCCTGAGGCACGGTCGAAGGGAAGCAACGAGGTCGTCATCGAAAGCAGAGGCCCCGGCCAAAGGAAGGCCTACTGCGGGGGCATCGTGGGAAACGGTCCTACATCGCGCGCAGAGCCCTACTTCGCGAACTCGACGGCGCGGGTCTCGCGCACGACCGAAACCCGAATCTGGCCGGGATAGGAGAGCTGCGCTTCCACCTTGCGCGCAATGTCCCTCGATAGAAGGCGGGCCTGCTCGTCGGTCACCTTGCTGTTTTCGACCAAGACCCGAACCTCCCGCCCTGCCTGGATCGCGAATGCGCGCTCGACCCCATCGAAGCTCGACGCCACCCGCTCGAGGTCATTGAGCCTCTGGACGTAGGACTCGAGCGACTCGCGGCGCGCGCCAGGCCGCTGGTTGGCCAGCACGTTGGCAGCATCGACGATGTGGTCCAGCACGTCCTCGGCCGGAACCTCGCCGTGGTGGGCCTCGATGGCGTGGCAGATCTTGGCGGACTCGCCAAACTTGCGCGCCATCACCGCGCCGGCGAAGGCGTGTGAACCCTCGACTTCCTGGTCGACGCCGCAGCCGATGTCGTGCAACAGCCCAGCGCGACGCGCCACCTTGACCGGATAGCCCAACTCTCCTGCGATGGTGCCGGCGAGGAAACCGACTTCGATGGAATGGGCCAGCAGATTCTGCGCGGTACCCGAACGGTAGCGCAGCTTGCCGAGCAGGCGGCCGAGGTCGGGATGAAGCCGACCTATGCCGAGGTCGAAGGCCGCCTGGTCGCCAGCTTCCTTGCACTGCTGCTCGACCTCGTCCTTGGCCTTGCGAACCATCTCTTCGATGCGGGTCGGGTGAATGCGCCCGTCGGCAATGAGTCGTGTCAGGGCCAGACGGGCAATCTCTCGCCGCACCGGATCAAAGCAGGATATGACCACCGCCTCCGGCGTATCGTCGATGATGAGGTCGATGCCGGTGGCCGACTCGAGGGCGCGGATGTTCCGGCCCTCGCGCCCGATGATCCGCCCCTTCATGTCGTCCGAGGGCAGGGGCACCACCGCGACGGTGCGCTCGGCAACGTACTCGCTGGCATGGCGCTGGATGGCCGCCCCCAGAATCAGTTGGGCCTTCTGCTTGGCCTGCGCCTGGGCCTCGTCCTCCACGCGCTTGATCTCGCTCGCGGCCGCGGCCCGGGCCTCGGCCGTGACCTCGGCCGCCAGGAGCTTGCGCGCCTCGGTTTCGTTCATGCCCGCGATCTTCTCGAGGCGGGATCGAGCCTCGGCTGCCGCCGAGGCAGCGGTCCGCGCCACGGTTTCGGCGGCCTGCTCGCGGGCCAGCAGTTGCTTCTCCTTGCGCGCCAGATTCTCGCGCTCGGCCTTCATCTCCCGGTCACGGCGATCCGCCGCCTCCGCCCGAGCCCCGATCTCGGCCGCGGCCCGATCCATTTCCTGGCGCCGGCCGCGCAGCTCGTTCTCGACCTCGCCACGGATTCTCTGGGCGCCTTCCTTGGCCTCGACCGCCGCCTGGCGCCTCAGGGCGTCGGCCTCACTCGTCGCGGCAGCCAGAACGCGCTTCCGTTCCTCCTCGCTCTCCGGCACCGCATCCGGCTTCGAGATCCTGCCCAGTAGGAAGGCAAGCACCCCGGCTATCAGGGCAGCCAGAATCGCGCCGATGATTGCACTGACCGTCATGTTTCTTCCTCAGCCATTGGCTTCCTGACAGCGAACGATTCCTTCGTCGGTGACCACAGCGTCGAGGGGAACGTCCCACTCGCCCGTCGGACAAGCGTCGAGCAATTGAAAACCGAATCCGTAGCCCACGAAGCGGGCGTGGGTGGCGTCGGGGTGGGCCCGCACGTAGGCCGCCAGCTCGTCGTAGTACCCGCCGCCATAGCCGATCCGCGTGCCCCGCCGATCGAATGCCAGGCCGGGAACCATGAACAGGTCGATCGCGTGGGCGGCGACCTCGGGCGCGTCCGAGCGCGGTTCGAGCAGACCGAAGATGCCGAACACCAAGTCCGAGCGCGCGTCGGCGCGATGGAAACGTAAACGGGGAGGAATGAGACCGGTGCTCACGCGCGGCAGCACCACATCGATGCCGCGCTGGCGAAGCAGATCGAGGAGCGGCGCGGTGTCAATCTCCGAGCGAGTCGACACGAAGCCGGCCACGGTTCGCGCCAGGCGCGCCTCGGGCAGGTCCCAGAAAAGCTCGGCAGCGCGCGCGGCTAGCCCGGTGCGCTGGTCGGCGGAAAGGGCATCCCTTTGCTCCGCCATGGCCCGCCGAAGCGCGCGCTTCTCCTCCCTCAGGGAAAGCTCGGCCGGATGCATTGCTGCCGACGCTTCGTTCTTGCCCCGCCATGGTTGCCAACCCATTGAAAGCAAAGGCCCGCCGCCACGGTGAGCCGCCGCGCATCAAGAACGAGGACATCGCCTCGCGGGAAGAAGGTTGAGTCACTCGGCATCTATGTCGAACGCCACCGTCCGACCGGCGGACCGGCACAAGCGATGGACGCAGTGCCTGCACTATACCCGAAAACGGGCAGACACAATCATCCCCGGCGCATCTTCTGCTAACCGTTTCGTGATCGCCGCAGCATTTCCTCGGCATGCGCCACCGCCTGCGCGGTCTTGGTGGTGCCCCCGAGCATGCGCGCCATCTCATCCCGGCGCTCTTCGGGCGAGAGCTGAGCGACCCGCACGGTGGTGCGGCCCTTGACCGAAGCCTTGGTCACCTTGACGTGGTGATCCGCAAAAGCCGCGATCTGTGGCAGATGCGTGACGACGAGAACCTGCTTGTGCTTCGCCACGGCGGCCAGCTTGCGGCCGATGACCTCGGCGGTACCGCCCCCCACCCCGGCGTCGACCTCGTCGAACACGTAGGTCGTGGCCTCGCCTTCGCGCGCCAGAGCCTGAGCCACGGCCAGCATCACGCGCGACAGCTCGCCCCCCGAAGCAATGCGGTCGAGCGAGCGCGGATCCTCCCCGGGATTGGGGGCGAAAAGAAAGCGCACCCGATCGCGGCCTTTGCAGCCGGCCGCCTCGCGCTCTTCCACGGCAATGGGCATGCGCGCTCCCGGCAGGCCCAAGTCGCCCAGCGTCTCGTCGATGCGCTTGCCCAGCGTGCGCGCGGCTTTGCGCCGCTTGTCGCCGAGCTGCCTTGCCACATCGTCCATGCGCGCCTCGGCCCGGGCCACGGCCTTTCGTCTGGCAGCCAGGCCCTCCTCGAAAGAACCGAGCTCCGCCAGCTCGCGCGCCATCTCCTCCTGCCGCCGCAGGGCCGCCTCGATCGTGCCGCCGTGCTTGCGCGCGAGTCGCCCGACGAGAAACAGCCTCTCCTCGATCTCGGCCAGCCGCTCCGGCTCGAAGCGCAGCCTGCCCGCGTAGCGAGACAGCGAGGCAGCGGCGTCTTCGACTTGAGCCCGGGCCGCTTGCAGCGTCTCGACGACGGGAGCGAGCGTGGGATCGAGCGCGGCCAAAGCGGCGATCTCGCGAGCGACACTGGCGATGCGCCCGGCAGCGGCGTCCTCCCCGGAGTAGAGCGCTTCTTCGCCACGCGTACACGCCGCGAGGAACTTCTCCGCCCCTTTGCAGCGCTCGCGTTCCACACGCAGTGCCTCGTCTTCGCCGGGCCGCACGCCGGCCTGCTCCAACTCCGCTAGCTGGAAGCGCAAAAGATCCTCGCGCTCGGAACGGGCACGGGCGTCGGCATCGAAGGCGGCCAGGGCCGCGCGCGCCTCGGTCAACGCCCCGAATGCCTGTTTGGCCTCGTCGAGCAGCGCCTGGTTGCCCGCAAAGGCATCGAGAATGGCGAGTTGGCTCTCCGGATCCATGAGGAGCTGCTGGTCGTGCTGCGAGGTGATGTCGCACAAGCGCCCCACGGACGCGGCCAGATCCGCCGCAGTGGCCAGGCCACCCCCGAGATGGATGCGACCGCGCCCGGCCCGCGCGATGACACGACGGACGACCAGACCTTCGCGCAGAACACGTCCGTCGGCCAACAGAGCCTGGTGGGCCTCGGAATCCGGCTCGACCTCGAAGATCCCCTCCACTTTCGCCTCATCGCTGCCGCCGCGAATCAGATCCGCGCTGGCCCGCCCGCCGCGCAGCAGGCCGAGCGCCCCGACCAGGATGCTCTTGCCCGCGCCTGTCTCGCCGGTGATGACCGTGAGTCCGGGCCCGAGCGAAAGCTCGACCTCGTCGATGAGCGCGAAACCGGAAACCCGCAGATGCGTCAGCATGTCTTCTGTCTCGGCAACGACCCGTTCCGAGTTGCGTGCAGGTTACGTCAAGCCTTGCGCTCGCCCCAGGAGAGTTTCTGGCGCAGGATCTTGAAGAAGGAATGCCCGGGCCGGAAGACGCGCTGGCACCGCGGGAGCCTGCGGACTTCGACTTCGTCGCCCGGGGCCATCTCGCGACTCCACTGCCCGTCCACCGTGAGCACGCCGTGGTAGGGGGAGGCGTTGCTCACCGTAATGCGGAGATCGGCGTGAAGCACCAAGGGTCGATGGGAAAGGGTGTGGGGGCAGATCGGGGTGAGCACGATGGCTTCCATGTCCGGACTCAGGATCGGGCCACCCGCGGAGAGGTTGTAGGCGGTCGAGCCAGTCGGAGTGCTCACGATCAGGCCGTCGGCCCGGTAGTTCGTGATCAAGTCGCCGTTGGTCGAGACTTGCAGCTCCATGAGCCGGGCGATCTCGCGCTGGTTGATCACGGTTTCGTTGAGCGCGGCTTGGCTCTCGGGCGATTTGCCCTGGGCCCGCAGGGTGACGAGCAGACGCATCCGCTCTTCGACCGGCAAGCGCCCCGAGGCGGCGTCGGCGAGCGCCGCCTCGGCCTCCGCGAGGGTGTAGGGAGTCAGAAAGCCGAGGCTGCCGAGATTCAGGCCCAGCAGGGGCACGTCATGGTCGGCGACCAGCTCGGCGCCGTGAAGAAACGTACCGTCGCCTCCCAACGCGACCATGACGTCCACGCGGCCACCGATGTCCGCGCCCGGTAGCGATGGCAGCCCGGGCGGCGCGCCCTGCCCGTAGTCCGCGACGAAAACGACTTCGCAGCCGCGCGCCCGCAGAAGCTCGGCGAACCGCCTGGCAAGCTCGGGCGCCTCGGGATTGCCGGCTCTGACGAGAAATCCGAAACGCATCGGCGCGATTATGGCACGACCCGCCCCCGGGCCGACACCAACCCCTCTGGTTCCGGTCGCACGCGACCGGCGCGGAAACCCCCGCCCGGACTCGGCTGCCCCGCCACGCCCGGGCCAAGCCTTCGGCCTACGGCTGCATCTCGTAGAAGATCGTGATGCTAAGACAATGGAACTCGCGGTCTGAACTCTGCGTCACGACCTTGTCGACAATCCGGGCCTTGGGATTGTCGTGAATCCAGCGGGTCAAAACCTCTCCGAGCTCGTCGCGGTCCTTGGCCTTGGTGGCCGTGAAAACCTTTGCCCCCATCATTGGCGCTTCTCCTTCCGGACTGTCCTTCAGATCGCTTCTCGCAGAGCTCTCTCACAACCCGCGTGTTCCATGGCATACGATGGAGACGACGAAATGTAAAATACTTTTGTTGTATTCCAGCGTACGCAAATGGGTTTTTGGGTAACGCGACCGGGTCACGAGACGAGCCTTGACCGCCAACACCCGGAATGCTTAATTCACGCCCTGCCGTAACTGACCTGATTCACCCGGAGGTATGCTTGGAGACACTGCTCGGACGCCCCCTTGAAGTAGAAGTTCGGGATTCCATCGAGAAAGCGATGAAGATCCTGAAGCAGAAGATGTCGAAGGAGGGCATCCTGCAGGAGATCAAACGCCGCCGGTACCATGAGAAGCCCTCGGTCAAGCGCAAGCGCAAGATCCGCGAGGCGCGCAAGCGGCGTCGGCGCGAGGCCAAGAGGCGCGTGATCCGCTGACCGCCTGGCTCGAAGTCCACATCGAAACCGAGGCCGAGGCCGCCGAGATCCTCGCGGCCGAGCTGGGACCGCTTCTAGGTGGCGTCGAATTGCGCGACAGCGGCACCCTGCGCGCCACGGCCGCGGGCCGTACGGCCGTGATCGCCATGTGCAGGCCCGAAGACCGCGAGTCCCTGCTCGCCGCCGCCCATGCCACACTCGCCACCGCCCGCGCCAACGGGCTGGCCGTGGATCCCGTAATCGTGCGCGAACGAGCGGCGCACGAGAGCGAGTGGCGGGACGTGTGGAAGCAGTTCTTCCGAGCGACGCGCATCGGCCGCCGTTTCTTGGTGCGGCCGAGCTGGGATCCCGGACGGCCCGGGCGCGGCGAATTCGTCATCGAGCTGGATCCAGGGCGAGCCTTCGGCACGGGCGCGCATCCGTCCACGCGCCTGGTCGTCGGGCTGGCCGAGAATCTGCGAGACGAATGCCCACGCCTCGATCGCTTCCTCGACCTGGGCTGCGGCTCGGGGATCTTGGCCATCGCCGCCGCCGCGCTGTGGCCGAAGGCGCGCGGCCTGGCCGTCGACAACGATGCCGAGGCCACGGCGTGCAGCGAGGAGAACCTCGCGCGCAATCACGTGCGGACGGTGCGCACCGTGACCGGCACCGTCGCCGATGCCGACGGCGGCTTCGACCTCGTCATGGCCAACATCCAGACCGATGTGCTCGGCGCCCTGGCCGAGGCTCTGGCGGGCAAGACCGCGCCCGGTGGCCACGTCCTCCTCTCGGGAATACTGCTCGACCAGGTGGACGACCTGTTGGCCGTCTACGCGACCGCAGGGTTCACGCTCGTCCACCGCCAGGACGAGGGCGAGTGGGCCGGGCTGCACTTGCGCAAGTCCCTTGTCCCGCGCTAGCAAAGAGCATGGTCAGGCTCTTCGTCCCACCCGAGCAGTTGCAGGGCGAGCGGGCCACGCTGGATGCCGCCGCCCACCGCCATCTCGTCAAGGTTCTGCGGCTTGGGCCGGGAGCGGCGCTTCAGGTCTTCGACGGCAAGGGCACGGAGATCGAGGCGCGCATCGCCGCCGTGGGCAAAGCGTCGCTCGAAGTCACGCTCGGCGACAGACGGCGGATCGCGCCTCCACCGTGCGCCATCACGCTGCTCGTGTCGCCGCCGCGCGGGGAGCGCATGGACCTCCTCGTGCAGAAAACCACCGAGCTCGGCGTGGCCCGCATCGTGCCGGTGCGTAGCGAGCGCGGCATGGTGAAGAGCGGCGCCCACCAGCGCCGACGCTGGCAGAAGATCGCCGAAGAGGCGGCCCGGCAATCGGGGCGCGCCGACGTGCCCTTGGTGAGCGAATGCCTGGGCCTGGCTACGGCCGTGACGCAGGCCGCGACCATCCCCGGCGAGCGTTTTCTGCTGTGGGAGGACGAATCGGAACGGGCGTTGCCCGCGGCCCTTGCCGCCGGCCCGCGCGCCGTCGTTCTTCTGGTCGGGCCGGAAGGGGGGCTATGCCCAGACGAGGTAGCTCGGGCCCAAGGGTGCGGCTTTCGGGCGGTGGGCCTGGGCCCGCGTATCCTGCGTTCGGAGACTGCCGCCGTCGTGGCCGTGGCCTTGGCGCAAGCCGCGGCCGGCGGGCTGGGATGACGCGCGGATCTCCCAAGAAACTTGCGGCGGGCGTGCCCGCTTCGCACAATGGTCGCGTGACCAGTCACGCAGCCGTCGTCGGAGGAACGGGCGTCGGACCCGACGCCGTGGATGTGCCCGCACGCATGGTCCGGCAGATGGCCAAGACCGGCGGTCGCGACAAGCCCATCCTGCGCGTGCGCGCCGCGGGCTTCCCGCGCCGGCTCGCGGCAGCATTCGTCGATTTTTCGCTCGTCACCGCGGCCTCGACGGCGGTCACCGCCGTCGCCGCGCTGGCACTCGGCGTGCAACTGCCGAGCGCCAAGGAGTTCGGCCCCGACTTCGTCATGGCGGGCCTGCTCGACCGCAACCCCATGGTGGCCGGCGGCTTGGGCCTGCTCCTGGGCATGAGCGCTCTTTACCAGATCTACCTCGGCGGCGTCCTGGGCCAGACCCTGGGCAAGCGCCTCTTCCGTCTGCGCGTGATCTCTTCGCAAGGACAGGCTCCGGGCCCCGTGGTCGCCTGCGCGCGCTTCATCAGCCTGGCGCTCTCCCTAGCGTTGGTCGGACTGGGCTTTGTGTGGTGCCTCTTCGATCGTGAGCGCCGCGCCCTGCACGATCACTTGTCGGGCACCTACGTGATTCTCGACGAGCGTTGAGCGCGGGGGCCAAAAGAGCGCAAACCATGCCCCTCTCGGAAATCGCCCGGGCGCTGGTTCGTCGGGGCGTCATCACGTCGAAGTCCGCCGTCGAGGCCGAACAGCGCAGGAAGCTCTACGGCGGCGGGCTCGACACCGCGCTCCTCGAGTTGCAGGCCAGCGACGAAGAAACCCTGTGCAGCCACCTGGCCGAGATCATCGGCATCCCGCTGGCGCCGCTGGCGTGGGCCGCCGCGCCCCCGAACCCGGCGGCCCGAGAATGGATGGACGGCGCCACCGCTCAAAGACTCGGGGCCGCCCCGCGCGCGCTGCAGGGCGACGTTCTGGACGTGCTGGTGCGGCCAGAGCACGACCACGAAGCCATGGTGGCTTGGGCGCAGGCGCGCTCCCTGCTGATTGAGCCCGCGCTGGTGTGCGAGGCTCGCTTCCGGGCTCTCCTGCGCACGCTGTACGGCCTGCCGATGGCGCCGCGCTACCTGGCGCTGCTCGCCCGCCTGGTAGGCGCCGCCGAGGCGCGCGTGGTGGTCGGCGCGGCCGCCCTGCCGGAGCCGAGGACGCCGACGCCGGTGGCGGCGAGCGTGGATCGCATCGACACCCTGCTCGCCGCCGCGCGCCTGGGCGACCTCGTGGCCCGCCGGGCTGCCTTGCGGCGCCTGTCTCGCCACGTGCACGACCCGCGCGTGCTCGCCTTTCGGCACGCGCTCGTACGCAAGGCCGAGCAGGCCGACCCGGCCATCGCCATGAGCGCCCTGGAGGCGCTGGCCGAGTTGCGCGACAAGAACGCCGTGCCGGCTGTGGCCGAGCTGCTCGATGCCGAGAACGCGCAAGTGGCGACCGCGGCCCACGAAACCCTGGTGGCGTTGACCTGTGACGACGTGGGGCACCGAAGCAAGCGCTGGATGGAGTGGTGGACCAGGATGGGCGGCAGGCCGCGCGTCGAGTGGCTGCTCGAAGGGCTCGCCCATCGCGCGCCGGAGATTCGCCTCCTCGCCGCGAGCGAGCTGCACGAGATCTCCCACGAGTACTTCGGTTACCACCATGACTTGCCCGAACGCGACCGGGAAGAGGCCCGCCAGCGCTGGATCGCCTGGTGGCAGCGGCAAACCGCGGCCAAGTTGGAGTAGGCGAAGAGACCGCAGAGGGCGGAACCAGCGCGGGGAGGCAGGTCTTCCCGACGAGCTGGGTTTCTCTGCGCTCTGCTGTCCGAGGATTCCCCTTGCGCGGCGCCGAGCTACACCCCTCCGCGCTCTCTCTATGCTAGATTGCGCGCCCGATGTTCGAGACACTGACCAAGGGCTTCCGGACCGCCAAGCAGAAGTTCCAGGGCCTGGCCGAGCTGGACGAGAAGACGATCGACGAGGCGCTCGCCGAAGTGCGCACGTCCCTGCTCGAGGCCGACGTCGGCTTCGAGGTCGTCCAGGAGTTCTGCAAGCAGGTCAGAGAGAAAGCGCTGGGTGTCATCGTCAAGGTGAAGGCCACCGCCAAGGAGAAGGTCCGGCGGGTCACCCCCGAGGATCACTTCGTCAAGCTGTGTCACGACCAGCTCGTGCACCTGATGGGCCCGGTCGACACCGACCTGCGCTTCGCCAAGAAGGGCCCGACCGGCATCATGATGGTCGGGCTGCAGGGCAGCGGCAAGACCACCACGGTGGGCAAGCTGGCGCTCTACTTGGAAAAGCGCGGCCACCGGCCGTTGCTGGTCGCCGCCGACGTCTACCGGCCGGCCGCCATCGAGCAGCTTCAGGTGCTGGGCGAGACCCTCGGCATGCCCGTGTTCGCGGAGCCGGGCGGCAGTCCCCCCCTCATCTGCGAGAAGGCGCACCGCCACGCGGCCGAGCATGGCCGCGACACGGTGATCTTCGACACCGCCGGCCGCCTCGCCATCGACGAGCCGCTGATGAACGAGCTCAAGGAGATCAAGCGCCGCACCAACCCGGCCAACATCTTCTTCGTCATCGACGCCATGATCGGCCAGGACGCGGTGGCCACGGCCAAGACCTTCCACGAGTGGCTCGGCTACGACGGCGTCGTCCTGACCAAGCTCGACGGCGATGCGCGCGGCGGCGCGGCCCTTTCGGTCAGGGCGGTGACCGGCAAGCCCATCAAGTTCGTCGGCATGGGCGAGTCGCTGGAGCGCCTCGAGGAATTCCGGCCCGACGGCATGGCCAGCCGCATTCTGGGGCGCGGCGACGTGGTCGGCCTGGTGCAACAGTTCGAGGAAGTGGTCGACGAGGAGAAGGCCGAGCAAGACGCCCTGCGCATGCTCAAGGGCAAGTTCGACATGAACGACTTCCTCGAGCAGATCTCGATCCTCAAGAAGATGGGGCCGCTGTCCGAGATGGTCGAGAAGATCCCGGGCGTGGCCGACGCCAACATCCAGGTGGACGACAAGGAGCTGGTGCGCATCGGCTCGATCATCTCGTCGATGACCGACGCCGAACGGCGGCAGCCCGAGCTGTTCGTCATCACCAGCTGGGAAGAGGTCGTCGACAGCGGCAAGCGCAAGAAGAAGCGCAGCGCCTTCTTCGACCAGAGCCGACTGGCGCGCGTGGCGCGGGGCTGCGGGCGCAAGGAAGCCGAAGTCGCGGACCTGCTCAACCGCTTCGCGATGATGCGGCAGATGATGATGCAGCTCGGGGCCTCGACCGGACTGCTCGGCAAGATCCCGGGCTTCAAGCAGATCTCGCAGCTCAACCAGGCGCGCAAGATGCTGGGCGGCATGGACATGGAGCAACTGGCTTCCATGATGAACGTGCACTCGCGCGAGCGCGGCCGCTTCCAGGCCCCCACGCGCAACGTCGATCGCGCCAAGGAGAAGAGAAAGCGCAAGGACGCGCGCAAGGCGCGCAAAAAGGCGCGCCGGCACCGGTAGGCGCAGCCACAGAAAGCGCTTGCAATACGAAACCGGAGAAGAAGGCAAGGGTTCGGATCGGGATCCGGAACCCTTCGGATCCGGAGAACCACAGAGGGCACGGAGGGAGGCGGGAGAGCACCGAGGAGGAAAGGGTTCGGATCCTGTCCCGAAGAGCCCAGTGCTTTTCCGGTGTTCTCGTCGCTCTCTGTGTCCTCTGTTATTGGCCGAAGAACAGCGCCAGCAGCAGGCCAAGCACGGCAAGCAGGGCCAAGGCGGCGATGGCCGAGGCGACGGCGGGCAGGCGGCTGGTTTGCGGCGCGCCCGCTCCGCCCGGCGCTGCCGCATCGACCGGCGCGGGTTCCGTCTCGCCCATCGCCTCGTCGCGCTCCGCGGCCTGGATCTGCCGCAAGTAGCGATCCTCGGGGTCGAGGAGCTGAAGCCGGGTCTCGCCGATGGCGATGACCTCGCCGTCGCCTAGGCCACGCGCGCCGGCCAGCCTCTCGCCTCCCACCTCGACGCCGTTCTTCGAGCCCAGATCACGCACCACGATGCCGCCAGCGCAGCGCTCGAAGGCCGCGTGCTCGCGCGAGATGTCCTCGCCGGACAGGACAAGATCGCATCCCTCGCCTCGCCCGACCTTGAACGTCCGTCCGCTCGCAGCCAAGGCCAACTCGTGCCCCTGCTCCGGACCAGACAGCACGAGCAACCGAGCACACTCGGCCGGCGGGCAGGCCTCGAAGATGTCATGCACCAAGCGGCGCGCCAGCGTGTCGCTGCTGGCTCGCGCCGGGATCGGCGCCGTGCCGGAGGTCTCGCCCAGAAAGCGCACTTCCACACCCCCGATCTCGAAAGCCTGTCCGACGGCGATTGCCTCCGGCGCGTGCGGAGCCAGCCGGCGCCCGGCCAGATGCGTGCCGTTGGTGCTGCCCAGATCCTCGACGCGGTAGCCCCCCGCATGGCGCACAAGCCGCACGTGCCGAGCCGACACCTTGGGGAACGGCAGCTCGATGCCGGCGCCGCGGGCCCGACCGAACACCACTTCGCCCCCTTCGCAGACCGCCTCGACCTCGTGCGTGGACACGTCTGCGTGCTCGGCCGCACACAAGGCCCTACGCGGGTTGCGTATGGTGAATCGCAGCGGCACGGACACCGCCCGCCTCGACTAGCCCGATGGCTGTTCGGACGCGGGTGGCGGCGGCGGTTCCTCGCCTTCCGACGCCGGTGCCGCGACTGGAGGCTCCGCCGGCGTAGCTGCAGCTACCGGGCGGCTCTCGTCCGTCGGCGGAGAAGCAGACGCCGCGGCGGGCTGCTCGACCGGCGCGGGCACGGGATCCGCGCCGGACACGGCCGGCGGCGCGGGCGGCGGGGCCGGGCTCTCGGCGCGCGCCGGCGCGGGCACCGGTCCGGGATCGATCCCGTGCTGTTTGAGCACGGCGAGGTAATGGTCGCGTTCGGCCAGAGCCCCGAGCAGCTTGGCGCGCATCACGTCGTTGTTTTGCTTGAGGCGCGCGATCTCGGAGAGATCCCGCTGGCGCGTGGAATCGGTCTTGGAAGCGCGCGAGAGCGCCTTGAGGAACTCCGGCTGCGGCACCTCCCGGAACGGCGTGGACCGGTACTTGCCGGCGTCGACCTTCTCCAGGTATCCCTCCGCGGCGAGCCCGAGCAGGGCGCGCGACACAGTCGCCTCGCTGGCGCCAATGGCCATTGCGATGTCGACCGGCGTGAACACCTGAGCGGTCTGAGCGTGCTTCTTCAGCTCGTCGTAGAACTCCTGGCGTGCGAGTTTCTGCCCGCTATCCGATCCCCCGCCGGACGTCGGCCGTGTGCTGGTGTGGCTGCGCTTGAGACTCATGTTCTCCCCCAGAAGTGACTTGCAGGCGCCTTATACCCCAAAAACCCGCGACGCGCCCTCCCCGCGTGGGCCCCGGGCTACCGCTTGTGCCTGCGGCGTTGGGCCCGCGGCGCTGCGGCAGGGGCGGCCGTCTGCAGAGGCGTCTCCCAGAAACGCAACGACGACGGATCCGCACGGTGTTTCTTGAGCAACGCCAAGAGCAGCGCCACGCCCGCGACCACGGACAGCAAACCGATGAACTGCGACGTCGACAAAGGGCCAACCCAGCCGCGATCGGCGTCCCCTCGGTAGACTTCGATGAGCGAACGCAGCAGGCCGTAGCCAATCACCCAGCCGAGAAAGACCTCCCCCGAAAACTTGCGCACGCGCCGCAAGCACATGAGCAGAGCGAACAAGGCGAAGCCGGTCAGGGATTCGTAGATCTGCGTGGGATGCACGGGCAGTGACGCCGCCGCGTCCTGGGCGAGCCCGAAGTTGGCGACGTGGTCGTGAAACGCCGGCGCGCCTGGCGGAAAGCGTATGGCCCAGGGGAGGTCGGTGGGACGACCGTAGTCGCAACCGTACAGGAGGCAGCCCACCCGCGTGATGCCCGTGCCGAGCACGACCGAGGGGGCCGAGACATCCGCCCAGCGCAGAAGCTGGATCTTGCGCTTGCGACAGCCGTACCAGCTCGCCAGAAAGCCGCCGACCATGCCTCCGTAGGCGACCAGGCCGCCCTTGTTGAGCATGAAGACGTCGAATGGATTGCGGAACTCGTGCAACTCCGTAAGGACGTAGAGGACGCGCGCCCCGATGATCGCCCACACCGCGGTCCACATGTAGATGGCGCCGGCCTGCTCGCGCGGGATGCCGTCTTTTTCCGCCAGTCGCAGCGCCAAGAACCAGCCGACCACCATCGACGTGCCCAGCATCACCCCGTAGGCGAAGATGGGCACCGGTTTCCATTCCTCGGCGAAGATCCCGACCGACGGGAACCACGCGCCACCGCGCAGTCCGAGCAGAAGCCACGCCCCCAGAACGAGATAGAGCGGTGTCGAGCTGCGCGGGATCTCTCGATTGCGCCGCCGCGCGCGTACATTCCACAGCGCCGTGCCGACGGCAAGCAGCAGCGCCAAGGCGAAGAGCGCCTTCGAGGGTATCTGCGCGAGAATCGGAAACATCGCGCCTTTCTAGCAGATGCCGGCCGAAGGAAGAAAGCAGAGAGGGCACGGGGAACACAGAGACGAGAAAAGGGAACCGGGCCCGTCTTCCGGGCCGACCGGCGCGTGCGTCGGCGGTAGCGTGAACGGTTCGCGTAACGCGGCTTGCACGGCCCGTTTCGCGACGTGTACGGCCCGCAGTCCGCGCTACGCGTGCCGGGCATCCCCCACGAACTCGCCCACGCTCTTGCCCACGCAATTCGCGGTCCGCGGGTCGCCCTTTCGGGGGCGACGGTATCTCTTTGACGGGCCCCGGCTAGTTCTTCGGGGTCTCGGTGTACTCGGCGTCGATGACGTCGTCTTTCTTGCCGGCGCCGTCGCTCCCCGGAGACGGCCCGCCGCCAGCATCTTCCTGGGCACCGCCAGAGCCGCCGGCCGCCTTGTACAGGGCCTCGGCCATCTTGTGCGAGGCCTTCTCCAGGCGCTCGAACGCGCCCTTGAACACCTCGGCGTCCGTGGCCTCCTTGTTGGCGTCCAGCGTGCTGCGCGCCTCCTTGAGCGCCTCTTCGAGCGCGCCGCGCGCGTCGGCAGGGATCTTGTCCTTGTTCTCGTCGAAGTGCTTCTGCACGCCGAAATGCATGCTCTCCAGGCGATTGCGCGCCTCGATGGCCTCGCGCCGCTTCTTGTCCTCGACCTCGTGCTCTTGCGCTTCCTTGGTCATGCGCTGGATTTCGCCCTCGGACAGACCCGACGAGGCGGTGATGGTGATCTGCTGCGCCTTGCCCGTGGCCTTGTCCTTCGCCGACACGTTCACGATGCCGTTGGCGTCGATGTCGAAGGTGACCTCGATCTGCGGCACGCCGCGCGGGGC
>JAFGPX010000043.1 GCA_016935975.1 Deltaproteobacteria bacterium
AATCATCTCGGGTTCAAGCTGAGCGCCTCCAGGGGCGACGAGGTCGCGCTCAAGGACAAGACGGGCCGAACGGTCGACAGCGTGTCCTTCGGGGCTGCCACGGGCCAGAACACCTATGCGCGTTTCCCCGACGGCACCGGCGCCTTCGCCTGGTGTGCCGCACCGACGCCCGGCGCGAGCAACGGATCCGCCTGTGTCGCCGCGCCGCTGCCCGGCGGGAGCGGCGGCGCGGGCGGAAGCACGAGCGGCACCGGCGGGGCCGGCGCAGCTGGTGCCGGCGGCGGTGGCGGTGCAGGCGGCTTGGACGGCGACGGCGCATCCCTCGACAGCGGGCTTTAGTCCCAATGCCAGTCACCCAATGGAGGAACAGGGAAAACCCGAGAGGCGGAGAGGGGCAAAGAGGGCGAAGCGCTCGAATCTGCCGAGAGAACCCATGATCCTCCGGCTCTGTTGCTCTGGTTTTCCCCGTTCGGTCTTGCCATGGAACAAGTCATGAAGCCCTCGCCGTCGACACGGTCGCTCTCCGGTTCTTTTCCCCTGTGACCCGGGCTCTGCCACCGATCCCTACGTCGCGTTTCGCCGGGTGGTCGGACTCGGGGGCAATCCACGATGTCTTGGCGTTGGATGGCGTTGCTGGCGCTTGTTGTCGTGGCCGCGGACTGCGCGGCATCGCCCACGCCCATCGTGCCTGACAGCGGGACGCCACAGACCTACGGCGCGGCCACGTACGAAGAGATCTTCGATGATGCGATCCCGCACGCGTTCATCATCGAAATCACCTAGGAGGAGTGGGAAGGCATCACCCAGGACATGCTCGACTACGCGGCGAAGTTCCCCATCGAGCCTTTCTACCCCGGTGACGGGCGCGAGTATCGGACGGACAACTACCGCAAGTCCGACTTCATCTACCGTCGCGGCGATGGGACCGAGGTCAAGCTGACCCAGGTAGGCATTCGCTCGCGAGGCACCCAGTCCAGGCGGCTGCCCTATCAGAACGGCCAGTACTACAAGTCGCATTTCGAGGTGAATGGGCACCAACTGGGACGGCGAACTGCCCTACGACGAATCCATCAACCAGGACATCTTCAATACCAAGAACCTGACCGCGAACTGGGGGGACAGTTCGCCACAACCCCTCGTGAACGAAGTGCCGGCCGCCGAGAAATACCGGGAGTTGTACGCGCAGCACCTCGAGGACTACGTCCTGCCCGCGAACCGGCTCTTCCTCTGGAGCGAGTACGAGGCCAAATTCGACTAGCTGTTCTCTCTCTATGGGGACAAGACCGACAGCGACACGGTCGATCCCGATCCGATGGGCCTGGCGGGCTACGAGCAGGAGTACTTCTTCGACAAGACCAAGAACGTGCTGGACCAGCTCGGGCTCGGGTACGCGGGCTACGAGGTGGAGTGACGAGGGAACAGGAAGGAACGGAGAAGCAGAGACGGATAGGAATGGCAGAACGCCAGGGATTCTCCGGCTCTGTTCCTCCGTTTCTCCCTGGTGATGCTTCCCCAGGTGTCCGGCTTCGAGGCTAGCGCTGCTGGCTGCCGCCGCCGGGCAGCGGCACCTCCGTCCACTTCGGCGTCTTGTGGTCGCAGTCGAAAACCACTTTCAGGGCGCGCCCGCTCGCCGACGGCGTCACCCCTTCCGGCTTCAGCGTGGCAAAACGGTGCAGCAGCACGGGCGCCCTTTTGCCGACGGGGCTTGGCAGGTGCCAAAGCGCGCCGCCGTGGTCCTTGGGCCCGCCCTTGGGCGCGTTCGCCGAAACCACCAGCGAGCCGTCGGCCAGGAAAGTCATGTCGGAGATTCCCTGGCAGACCGGGTCGCCCGCGGCTCCCGCAACGCACAGGGGAACGGCAGCAAAACGCTCGATCGCGTTTGGCCGCAGCTTGCCGGCGCGTAGGCTTTGCGCCACGTTCGGCAGGCGGACGATGACCGCCTCGTGCTTGTCGGAAAGCGGCGACTTGAAGCCGACGAAGACGGCGCCGTCGCGAAAGGCGATGGCCTCGATGTCCAGGCGCCCGTCCGGCGGCAAGCCCGCCAGCTCGAGCAGCGTCGCACTCCCCTTGATCTTGGTCAGATCCAGCCGTGCCATGACCCGAAGCCCGGTCTTGGCCTCCGCGAGATGCAAGAGCTGGCGGCGAGACGCGCCGGTCTTGCCCTCGCGGTTGGGCGAGTGGGAGGTGATGAGGAAGTAGCCGCCGTCCGGCCCGGCACAGATGGATTCGGGGTCGTTGATCCGCTTCACCCCCCGGATGGGAATCGGCGCCTGGTCGAAGATGCCGTCCTCGCGCAAACCAAGCAGCAGGGGCGCGTGATTGGTGTCCTCGCGGCGCAACCCCGCGTCGTCGGTTACGACGAGGTAGCGCTGGCGCGATTGGCTCCACGCGATTCCGGACAGCTCGGGATTCGACGTCGCGGCCGCCAGCGTGGGCGGAACCACCAGGGCTCGCACCTCCGGCTCGCCTGCCCACGCCGCTCCGCCGAGCGGCAACGTCATCATCGCGAGCCACTTGTGCATCGCACTTGCCTTGGGTTTCAGCATGGTCGCCCTGCCCGCCGAAGTCTAGCGTGACAAGTGAGGCCCGGCCTTGACAACCCACGGCCGGGCCAGTAGGCAAGCCCTTGCGTGAAGCTCTGCCTCTTTCGCATTCTCTGTCCGGACGGCACGCTTTGCCGACCCGAGCTCGAGCCCGAGATCCCCGGGCTCGAGCTGCGGCGCATGCTCGTGGCCATGGTGGAGTCGAGCTTGCTCGACGAGCGCCTCTTGCGCTTCCAGCGGCAAGGCCGCATCGGGTTCTACCTGACGGCGTGGGGTGAGGAAGCCACGCTGATTGGCCCCACCTGGGCGCTGCGGCCCACCGACTGGATCTTCTCGTGCTACCGCGAGCAGGCCACGGCTTTGTTTCGCGGCTACTCGCCGCGCACCATGATGTGCCAGCTCTACGGCAACGCCGAGGATCCGGTGCGCGGCCGCCAGCTGCCCGCGCACCACACCGCCCGCGATCTCAACTTCGTATCGGTCAGCTCGGTGGTGGGGACGCAGATCCCGCACGCCGTGGGCATGGCTCTGGCCGCCAAGCTACGCGGCGGCGACGACGTCAGCCTGGTGTACTTCGGCGACGGCGCAACCTCGACCGGTGATTTTCACGTGTCGTGCAACCTGGCCCAGGTGCACAAGGCGCCGTGTCTGTTCTTCTTGCGCAACAACGGTTGGGCCATCTCCACGCCGCGCGCCATCCAGACCGCCACGCCGACGCTGGCCCAGAAGGCGGTGGCCTATGGCATGCAGAGCGTGATGGTCGACGGCAACGACCTGCTCGCACTCATTCACGTGACGGCCGAGGCCGCCCTGCGCGCGCGCGCCGGCGCAGGCCCGACGCTCATCGAAGCCGTGACCTACCGGCGCGGGGCGCACACGTCGTCCGACGATCCCAGCGTGTACCGCGACCCGAGCGAGCCTGTGGCCTGGCAGGAAAGCGATCCCATCAGGCGCTTCCGCGCTTACTGCGAAGCCAAGGGCGTGTGGAGCCAGGCGGACGAGGAGCGCCTGCGCGCGGATTTCGACGCCCGCTTCGCCGCGCTGGTGGCCGAGACCGAGGCCGTGCCTCCTCGTCCACCCCTGTCGAGCATGTTCGACGACGTCTACGCCGAGCGTCCCTGGCACATCGAAGAGCAAGCGCGCGAGCTGGAAGCCAAGGTGCGGCGCCACGGCAGCGCACGCAGCTAGCAAGGCCTCGAAATCACGGCCCCTTGCCGAGGGGATCCTGTTACTATCAGCGTTCCACCTTTTTCCCAGCGAGGGGACATGAAGCGGGATTCCACCACGAGGTCTTCCGATTCCGACAAGGCATCCTCCGACAAGCTCAAGGCGGCGCTGAAGAAGGTCGAAGCGAGTCCTGCCGACGAGCAGGCCTGGGACGAGATCGAGGCTCTGGCGGCCGACACGCAGAAGCCGGACGACGCGGCCGCGGCCTATCGCAAGGCGCTCGCGCCCGGCCTCAAACCGGATGCGATTGTCACCATCGGACAGCGCGCCCTCCGCTTCCTCGAGGAGTGGTACGCGGGCGAGACCGAGGTCATCGTCGAGCTGCTCGAGACCGTGCTCAAGCTCGATCCCGCCGCCGACTGGGCTCTCGAACGCCTGACCATCCTGCGCTCGGTGAACCAGCAGTGGGACGCGCTCCTGGCGGCCTACGATCGCGTTCTCGACGGACTGGCCGACGGCACCCGCCGCCGTCGCTTGCTGCGCGACGCCGCCTCGGTGGCCCGCGATTCCGGGGGCACGACCCGCGCCGCCGCCTACCTGCTTTCGCTCTTCGAGGCCACGCCCGGCAACGTCGAGGTGTCGGCCGAGCTCGAACATCTGCTCGAGCGCCAGGGCGACTTCGGCACGTTGGCCAGGGTTCTGGAGAAGCGGCTGACCGTGGTCTCGGGCCAGGACGCGCTGGAGCTGGGCACACGTCTCGGCGGCTACTACGTGGACAAGCTGGCCGAGCCGGCCAAGGCGCTCGACGAGATCGAGAAGATCCTGACCTCGCCGGCGCTAGCCGACGACGCCGCGGCGTGCGCCTTGGCCGAGCGCGTGCTCGGCGACGAGAAAGCGCCCGCGGCCGAGCGGCGTCGGGCGCTGGGCCTCCTGCGCACGCGTCACGTGCAGCAAGGCCGACTGGATCGCATGGTGGCGGCCCTGCGCGTGGCCCTGTCTTTCGCGGCGCCGGGCGAAACCCGCGCCCTGGTCAACGAGGCCGCCGACATGCTCGAGCGCCAGGGCGATCTCGCGGCGGCCCGCGAACAGCTCGTCGAGCTGGTGGCCTGCCAGCCCGAGGAGGCCTCGACCCGCGCCCGCCTGAAGTTCCTGGCCGAGGTGACCTCGACGCCGGCGGCCTACGTGCGCGGCCTGTGCGCTGCGGCCGAGGCCACCAAGAACGCCAAGCTGCAAGTGGCGCTGTGGCTGGAAGCCGCCGCCATCGAGGAGGCGCGCAGCCCCGAGGCGGCCGTGGATCTCTACCGCAAGCCGCTCGCCAGTCCGGCCGCGGACAAGGATCAGGTGCTCACCGCCTTGCGCAAGCTCGGCGCTTTGCTCGAAGGCGAGGCCCATGCCGACGAGCGGCTCGACATTCTCGAACGGCAGGCCTCCTTGGAGCCCTCGCCCGGGGCGCGGCGCGGGCTTCTGGGCGAAGCCGCGGATCTCGCCCGCGCGCGCGACCAGATCGACCGCGCCCTGGCGTTGTGGGGCAAGCGCCTGGCCGCCGATCCCAACGACCGCAAGGCGCTCTCCCGCACGATCGAGATACTCGAAGAGGACGAGCGTTGGTCGGAGCTGGTGGCGGCGCTGGCCCGGCGGGCCGATGCCAAGGTGCCGTGGATTCAGCGGCGCGCCGACCTCTTGCGCATCGCCGAGATCGAGCGCGAGCAGCTCCAGCAGCCAGCCGAGGCCATCGCCGCGCTGGCGAAGATCCTGGAAACCGCGCCGGGCGATTCCGAAGCAGTGGCGACAACCCTCGATCTCTTCGCCGACGCGGCAAGGTGGCAAGAGCTGCTCAACCTGGGAGCGCGCGAAGGCAAGGCCGCGCAGGAGCGATTGGTGGCGCTCTTCGTGCGCCTGGGCGAGGCGTGTGCCAAGCACCTCGATGATGCCAAGGGCGGCGCGCTCTGGTACGGCCGCGCCCTGGCCATCGAGCCGCGGACCCCGGGCCTGCGCGATGCCCTCTTCGCGCTGCTCGACAACGAAGCGGCGCGCGCTTTCGCCGTCGAAGGCATCGTGCGCTGCTGTGGCGCCAGCGACGATTGGCGGGGACTTCTGGACGTGCTGCCCCATCGCCTGGCCTTGGCCGCCTCGGACGGCGAGAGGGCACGCCTGCACCGCGAAGCCGCCGGGCTCGAAGAGAAGCGCGGCAAGCGCCTCAAGGAGGCGCTTGGCCATCCCATCGAGATCATCAAGCTCTTGCCCGAGGATCCCGAAGCCGAGGCCGAGATCGTCCGCCTGGCGGGGGAAACCGGCGAATTCACCAGTGCCGCGCGCGCGTTGGAACAGGCCGGGCACGCACTGCCGGTGGGCTCGCCGCGCAAGGTGTATTTGCTGCTGCTCGCGGCGCGGTTTTGGGAGGAGAAGGTGCGCGACGAGGCCGTGGCCCTGTCCTGTTTCGAGAAGGCCTTCAAGGCCGGGCCGACCGATCGCGGCGCACGCCTTGGTGTCGTGCGCTTGGCCAGCCAGCAGGGCGGCTGGCAGGCCGCAGTCGACGCCGCGCTGGCCGAGCCCTTCGATGCTGCGGCCCTGGTGGCCGACTACGTGCCGCTCATGGAGCAGGCGGCCAAGGCCGCGCCCGACAGCGCCGAGGCGCTCGCTCTGCTCGGCAAGACGCTTTCGACGGCGCTCGGCAAGAAGGCCAATCTGCCGCCGACCGTCGGGCGCGCCATCGAGGAGCGCATCGCCGACTACGCCGTCGGGTCGGAGAAGGCCGCCGCCTGGCAGGAGAAGTCGCTGCTGCGCGCACGCGACTACGACCCTACGCACCTTGCGACCCTGCGCCGCCTGGCCGACGTGCAGAAGAGCCGCGGGGGCAAACCGCTCGTCGAGACTCTCATGCAGATCGCGCAGCTCGTGCCGCGCGATCTGGACGCCATTGCGGCCGCCCTTGCCATCGCCGAGAGCGAAAAGAAGGAGTCGAGCCTCTTGCGCGCGGCCCTCACGGCGCTCTTCGACCGCGCGGCCGGCTTGCTGCGCGCCGGCCAATCCTCCGAGGGCAAGGTGACCGCCGCGGACGCCGTGGTGCGCGCGGCGCAAGGCCTGGCGTCCGTGCTCGGGACGAGCCGCGACAAGAACGAGGTGCGCCGCGCCTTGGACTGCCTGCTCGAAGCCAGCCGCCTGCCCATCGCCGCGGACGCGGCGCAAGCTCTGCGCGCCCGGGCCGGCGAGCTGGCCGCGGACGTCGACAAGCGCCTGGCCCGCGAGCTGCTGCGCCAGGCGGTGGACCAGGATCCCAAGAACCGCAGCGCCGCCAAGGCGCTGGCCAAGCTCTACGAAGAGGCGGATCTGCTCAACGACCTGCTCGTGCTGCGGCGGCGCGAACTCGAGGACGCCGCCGACTCCGCGGAACGCATCGAGCTGCGCCTGGAGATCGCCCGCCTGGGCGAGATCGTCGAGAACCGCACGGGCCGCTTCGAGATCCTCTTGGCCAACCTGGAGGACAGCGCCGGCCACCCCGCCACCTTGGCCGCTCTGGGCTCGCTTCTGCGCTCGCGCGGCCGCTACGCGGAGCTGGCCGATATCCTGGTCGCCGAGGCACGCAAGCTGGAGGAGCGCGAGGAGAGCCAGCCTGCGGCTCGACTGTGGGGCGAGGCCGCGGTGCTCTTCGAGAAGCAGCTCAGCGATCACGCGCGCGCCATCTCGGCTTACGAGATGGTGGTGAAGCTCGGCGGCGATCCTGCGGCCATGGAGGCCCTGGCGCGGCTCAACGAGGCCGCCGGCGAGCCGCTGGCCGCGGCCAATTGGCTGGAGCAGCGCCTGTCCGCGGGCGCGCCGAGCGAGCGGCGCGAGGCGGTGGCCAAGCTGGCGCAGACCTACCTGGCCGGCGGGCAACGCCATCGCGCCGTGGCCGCGCTGGAGCGCGCCCTCGGCGAAGACGGCAAGGCGGCCACGCTGTGGAACATGCTGGCCAGCCTGCACCGCGAGGCCGGGCATCACGAAGCGCTGCTGCGCGTGCTCGCCGGGTTTTCCGCCCAGGTCGACGACGCACCGGCCGTGGTGGCGGCCGCCGAGGAGGCGCTGGCGCTGTGCAAAGATCGCCTTTGCGATCTCGCGCAGGCCGTGCCGATCCTGGAACGGGCCGTGGCCCTGGCTCCCGAAGAGCGCGCGCTCAAGCTCGCGCTGGCCGAGGGCATGCGCGTGTCCGGCCGCTTCGCCGAAGCGCGCACGGTGCTCGAGGGTGTCTTGCAGGAGTACGGCCGCCGCCAGTCGCGCGAGCGTGCGGCTCTGCACCTGCAGATCGCCACCGTGGCGCGCGCCGAGAAGGATCTTGAGGTCGCCTCCAAGCACCTCGAGCAGGCCGCCGCGGTTCTGCTCGACAGCATGGACGTGCAGCTCGCGCTGGCCGAGGTGGCGGAAGAGCGCGGCGATCTCGAACGCGCCGAGAAGGCCTACCGCGCCCTGCTGGTGCTGGCCCGGCGAGGCCACGCCGGCGACGGCAGCATGACGGCCGGCGAGGTGCTGGTGCGCTTGCGCCGCCTGGCGCTGCGCCAGGGCCAGCACGCGCAGGCGGCCGAAAGCCTGGAATCCATCGTGGCGCGCGCCCTGCACGATCCCGCGGAGGCGCGCTGCATTCAGGCCGCCCTGCTCGCCGACGAGGACAGCGACACCCTGCTCGATCTACTGGGCAAGCGACGGGCTTCCGCGGCCAGCGTGGCCGAGGAGGCGCTCGTGGTGTGCGAGCTGGCCACCGCCCTCGACAAGATGGGGCGCGCCGAGGAGGGCCTCGTGACCCTGCTCGACATCATCACGCGCGTGCCGGACAGCGCCGAAGCGCACTCCCTGGCGCGGGGTTTGGCCGCGCGGCTGGGCAAGGCTTCGACCTATCTCGAAACCGTGGCGTCGGCCGCCGACAAGCTGCGCCGCGCCGACGACGCCGGCTGCATGGCGGACCTGCTCCTGCGGGCCGCCGACGTCGCGGAGAACGATCTCAAGCTGCTCGATCGGGCGCAGGCCTTCCTCCGCCGCGCAGAGCAGACCGGCCGCCGCGGCGCCGAGGTCGGCAGCGCGCTGGCGAAGGTGGCGGCCGCGACCGGGGACGCGTCCGAGCAAGGGCGCGCCATCGCCTGGTTGCGCCGGCTGGCCGAGCAGGCGCCGTCGTTCGCCGAGAAAGGCGATCTCTACTACCGGCTGGCCGAGGCCCAGTTGGCCTCGGCCGAGACGCGCGATGCCGGGCTCGATGCCCTGGCGCAGGCCGTGGAGTTGCGGCCCGATCTGCCGCGCGCCACCGCCATCGTGCAGAACGCGAAGGTGCCGGACGAGGCCCTGGCGCGCGTGCTGCCGGTCTACGAGAAGGTGGCGCGGGCTGCGAAGGACGAGCGCGTGTTGCTCGACTTCCTCGAGCGGCGTGCGGCCCAGGCCGGGGCGCGCCTGGCCGACGTGCGCGAGGGCGTCGAGCTGGCCGTTTCGCTCGGGGAGGGCGCTCGCGCGGAACGCCTCCTGGCACGCGCCATCGAGATCGCCCGCACTTCGAGCGGTGGGCTGCGCGAAGCGGTCTGGGCCATCGCCGACCTGTCGCGCCGGCTGCGGGCCCGCGGCGACATGGCCGGGGCGGCACGCGTTCTCGACGAGGCCCGCGACGAATGGGCCAACCCCCGTCTCACGCCGCTGGTGCGCGAAACCGCAAAGGCCGCGGCGGCCAGCCGGGAGACGGCGACGACCGCGGCGCGGCTGTACGAGCAGTTGCACATCCTCTATCCCACGGATCGGGATGTCTGGGAGCCGCTGCTCGACCTGTTGGCGCGGCTCGGGGATCGGCCGGCCCTGCAAGTGCTGGTCGAAGATCTCGTCGAGAAGCTGATGAGCCGGACGGATCGCGGCGCGGTTCGCATGGCCTGGGCGCGCTACCTTCAGCAAGGCGGCGAAGCCGGCGAAGCCACCTCGGCAGCGCTGCGCGACGTGCTTCTCGAGGAGCCGGGGCATCCGCAGGCGCTCATGCTGCTTGCCGATATCTACGAGCAGCGCGGCGACGTGAGCGAGGCCGTCACGCTGCTGACCGAGGCTCTGTCGAGCGGGGAAGGTGCGGCGAGCAGTGCCAACCGCGCCAGCCTGGCGCGGCGGCTGGGCGATCTGGTGAAGAAGGCCGATCCGGCGCAGGCCAAGGAAGTCTATCGTTCGGCGCTGTCCGCCTCGCTGCCCGAGGCGGCCGTCAAACGCTCGCTGCAGCTCTCGCTGGCCGAGCTTCTGACCGGCGAGGGCGAGGCCGCCGAGCGTGCCGCGCTGCTCGAGGAGATCCTGCGGGACGAGCGGGACGATTCCGCCGTCACCCAGGCCATCGCGCTCTTCGAGCTGCGCGTGCGCATGTCCGACGAAGCAGGCGCCGAGCGGGCCCTCGCGCTCGGGCGCGAACGCGCGCCGGGCAGCGCCGAGCTGTTCGATAGGGCGAGCCAGTACTACATACAGCGCGAGCGCTGGGCGGACCTGGCCGAGCTATGCGTCGACGAGGCCGGCCGCGAGAGCGACGCCGAGAAGGCCGGCCGGCTGCTGCGCCGAGCCGCCCAGCTCCAGCGCCAGAAGGCCGGTGAGCCCGGAGCCGCAGCGCGCACCTTGCGGCGGGCGGCCCAGCTGCAGCCCGCCAACGTCGAGGTGGTGCGCGAGCTGTGTGACGCGCTTGCCGAGGCAGGGGATCCGGCACAGGCCGTGGCGGCCGTAGGCGAGATCCTGGCCGTCACGCCCAAGGAAAAGGGCCGCGTCGAGCTGTTGCGCCTGCGGGCCGATCTGGCCGCGCGCGCCGGTGACGACGCGGCGGCGGCGGCCGATTTGGAGGAGGCATTCGATCTCGGCGCGCGCGATGTCGGCGTGGAGCTCGCCACGGTTCTTTCGCGCGTGGCCGAACTGGCGAGCGGCCGAGGTGACAAGAACACGGCCCGGGTTTCAACCTTGCGTCTGGCCGAGGTTCTGCGCCAGACCGGCGAGGCGGAGCAAGCCGATCAAGTGCTCTTCCGCTGGATCGAAACCAACCCGGACGACCGCGAGGTGCTGCTCAAGATGCGCGACATCTTCACGGCGGCCGAGCGCTGGGAGGCCGCCGCCAACGTGTGGGCGCGCCTGGTGCACATCGAGGAGGGCGAAGCCAAGGCGGCCGCCGTGCTGGCGTTGACCGACGCGTGCGAGAAGCTCGGCCGCGGCGAAGAGGCGATCCCCTGGCTGGCCGGCGTGCTCGGCCACGTGCCCGCCCATCGCGGGCTGCAGGCCCGGCTGGCGGCGCTCTACGCGGCGACCGGCAACGTCGTGGAAGCCGCGCGCCTGCGCAACCAGATGGCCGACAGCGAGACGGACGAGAACGAGCGCTTCGTCCTGTACGTGCAGATCGGGCAGTCGCTACTGACCGTGGGCGAAGGCGCCGACGCCGTTGCGGCGCTGGAGAAGGCGGCCGCGCTGCCGGCCGCCGACCGCAGCACGCGGCGGTTGCTGCTCGAGGCCTACACCCTGGCCGGCGCCATCGACCGCGCTCAGGCGCTTCTGGCGGAGCTACTCGCCGAGGCGCGCAACCTCAAGCCGGAGGAGCTGGCCTTGCTCTACCAGCGCCAGGCCGGGCTGGCCGCCGTGACCGGCGATCGCGACGGGCAGTTGGCGGCGCTCAAGAAGGCGCTCGACTCCGATCGCAAGAACGTTGTCATCGCCAACGAGCTGGCTGATCTCGCCGAGTCGATCGGCGACGACGATGTGGCCTTGCGCGCCTTGCGCGTGGTGGCCGCCAACCCCGTCAAGGACGCCAAGGTGCTGGCCACGGCGTATCTGCGCCAAGCGCGCATCGCCTACCGGGCCAAGGACCGGGCCCGCGCCATCATCTTCGTCAAGCGCGCCTTGCAGGAGGATGCGACGCTGGAAGAGGCGAAGGCCCTGCTCGACCAACTGAAGTAGGGGCGCGAGTCGTGGCGTCCGCCGGTACCTCTTGCCGGCTCTCTTCTGCCGCTCCCGCTTCGCCTGCGTAGCGCATTCCGCCGAGCAATACCGGCACCGCCGGATGCATCGACGGCGAAGCCAGGACTCGCCCCCACGTCGAGGGCACCAACGATCAGGAATGGAAGCGATCATGCATTTCCGCGGTCTCTCGTCCGCGCTGAGGGCGCGTGGCCTTCTGGAGTTCCGCCTGGAAGATCGAACACCTTGGGCAAGATGCCGCCGCGCCCGCGGAGAGCGCCGACCAGCGTTCCACAACGATTGGCTCCGGTTGGGAAAAGGAATTCATCAGCGTCCGCTCCTTTGCATGCCGCCCGAGAGATTTCCGCCGGGGCAGTCGATCTGGGCGAGGAACTCATAGGTGCTTCCCGGGGCGACATCCGGTTGTGATCACCGTTGTCAGAGAAGACCGGCTCACGGCAGTCAACGCCGGCCATCATCGGGAGCAAGCCTGCCCATAGGACGGATCGCCTTGGCATCGGTCTCACCCACGGCAAGAACCGCACCACGCCTGGCGATTGCGTGCGACCCCACTTCACAACTCATCTCCGAAGTCAGCTCGCCTCGGAGACAACCTCGAGAACCACGTCCTGACAATCTGGCATAGGCGCGACGGCCCGCCTTGCCGTTGACCTGCAGGCCCGCCGCACGTTCCCGGCCCCTCGATGATACTGTGATTCCCCTTGCGGCGGGAGTTAGCCGCCGCGGCGCGGGCTTGGCTTTGCCTTCAGATGGGATCGAAGCGCATCATTCACGGCCCTCGACGTCTTGAACTCAGCGGCGACGTCGGGGGCCAGGACCACCACATTCGTGCCATGCGCGAAGCTGGCCGAATATTTTCCGCGCACTCCGCCCGAGAAGTCGTACTCGGACCGCATGTCGTCCGATTCGCTTTTCTGCTTCCTGGCCGCTGGCATATGTTCTCCGTTCCCGCTTCGAGGCAAGTCTAGCACTGATCAGGCGGATCCTCTCGCCTCGATGGGTGTGCGCCACGGCGACAAGACGTCCTGCGTGACTGGCACCGAGAAGAAGGAAGCGGTCCACATCCTCGGAATGATCTGGGTCGAACCTGGTGATCGACAACGGATCGCCGAACGCGGTCGCCGCCTCTTCGAAGGAAAGACCGTGTTTGGCGATGTTGCGCCGAGCCTTTTCTGGATCCCACTCGAAATTCATCCTCGACATTTCCCCGAATCCGTGCGGCCAACGACATTTTGCCGTTCAGCGGTCTGGGCACCGCCAAGCCGGCGCCGCGATCCTCCGCCGATGCCCCTGCGGCGACCAGATCAGTGCTGCAACGGCTTGTTGGCCAGCGTCCTGCGCGCTATCTTCGTCTCATGGACATCGCGCTGACGGCCGTCTTTAAGAAGGTGCCCGAGGGCTACGTCGGGTATGTCGAAGAGCTGCCTGGGGCGAACACCCAGGGAAGCACTCTCGAGGAAGCGCGGGAGAATCTCCTGGAGGCCGTCGAGTTGGTGCTTGAGGCCAACCGCACCCTGGCACGACAGCAAGCCGGACAGACCGACATCATCCGAGAACCCCTCCGAGCGGCGCGCGGGTGAAACGTCGCGACCTCGTCCACCATCTGTAGAGCCATGGGTGCGCACTTCTCCGTGAGGGGGCGCGCCACTCGGTCTTCGTGAATCCGGCGGCTCGAAAGAACTCGACGGTTCCTCGTCACAACGAGATCAACGATCATCTCGCCCGGAAGATCTGTCACGACCTCGAAGTGCCTTCGCCGTCTATCAACGCGTTGGCGTTCACCCGCA
This sequence comes from Deltaproteobacteria bacterium, assembly GCA_016935975.1. Classification (GTDB taxonomy): domain Bacteria; phylum Myxococcota_A; class Polyangia; order Fen-1088; family Fen-1088; genus Fen-1118. Next base: position 13,421 of record JAFGPX010000043.1, read on the forward strand.
GGCCGCGAAGCGGACTGTCGGGTGCAACGCCATGTTCGACGGCGGATCATCGCCCGAGGACTACGTCTACGCCAGCCAGTACCAGCTCCAGCTTTGCCCGAGGCAGCCTGCCCACTCGCTCCGTCAGCTCGGACTTGTCGAGAGTGACGATCTGCGAGACGTTCGCTACCGATTCCTTCGGAAGGCCTGTGGTAGCCTCGGAGAGGAGAACGTTTCCGGGCGCCGAGGCCCACTTGACGTTGCTTGTGAGCGCCACGCATACGACCGTCGCTATGCGGCTCCGGTTCAGGCCATCGCCCTGAATGACAACAACGGGTCGTCGGAATCCAGGCTTCGATCCCCGTGGTTCACCGGGGTCTGCCCACCACACCTCGCCTTGGGAGACCGTCACCACTCTGTTCGCTCCAGCGTTCGGTGGCCAGCTCTTGACGCAAACCTGTCCACCGGCTCGTTGACCTGATCGAGAGCGCGGTCCATCGCCTCCGTGACACGATCCGGCGCGTGTCGCGCAACGTACTCGCTGAGCGCCCGTGCGTACACCTCGCTCCGCGAACGTTTTGCCCGATGGGCAAGTGTCTCAGCCTGCTCAAAAACCTCGTCAGGGATCGAAACGGCGGTCTTCATACTAGGAGCATAACCGGGTATTACCTGCGGTCAACCCTGCGTTCGTCCGTCGAACACCCTGGCGTTCACCCGCGAGCGGCCGTCCGCGGCCGATCGTCGGGAGCAACGCCTTGTTCGACGGCCCCTCGCAAGTGTCTACTTCCAATTCTCCAGGGCCAGGCCCGGCACCTTTGAGAAGTGGCGGATGTTGTTCGTCACCAAGGTGCAGCGGAGGGAGGCAGCATGCGCGGCGATGAGAACGTCGAACTCGCCGATAGGGGTACCGCGTTCAGCAAGAATCGTCCCGATTCTCCCGAACTCCAGCGCAGCGTCCTCGCCGAAGGCCACGACTTCCACTGCGCCCGCGAACGTGTCGATGAGGGTGTGAAGCCTGCGCGAGCCCTTTCTGTCGGCGCCATAGCGCAACTCGGCTAGGCTGATCGCGCTGATGCAAAGTTCCGACGGCTTGTGACTGGTGATGCGGCCGGCAACCTGCCCCTCTCCACGCAGGGCGTAGCTGACGGTGTCGGTGTCGAGCAAGTACTTCATCGCCCCTCAAGAGGATTCTTGCGAGTAGCGATCGACTGCGCCTGAGGACGGGGAATCTCCTCGTTCCAGGCTCCGAGACATGCCAGAAACTCCGGCGACCAATCGTCTGCGGGCTCGAGAATCACCTTCCTCCCAACCTTTCGGACCACCAACTCATTCTGACCGGCGAACCGGCAAGACTTCGGCAGACGAACAGCCTGACTGCCGCCATTCTGAAAAATCTTCGCACGCTCAGCCATGGACAAAGTATATATCCGCGTATATACCTGTCAAGAGCGCCTGCGCAAGCTCTGGGTCCGTCGAACGACGCGTTGCCGTTCAGCGGCGGGCCGCGGAGCGGCGCGTCCGCTGCAACGGCTTGTTGGCCGGCGACTGGAGACGGTCCCCGGCTACCGGCTCGACGATGGGTACTTTCGAAAGAGCGGCGACGAAGCGCTTCCGCTCGCCACGTTTGGCTCGGGCAGACAGGTACTGCTCGGTCCACAGCGCTGACATCTTCTCTCCAACGGCGGAGTTGATCAGTTGGTTGATCGAGATGCCCTCTTGCTCCGCCACCTCTCCAAGTTGCCGGTGGAGAGATTCAGGCAAACGTAGACTCAGAGTACTCATCTTCCTGTCCTTTCGAGAAGCTGTTGCGGCGACCAGATCTTGAGGCCGAGTTTCTCCACGCCAAGAAAGTCGCGTCGGTTGTGGGTGACGATCGCCTGGGCCCCGGCAGCCACCGCGACCTCGGCAACCATGTCGTCGTTCGGATCCCGCAGGAGGGGACGCCAGAGGAAGAACACTTGCTGGTGCCGAGCCACGCTACAAACGTAGTCGACGATGTCCCGCACGTCTCCTGGGCTGAGCCCGCCTCGATGTCGGAGCATCGCGTCCTCGTACTCGAGAACCAGAGGAACCGAGACGGCGATTTCGAAGTCTCCACCGCCAATGCGCTCGACCACGGCGAAGGAAGCGCCTGCTCGGGAGCGAAGCGCTGAGACGAGGACGTTTGTATCGAGAACGACGAGAGGGGTGGCCACATGTACTTGGTATCACACATGATACCAGCTGCGCAACCTACCTGCCAGCCCGCTTCGTCCGGCCAACGCCCTGGCGTTCAGCAGCGAGGCCGCCGCCTGGGCCGGTCGTTGATGTTACTCCCGAATTCCCTGCGGCGGCATCGGCTGCCAGGGGCTCCGCAAGGGTGAGTAGGTAGCGGAAAGGGCTCGGGAATCGCCTGCAGCGATTCCCGAGCTTCTGCTGTGGCCGAAAGCTGGCACGGTATTTGCTGACAAAGACGTGCCAGCTATGCTAGCTACTTGTCATGGCAGAGTCGAGCAGTCGTTTGCGCCTGCGTCTCCGCCAGGCGCTGGAGAGGCACCAAAAGCAGGTCGACCAACTGGTCGAAGAATCGGGCCCGCTTATCCGGGGAACTTTCGGCACCCGGGGGCGGGTGTGTGGCACCGCTGGCTGTCACTGCACCCGGGGTGAACTGCACGAGTCGAAGTTTTTGAGCGCCAGAGAGGACGGGCAAACGCGGCAGGTTCACGTGCCGGCTGGTGACGAGATCGAGGTCCGGGAGGGCGTTGCGCGCTATCGACGGTTTCGCCAGGTGAGAGTCGCATTGGCCGAGAGCGCCAAAGAGGAGTTGGATCTGGCGGAGCAACTGGGGCTGTCTCTGCTCAAGCCGTATCCACCGGACCATCCGTTGCCGCCGCCCAAGCGACGAGGTCGGTCCAAAGGGGGGCGTGGCGTATCGCGCTGAAGGTCGGATTCAGACCAACCCGGGCGAGCCCGGGGCCGACACGATTGGGCAAGGCCGACTCCGCGCATTCGTGGGCTACGCCTGCAAGGTGTTTGGGCTACGGAAGGGTCTCGAAACCGTGCAGGACAGGCGGCAGGATCCGACGATCTCGACGTATGTCGTGGCAGCGGCGCTGTTCTTCTGCGGGCTCTTGCGCATCCGGAGCCTCAACGCCCTTGAGCCGAAGCTGCGCGAGAAGCCCTTCATCCGGCTGGTGGGCAGGTCAGGCAAGGAAGGCGGGCTCGGGTCGGCAGATACCTTGAGCCGTGGTCTTCGGCAGATGAAGGTCGCGACGGTACGCTCCCTGTCGGAGTGCATCGTGGCCAAGGCGGAGCGCAACAAGGTATTTCGCGAGGGCTGGATCGGCGCCATGCACGCCTTCGCCATCGACGGATGGGAGCCGATCAGCTCCTACCACCGTCACTGTGACCAATGCCTAGTCCGGCACGTCCGGGTCGAGCGCGGCGGCGAGGTGGTCGAGGTGGAGCAGTACTACCACCGCTACGTCGTGTCCATGCTCATCGACGAGCGCTTCGACATGGCGCTCGACATCGAGCCGCTGCTGCCCGCAGACATGCGCCCCGGCGGGGCTGGGAAAGACGGTGAGCACGAGGGCGAGCAGACGGCAGCCATCCGTCTCCTACGTCGGGTCAAGCGGACCTTCGGGTGGCTGGAGGTGGTTGTGGCAGACGGGCTCTACCCGAACGGTCCCTTCCTTACCGTGGTCAAGCAACTGCGGATGAGCGCGGTCGTCATCGCCAAGAAGGACGGCGACGAACCGCTCAAGGAAGCGCTGGCACTGTGGGGCAAAGGGCCCGCCCAGCAGGTAATCGTCGACGAGAAAGCCCAGGAGCAGATCGAGCTTTGGGACTGTCGCGACCTGCGGACGCTCAGCACCTACGACGGTCCCATCCGCGTCGTGCGTGCGCGCATCACCTCGACCGAGCAGCCTCAACGCCCCCACCGCACCTGGTGCATGGTGGTTACCGGAGCCGCCACCGGCCGCCTGACCGCACAATCGGTGCTCGGGATGGCCCGCGGCCGCTGGCACATCGAGAACACCGGTTTCCATCAATGGACGACGCTGTGGCGTTTCGCCCACGTCTTCGTCCACGACGCCAACGGCATGCTGGCGCTCTACTGGCTCTTCTTCGCCGCCTTCAACCTGCTCACCCTCTTCCTGTACCGCCAAGTCCAATGTTACGGCCGCGACCGCGGCAAGAACGTGACTCGTACCATCAGCCGCCTGGTCGAGGAGATGCGCGACGAGTTAGCGCGTCTTGACCACTCACCCTGGGACACGAGCTGACCGGCCGCCGGACCCGCGCGCACAGGGCCGCGCGGCAGGCCGGCATCAACCCGCCCAAGGACTGCTTCGCGGAGGGAAGCGAAAGGACAGAAAACCCAGGTGGTGGAGACGAGGGCCCCCCAGCGCTCGGCCGCCGAGCCCACCGTGGTCGGCATCCGCATAGCGTAGCGGCCGAGCGCTGGGGGCCCTTTCTGTCGCTGTTGGTGCGGAACACCTGATCGGCTGCTGCAACGCCTTGTTGGGCGGTCCCTCGCGCGGTATCCTCTCTCCATGCAGAGCTTCACGGCAGTCATCGAGCGCGACGAGGCCACAG
>JAFGPX010000336.1 GCA_016935975.1 Deltaproteobacteria bacterium
GTCGCCGATCTCGGCGCCGGCATGGCGCAATCCTACGCCTGTTTCATACGACGCGGGTCGGGCCACTTCGGTGCGAACCTCAACTGATCGCGGCGACCTCGGGCAGGGCGTGCTGGGGTAGACTACGCCTTGTGCTCCCGACCGACTCTTCCCGGCCCGCCGCCAACGCCTGCCCCGGCCTCGTCGGCCGGGGAATGGTGGCGGAACACGGACAGCACGGGGGAACCGGAGGCCTCTTCGACGTGGAACGACGGGGGAACACCCCTTTCGTTTCGGGGAGGCGCGGGCCCGGCAAGGAGGCAGACCATGCGACGACCGTCCTCGCTTTCGTTCGCGCTCGTGCTCTGTGCATCCACGATGCTTCTCGCGGCGAACGCCCGCGCCGCGGAGTTCTTCGTCGATCCGGCGGCGGCCGCTGCCGGTGACGGCAGCGCCCAAAACCCTTGGCAGACTCTCGAGCAAGTCGTCGCCGCTGGCGCGTTCGGCAAGACGATCAACGCCGGCGACACCGTATGGCTCCGGTCCGGCTACCACGGCGCCCTCGCCATCAAAAACGGGGACTACACGCCACCGATCACGATCGCAGCCGCGGCCGGCCAGAAGCCGACGCTTTCTCGCGTATCGTTCTCCGCGACCAAGGGCTGGGTCCTCGCGGGTGCGTCGATCAGCCCGTCCTACGCGGCGACGCCCGAGGTCGGCACGCTGGTGACGACCGACAAGTCGAGCGCGCGCATCACCGTGAAGGACTGCGAGCTGTTCAGCGTGAAGGACGCATCGGCCTGGGGCGCGACCGAATGGATCGACTCGGCCTCGAGCGGTGTCTCGGTTCGCGGCCCGGAGGTGACGATCAGCAACAACGACATCACCAACGTACGCTTCGGCATCAGCGTCGACGGGGCCGACGCGCTCATCGACAACAACCGCATCGTCAACTTCTCAGCGGACGGTCTGCGGGGCCTCGGCGACAACGGCGTGTTCCAGTACAACCTCGTCAAGAACGTCTACGTCAGCGGCGATGACGGGGACGAAAACCACGACGACGGCTTCCAGAGCTGGTCGGTCGGAGGCGACGGCGTGGGCACCGGCGTGGTCACCGGCGTGGTGTTGCGCGGCAACGTCTTCGTCAACCGCGAGGACCCGAGCCAGAAGCTCACGAACACCTTGCAGGGTATCGGCTGCTTCGATGGGATGTTCGACGGCTGGGTGGTGGAGAACAACGTCCTCATCACCGACCACTGGCACGGCATCACCTTCTCCGGAATGACGAATTCGCGCATCGTCAACAACACGGTGATCGACGTGAACGACGTGAAGCCCGGACCGCCGTGGATCAAGGTGGGGCCGCACAAGAACGAGACATCGAGCAACAACGTCATCGTGTGCAACAACCTCGCGACCGACTACGACCTGGCGGGCACGGCGATCACCGACGATCACAACACGACGCTCACCAGCGCGACGCTCACCACGTTTTTCGTCAGCCCGACGGCGCCGTTCGATCTACATCTGCTACCGGATGCTCCGGCGGTCGACACCGGCAGTGCCGAGCAGGCGCCCCAGATGGACGCGGACAGGATCCCGCGGCCGCAGGGTATCGGCATCGATCTCGGGGCCTACGAATGGCACACACCGGCGGTCGTTCCCATCGACGGCGGGGCTGCCCTAGATGCCGCAGGCGGCGCAAGCGGAACGGGCGGCGCGGCCGGACCAGCGGGAACCGGCGGCGCAATGGCCACGGGCGGCACGACCGGACGAGCGGGGATCGGCGGAGCGGCTGGATCGGCGGGTGACAATGCCGGCGGAGCAACCACGAGCACCGGGCCCCTGGCCCAGAAGAAGAGCGGCTGCTCGTGCGGAGTGACCAGCCCGATGACCGCCCACGGCCTCTGGGCCCTCGCCGTGCTGGGAGCCCTTCTGGTCCGTCGCAGGCGACGGTGTCTGGATCACCCTGGAAGCGATCATCGGTTTGCGCCGGTTATGCCGAGCTCGGCATGAGCCGCGCTTCTGCGGAACTCGCTCCAGGCACGGTACTGCCGGCGCACTTGGGCATGGTACGATGCAAGTCCAACCTGCGGTTCGAACGCTGCAAGTGACCGATCACCGACCGCGGGCAGTTCCGGCGGTCGCTTGTCACCATCTCGGCACTGTCCGAAAGTTGCCGCAAAGGACGGGCTCCGAGACGGAAGGCCCAAGCCAACCGTGCGTCGCGGAGCCGTCCGTTGTCCGGTCGTCGGACGGACTTCGGGCGCCGAACAGCCACCCCGCACGGAACACGAGGAGAATCCGGCAGAGGACGGTGAATCGGCAGACAACTGGCGCTGCCGGTTCCCGGGCCTCAGTCGGCTGTTCGTGTTTGCCGCCAGGTCTGAACCAGCTCGCGCAGCTGGGGGATCGGCTTGCTGGCAAGGGCACGGATGCTTCGGCCCGGCTCGGGCAGCCTGGCGCGCGCCTTGGCCACGAGATCCGGGCCGGGCCACTTCCGGGAAACGTACCCGAGGTCGTCGAGCAGGATGAGGACCGCGGGCGTGCTCTCGCCGAAAAAGCGATCGAGGCTAGGCAAGAGGTTTTCCGCCAGCTCCTTGTCCGTCCCGGTGACAGCGCGCAAGGCAGCGCTCTGAACGACGGGGCGGGCAGGACGGTGGCCGGGGACAAGAGTGGCAAGCACGTTGGCGGCAAGTCTTCGTTCCTCGGTATCCTGGCTGTCGAGCGCGCGCAGCACCGCCGCCTCGACCCGGGGGGAGAAGCCCGCGGCATGGTCACCCGCGACGCCCCACAACGAGCGCAGCGCGCGCAATCGGACCGCAGGATCGCGGTCGCCAGCCAGAGCCGCCAGGGCATCAGCGCGGCGCGTGTAGTCGTGGGCGTTGCCCATCTCCAGCGCACAAGCAGCCCGCAGGCGAAAGTCGGCCTTCGGCGAGGTGGCCAGTGCGTCGATGCGGCGGCCGCGCTCCGCCGGACCCACGATGCTATCGAGTGCCTCGAAGACCCAGGAGCGCTCATTGCTGCCGAGCAAGGACACCAGCTCCTCCACTGCACCTCGATCGCGCAGCTTGGCGAGGGCTTCGGCGGCTTGGGCGACAGTGCCTTCCTCGTGGAGCAGACGCCGCAGCTCGGCGCGCACATCGGCACGACGGCTGCGGGTCATGCCCAAGGCCCAGATATGCGCGGCTTTCTTGTCCGGGTTCTGCTCTCGCGCCATCGCGGCCAAGATGGGCGTGACCGCACGCGCGGGATCGAGGTTGGCGAGCTCGTAGGCGGCGTCCTGGTAGCGGGGGAGCAGGGCTTCCAGACGAGCGAACGCGTCCTCGTGCCCCGAGGCTACCACTGCGAGCAGCCGGCTCGGATGGCCCGCCGGCGTCTCGTAGGAAGGCCGCTTGGTCGCCGGGGCCGCGAACAGACGCTCGTAGGCGAGATCGGGCTCGCCCGCGAAGACCCGACCCAGCTCGACGCCCGCCGCGTGCTCGGGAGCGTGCCGGGCCAGCGCACGCTGGGATGGCGCCCAGTGATCGAGGCTTCTGGCCAGCCCCGGCGCTCGCAACCGGCGCACGAGCGCGCCGGCGATGGCACGCTCGTGCGCTGTCTTGGCTTCTGCCGCCCGGGCTTGCAGAAACGCAGCGACGCCGGCCTGGCCAAGCAGCTCGGCGCGGAGGCCAGGATAGCGATCGGGCGAGGCCCCGCACAGCTCTGCGAAGCGAGCGTCCAGTGAGGGTGTCGACGCAGCCGCAGCCAGCAGCAGTAGTAGCGTGAGACCGTGCATTGCCAGAGGCTACCACCGGGCGACGCACCCGTGGAGCAGCGACACTTGCGATCATGGCCGTGCATCGTCGCGCGTATGCGAAGGCTCGCGTTGCTGGTTTCGGTGATGCCCCCTGCCACCGGCCTCGGGCCATTGCCCCTGGCGAGCGACCCGGGCCGGCCACCCAGCCCGGGCCCTCACTCGATCCGACGGTGCTCGGAAAAACCTCTTCGACCCGCGGCGCGCATCCGCCGTGCAAGACCTCGAGGTCACCGACCGCCTCCTTCCGCGTCACCGATACGTCCGGCGGCCTGCCTGAGCCTCCTTCGCACAGTCCCTCCTCTTGGGCAGAAGTCCGAGTTCTATCCTGCGCGCGAGTCCGGGGCTCGCTCCGGTCGGGCTGGCTTCCGCGTCACTCGATGCCGTAAGCGCGCAGCTTGTCGTACAGGGTCCGCAAGCCGATGCCCAGGCGGGCGGCGGTCTGCTTGCGGTTGCCCCCCGTGGCGGCCAGCGCGCGACGGATGGCTTGCTTCTCCAGATCTTCCAACGTTCCCTCGGCGGATGCGGGCTCGGCAGCGGCCGCCGCGAGAGCCGGCGGCCCGAGGACGAGGAGATCCTTGGCTATGGTCTGGCCGTCCGCCAGGATGCCGGCGCGTTCGAGCACGTTGGCCAGCTCGCGCACGTTGCCCGGCCAAGCGTAGGCGACGAGCGCGGCCTGGGCCGCGTCGTCGAGCTGGAAGGGCGGCCGGCCGAGCTGGCGGGCGACTCGCGCCAGCAGATGATGGGCGAGCGGCACCACGTCCGCCAGGCGCTCGCGCAAGGGCGGCAGACGGATGGGGAACACGGCCAGCCGGTGGTACAGATCGTCGCGGAAGCGTCCGGCCCGTATCTCCTCGCCCAGGTCGCGGTTGGTGGCCGCGATGATGCGCACGTCGACCTCGATGGTGCGCGTGCCGCCCACGCGCTCGAAGCGTTGCTCTTGCAGCACGCGCAGCAGCTTGGCCTGCAGCGGAGGGCGAAGCTCTGCCACCTCGTCCAGGAAAAGCGTGCCGCCGTCGGCCAGCTCGAAACGCCCCCGCCGGACCGCAGTGGCGCCGGTGAACGCCCCCTTCTCGTGACCGAACATCTCGCTCTCGAGCAGGCTCTCGGACAGGGCGGCGCAGTTGACCGCGACGAACGGCCCACCGCTGCGCCGGCTCTCCCGGTGCACGACCTGCGCCGTGACCTCCTTGCCCGTCCCACTCTCCCCCAGAAGCAGCACCGTCGCGTCCGTGACCGCCACCTTCTTGAGCTGCGCCAACATCGCCAGCATCGCCTTGTCCTGTGCCACCAGACCGGGAGCCTCGTCGCGCGACGGCGCCAGGCGCTGTTGTTCCTCGCGCAGCCGGCGCCGCTCCAGCGCCCGGCCGACGAGCAGGCGCAGCTCGTCGGGGCCGGACAGCGGCTTGCCCAGGTAGTCGAAGGCCCCGAGCTTCATGGCCTCGACCGCGGTCTCCACGGAGCCATGCGCGGTCAGCACGATGACCTCCATCTCGGGCTGCTCGGCCCGGACCTTGCGCAACAAGGTCATGCCGTCCATGCGCGGCATCTTCAGATCGGTCAGCAGCAGATGGAACGACTCGCGCTCGAGCAGGCGAGCCGCCGCCTCCCCGTCGGCAGCCTGGGAGACACGCAGGCCCTCCCCTGCGAGGACTTCGGAGATGAAGCTGCGGATCCCTTCCTCGTCGTCGACGACCAGAACGCGTTCCATGATCACTTGCTCCCGCGCGCGCGGCGCTGGGGCCAGGGCCAAGGCCAAGGCCAAGGCAATGATACCCGGAAGACGGCGCCGCCGTCCGAGTGGTTGTGGGCGCTGATCTGGCCGCCGTGGCCTTCGACGATCCGGCGCGCCAAGGCCAGGCCGAGGCCGGTGCCCCTGGTCTTGCGCGTGAAGAAGGGCTCGAAGATTCGCGCTTCCTCGCCCGCCGGTAGGCCCTCGCCGTGATCGCGTACCTCGTAGGTCAGGGCTTGGCCTTGACGCACCGTCACCGTCAGCTCGACCGGCTTGTCCTCCGGCGAGGCTTCGATGGCGTTGCGCAGAAGATTGCTCAGGACCTCCTCCATACGCATGCGATCGAGAGGCCACGGTCGCGTCTCGCCGTCGACCTCCACCCGGACGCTCCCCCCGCCGGCGGCCTCGGCGGCGGCCCTGGCCAAAGCGACCGGATCCTCATCGGTCGGCTGGACGGTGCCGGTGCGGGCGAACTCGAGGATCTGAAAAGACAGCTTCTCCAGTCGCACGGTTTCCCGCAGCACGGTTTCGGCGCCGCGGCGGCCGGGGTGATCGGCAGCCAATTTCTCGAGGAGAAGCTGGCAGTGGCCTTTGAGCGAGGCGAGCGGATTGCGCAGCTCGTGCCCCAACACGGCGGACATCTCCCCCAGCGCCTTGAGCTGGCGGTCGCGCGCCAGTTGGGCGCTGGCGCTCTCGGCTTGCCGCGAGAGACGCCAGAACACGGCGGCAAGCCCCAGCAACAGAGCGGCCGCGACCAGGTTGGCCACCAGGGCCAGGCGTGCCCGGGCGGCCAGCGCGCGCGCGCTTCCGGAATCGAGCTCGACGGCGAGGCGCCGGAGGCCCCGGCCCGGCCGAGGCGCTTGGCCGCCATCGGCGAAGTTCCCGTCGGCCCAGCGCCGCCCGCCTCGTCCCCAGCGGCTTCGTCCCTCGAAAAACGGGGCCTCCAAGCGCACGCGAAAGCCCTCGCGCGACAGCCGGAGGTGGGGGCCGGCCCGCTGCTCTCCCGGCAGCCAGGTCGCGGCTTGCGCCGCGGCGCCGGCCGCGGCCGCCACGCTGCCGTCTGGGTTCACGACGCCAAGATAGCGCACACCCTCGTCTTGCAGATCGGCGAGCGCCTCTTGCAGGTTCTCGCTTTCCGCGCCTCCGGCCACGCGCAACGCTCGTCGGGCCGCCCGACTGGCGACGACGGCCTGCGAGCGCGCCAGGTCCAGGGCAGAGAAACGCGATGAGGTGTAGCTCCAGACGCCCGTGAGCAGCAAGACGGCGGCCATGGCCGTCGCGGTCAGCGAAAGGGTCCAGCGAATCTGTCGCGGCGAAACGCGCATGGCCATGATCCGAGGAGTCATAATCGTGGAAAGGGCCGTCCACCGCAATCGGTGGGCGGCCCTTGCATCCGCCGGCTACCTGCGAGCCATCGGCTTGGGGCTTTTGGCCTGGACGGCAACCGCATGGTGCGGGTGGCCCTGCCAGACCGGACCAACGAGGGCCGGCGCAGGAACACGATGGGAGCAATGCGCCCACGTGGCCCGCTGCATGGGGTTCAGCACGGCCTGCACCTGAAGCCTGTAGCTGAACCAGATACCCCGCTCGCGACTTCGGAGAGCGTCCAGCTCGGCCCGTTTGCGCGCGATGGCGTTCGGGTTCGGGCGGCGCATCCGTGCAAGAATGCGTAGCTCATCCTCGGCACGGTCGATCCGCGCCTGCAGATGGCGCGATTGTCGCAAGGCCGTGGCGAGGTAGCTTTCGATTCTTCGTTCCTGAGGGCGCGAGAGATGGAGCGCTGCCAGACACGGCTCGGCCTTGATGTCGCGAAGGCCGCCTCTCTGGGCAAAGGCAGGGGCGGAAAGGCCTACCAGTGCCAATGTTGCGATGCCGATGATGCCGACGATGCTCTTCATGATGTCCTCCGTTGCCTCTTGAAGTCCCTTGCTTCTGCCGTGGGTTCCAGCAAGTGGCGTGCCGGCGCCGGCGGCGTGGAGAAAGGCCAGAGAGTCAGAGGACTTGCGCCGGTCAGGCGAGCGCCGAGGACTGGGCGACAAGGATGCCAGTGCGGAAGCCGCATGCGCCGAGTGCAAGAGCCGCATGCACGGGATGCCGCGCGGGACCGCGTGCCTACGCAAAAGACCACGGACCGACCACCTGTGGCGGTCGGCCCGTGGATATGCAGCACGCGTGTCGTGATGGCTACCTGGCGCGCAGCGGGCAATCCGGGTTGCCGAAGCCGCCTCCCCAGAACCCGCCACCCCTGGGCCCGCCCTGCTTGAAACCGCGACCGGGACCGCGGCCCATGCCGGGGCCACTGAAGTCCGCCCACTTGCTTCGCTGCTCGGGGGTCAGCACGGCGTGCACCTGGTACCGGAACTCGGTCCGGATCGCACGCTGTTTGGCGCGTAGGGTGTCTAGCTCGGCCTGCTTCTGGGCGATGGCGCTCCGGTCCGGCTGGTCGGCACGCCACAGGTTGCGCAGCTCGTCCAGCTTCTGGCCCATCTGAACGCGCAACGGTTCGGACTGCTTGACGGCGGCGGCGCGGAGCAGGGCAATCTGGTGCTGTTGCGCAGCGGTGAGGTCGAGGGCGGCGAAGCGCCTGCCGGGCCCCCCGTTCCACTGTCCGCGACCTTGTGCCATGGCCTCGCCGGCCAGCCCGATCATGGTCAGGACGGCCAAAGCGATGGTTCCAATTGACTTCTTCATGGTGTCCTCCATTTCTTCCTGAGCTTCCTTGCTCTCGACCACCACTCGAGCAAGCCACGTGCCGAGTGCGCGAAGCCAGGAAAGGCCGGGGAACCGAGAAGATCTGGCGAGATTCGTCCATGCTCGGATGCGGAAAAGGCACGCGGCCGGTGCAGAAACCGCATCCCCAGTGCCCTGCCGACTCCCGATCCGGCTAGCGAACCGAATACTCCTGCACCAGCGCGCGCTCCTCGCGCACCAGCCGCAATGCCAGACGACGGGCTGCCTTGAGCTTGTCGTAGGCGTTCAAGACGTGGTCGGGCGTCGTGATGTCCAGCCCGTTGACGGAAACCAGGATGTCCTCGTTGCGCAGCCCGAGCTTGGCAACGGGGCCGTCGGCCCTGATCGCGAACAGCCGGAACCCGAAGGGTTTGCCATCGCGCATCTCGGGCGCGACGCGCACCGATGCGGAGAGCGACGGAAGGTTGCGCAGGGCCAGGTCCAGCGCGCCGCGCTTGATCTCGTAGCGACGCTTGCCGAGCTTGCGAATTCCCCGATTCAGCTCCTGCGAGAACGCGTAACGCGCGGGACTGCGGGGCGAGGCGGACCGCGCAGCTCGAGCCAACCGCCCTCGACGCCTCTCGGTAGCCTCGAACAGGGGCGACGCGGTCGAGAGCATCTCCGGTGTCGTTGACTGGGGCTCGGGCTCGGGCTCTACCGCGGGCGGGACGTCGCCGTCAGACCGCGCCTTCTCGTCGGACTGCGACGATCGAGGCACCGTCGTCGTCATGGCGGAGACGATCTCGGAGGCATGCCTCCGCACGAGACCGGCCGCCGCCAGCCCCAGAAGCGTGGCGCACGCAGCCGAAGCGGTCAGGTGCCGGAACCACATCGACTACTCGATCGGCAGCCCCTTCTTCTCGCAAGCCTCCCTGACCAGCTCGCGCTTCGCCTCGCCGAGATGCGAGGCGGCCTCTCGGGCAGCGCGGCCATCGCCAATCGCGCACGCGCACATCCCGATGATCTCGTAGGCTCGCGCGGCCTGGGCGGGCGTGGGCTCGGCCTCTAGCGCCGCCTCCGCCTTGCCGATCGCGGCAGCATAGTGCCCCCTCATCCGCCTTTGCTGTGCCTCCCGCACCAGATCGTCGGCCTTCGGCGGCGCGGGCGCCGCTGGCTCGGACACGGGAGCGGTCTTGCTCGAAACCGGCGGCTCGGGTTCGGACCGCGGCATTGGTTCGGCGACAGAGGCGCTCTCGGGCTCGGCGGCGGGCGCGCTCTCGGGCTCGGCGGCGGGCGCGCTCTCGGGCTCGGCGGCGGGCGTGCTCTCGAAAGGCGCGGGCATAGCCGCAACCGGGTAGGAAGGGTGGCGCGCCCGGGTGGCACGCGCTCGAGACGAGGCGGGCTTGCCGGAACCGCGAGATGCGGCCTTGTCCGTCTCGACGACGGGCGCCGCGGGTTCGGGCGCGGGTGGCGCAGCCGTTGGCGCTGTCGCCACGCCCGTGGCGGGAGCGGCTGCCACAGCGGGCTCGGCCTGCGGGGCCGCCGCGGCGGGCACGACCGCCGGGAGTGGTGGCAATGGCGGCGGCGACGCTGCGGGCGTGGACACCAAGGCCCTCCACCAGGCAACCGTGTCATCCGTCGCGGTCAGGAGCGAGCCGCCGCGCGCGGCCCAGACCGCAATCCCGCCGCCGAGCAGCAGCAGGCCCAGCAGAGCAACCACCTGCGACCGATGCGAGCTCGCTTGTCCGCGTCTGTCTGGGCGGACATCTGCCTCGACGTCGAAGCGCGCGGGTCGGTCTTCGACGTTCGAGATCTCCTCGGGACGTTCCCACTTTCTCCGGCTCGGCGGTTCGGCGACCTCGGCGGCGCTCTCGGCGGGCTCCTGCACCGCCGAGACGGGCGGCGGCGTGATCATGGCCGCAGCGGGATCCTCCGCCATCATCGCGGGCGGCGGCGTGATCATGGCCGCGGCGGGGTCGTCCGCCATGGCCGCGGGCGGCGCCGCGCTCGTCGCGGCGGCGGGATCGTCCACCTTCGGCGCCTCCGCGGGCGGCTGGGCCGCCGGCGGCGTCGGGGGCTTCTCCGCGACCGGCGCCACAGCCGGTTCCTGCGGGTCGAAAGCCGCCGCCGGCTTCGCGGCAACCGCCGCCGCCGCGTCCGGGGGCGCCACCGGCCGCACGACGGGCTTGTGCGCAGCCGGCGCCGCCGCCCGCTTCTCGGGAACCGGCGCCGCGGCGGGCTTCTCTGCGAATCGCGCCTGCGGCAAGCCTTCGGACAGATCGATCCCGGACTCGCCGATCCCGGGCAGGCGATGGGCGTCTCGCAAGAAGGCGCACTCGGTGATGCAGGTGTCGAGCGCCGCGGCCAGCTCGCCGGTGCTGGCGAACCGCAGGGGCGGGCTCTTCTTCAGACACCTCAGGATGAGCGCGTCGATGCGCGCATCGATGCCGGCCCCGGGAGCGCGGCGGCTGGGTGCGATCACCACACCCAAGGCGTGTGCCCTGAGGATGTCGGGCAGCGATTCGCCCCCGACCGGGAGGGTTCCGGTGACCATCTCGTAGAAGACGGCCCCCAACGAATAGATGTCGCTGCGCTGGTCGGGGCGTTGCCCCTGGGCCTGCTCGGGCGACGAGTAGTGGGGCGCGCCGCCGAACCCGGCCTCGACGCCGGGATCCGGGCAGAGGAACCTGGCCATCCCGAAGTCGAGCAACTTGACCAGGTCGAAGCTCTCCTCGGGCTCGACCACATAGCGCATGCCCCTGGCCCTACTGCGATGGACGATGCGACGCCGGCCCTCGTGCTGGCACAAGAAGATGCTGTCCGGCTTGAGAGCGCCGTGAACGATGCCGGCGTCGTGCGCGGCACCCAGTCCGCCTACCGCCTGCCGGAGGATATTGATGGCCTCGAAGGGCGGCAACCGCTGGACCTGGCGCAGGCGGGTTTTCAGGCTCTCGCCCTCCAAGTACTCCATCGCGACGAAGACCGTTCCCTCGGGCGTGACGCCGAGGTCGGCGACGTCGATGACGTTGCGGTGGCGAATGGAGCGCAGCGCCTTGGTTTCGCCGGCAAGCTGCTCCACCACGTCCTTCCTGCGAGCCCAGTGGTCGTGCAGGATCCGGAGGGCGACCGGCCTGGCTTTGGCTCGGTGGCGGCCGGAACAAAGCACGCCCATCTCGTCCTCGGCGAGGATGCCCGTGATCTCGTAGTCTCCGATCCGCGAGCCCACGAGGGCCATCCCATCGGCGGACACAAGCGGGGCTCCGTCGTCGGGGCAGAGGTCCAGATCCTCGGCGACCGTCCGACCGCACTTGGAGCAGATGCGGGCGGCCCGCGCGCCCTGATGCGGCATTCCCTCGGACTCTGGCGAGTCGACCATGCCTGTTAGTGCCATGGAAACACCGCGGAGTGGGTAGGAATCACCCGGGCCGAGCGCAGCGCGCAAGAGGCCCCGCAGCAAGTCGCGCCGCCCGCTTCCCCCCGACCGGCACCGTACGCCCGCCTCGCGCCGGGGGTTGCCCGCGGCCGCTTGTCGGAACCCCACCCAGAAATGGACAGCGCGGCGGCTGCGCGAGGCGACGAGGGTGAACCCGCTGCGCTCAAGACTCGCAGACGGTCGACAGCCCGCTCAGGTCTTCGAGGCATGAGTTGTTGATGCAGTAGCCGGACTGACACATGGAGCCCGTGTCGCAGTCACTCCCGTTCGTCACCTTGGCCGTGCATTGCTTCGAGCTCGACGAGCAGTAGTTGCCGTCGACGCACTCCAAGCTGTTGCCGCCAGCGCACGCGCCGCCGGCGGCGACGCGCGTGGCGCAGACATGCGCGTCGAGGTCGCAGAAGGCGCCGCGCACGCAATCGGACGGCAGGTCGCAGCTCTCCCCCATGGCGAACAAGGCCTTGCAGATCCCCAGCCGGCAGCGAATGCCGTCGGCGATGTTGCAGACGTAGCCCTGGGACGGGATCTCGGTCGCGTTGCTGTCGGAGTAGGGCTCGAAGTCGTTTCCATCCCGCGTGCCAACGCAAGGCGTGTCCCCGGCCTTGCCCGAGACACGGACCTGGCACTTGCCGACGAAGGCGCTGCCGACGTACTCGTGGACGCAAACCACCTCGCCGTCGCTCGACGTGGCACAGTCCCCGTCGGAGTCACAGCCCTCTCCTGGCTGTTTGCTGTGGCTGCCACTGCCGAATACCCCGTCGCAGGCCGAAACCGACGACCGGCTAAGGTTGCGGCACAACGTCCCCGCGCCGGCTTGGGCCTTGACCTCGGCCAGACACGCCTCGCCCGCCGCCGCGTCGTACGAGCCGGCCCCGGCGGCCAGGGCGAGCCGCGCGTGGCAGCTCTTGCCGTCGGTGGACAGGCCGGCCTGCGCGCAACACTTGACGACCTCGGCGCAGTAGCTGTCCGCGAACGCCTCCGACTCGCTCTTGCCACCGCCGCACCCCGCGGTGCCGACAAACACCAGACACACGACCAGACCAGACCTCGCTTTCATGGCTCTCCTCGATCGGGCATCCTGCCCGGCGAGCTATCTTACCCGCGTCCGCGACCCTCGAGGACAGGAACGGCTCGGACGGGCGATTTTCCCAAGGCTGCAGACGGACGAGATGTCCGGCACGCCCAAGGGGGCGCGCCGTCCGACGCGCCCCGGAGCATCGGGCAGGAGTCGGGCAGGCGGTTGACGCGACGCCGGCTTCGAGGTCGGCAGAGCTATCCGCCAATGCGAAGAGCCTACCGTGTCGCGGGGACACCCCCGGTGGTCTGCCAGGGGAAGCATTCGACGTACGGCGGCACGACGTCCAGATAGGGGACGGGCGTGCCGTCCTCTTTGTTTGGGTCCAGCACGCAGTACACGTCGCTGCGGATGCGGGCGAGCGCTTCCTTGACCTGGTCGGCGGTGAGAGCCGTGATGGCCAGGCCATCCTGACCGAGATGCCAGCCGGTCGACGAGCCGGAGAAGACGACGTCGAGCCCGACGGCGATCGGCGAGCCGGACTCCGGGCAGGCGATGACCGGCCCCGTGGCCAGGTGGGTCGGGGCGAAAGCCCGGAGACTCCCGCTGAAGCTCGATATCTCGCAGCGAGCGCCGATGCGGTCGATGCGGACGTGCACGTCGCCCGTGTCGTTGATGCGATAGACGGCGATGGGGGTGGCGTATTCCTCCAGGACTTCGTGCGACCAGCCCTGCGCGTCTTGGCTCAGAACGTAGATCGACGAATCTCCGAAGGCCAGGGCACGCCCGGCGGCCGGCGAGGAAGCGATGGTGACGGTCCGGACGATGTCCTCGATGAGATCGAAGGTCACCTCGGACGAAAGGCCCGTGCCCACGCCGACCGCCGTGATGTTCAGCCGGTGCGCGGCGGGATTGAAGATGGCATCGGGCGCGTGATGGTAGCCCGAGTAGGGCAGGAACAGACGCTGGCTGCCCCAGTCGAGGCGGATGCGCTGGTCGTCTCCGGTGCCGAGCCAGGTGCGGGTGAAGTTCGCGTTGAACTCGGTGCCCAGAAGCACGTTGTCCACCTCGGCGGCGTTGTCCTGATCGAACAGGGTGATCTTCTGCAGGTTGCGCTGGACCTCGCTGCTGGTGAAGCTCACCGTGCCCGGGCCCAGGATGCCGGCGCTGGCCAGGAGCAACTGATCGCTCGACCCCGGCATGGCGAAGTGGTTGATCTGGGCCGGGAACGAGGCCGCGCCGAGGTCCATCATGATGACGTCCGACCAGGTGCTGATCCCTTGCGGCTTCGTCGAGTCGTAGTAGGCGCGCGAAACCATCATGCGGGTGTCGGAAAAGAGGGTCGAGTGCGCGCTGGAATAGGAGCGGCTGCCTCCCAGGCGAGGCGCATCCTGCACGCCCAGCTCGGCGATGGAGTTGCCCG
Organism: Deltaproteobacteria bacterium; assembly: GCA_016935975.1. Lineage (GTDB taxonomy): Bacteria > Myxococcota_A > Polyangia > Fen-1088 > Fen-1088 > Fen-1118. The sequence continues at coordinate 14,049 of JAFGPX010000336.1, forward strand.
CGATGAGCAGGGTGTGCAGCACCTGCCCCTGGTTGGTGAGCACGTAGAAGTGACCGTGCTGGAACTGCAGGTCGCCCTTGTGGTCGATGGAGCCGGCGACCTCGAGGGGCGCGCCGGTGAAGGTCAACGAGGGCACGCTGCCCGTGGTGGTTCCCGGGGACGCCATCTGGAAGAGTTGCTCGTCGAGCTTGATGAAGTCGTTCTCGGTGTAGCGCCACACCACGAACTGCGTCGAGGTGTCGGTGCGCCACGTCGGGTACGTCACCGTCCGGGTTTCCCGGCTGTCGCAGATGTAGTCGTGGTAGGTGTACGTGTTGCAGGTTGGTGGGTCGACGCGGACGTAGATGTACTTGCTGACCTTGGGGGCGGCTTCCTGGATGCAGTCGAGCAGCGACTTACCGTTGCAGGCGTAGTCCCCTTTGGTGGTTTGGGGATCCACATAGTCGGGATTGTCGCGCTTCTCGTACTTGGGGTAGCAGTAGGTCACGCTCTTCTCCGGACCGGGGTGATAGGCGGTGCAGTAGGAATAGGATCGGGACTGCGTGCCCGTGAACACGGTCTTGCGGACGTCGCGGCTGACCACGAAATAGCGGTCGCTGGCGCTGATGAACGGCTTGTAGCTCTTGTAGGTGGCCACGACCTGTCCCACGGTAAGCTGCTTCACGGCCTCGTCGAGGTCCTGTCCATCGAGAGGATCGGACCGGGTGTGGTCGTCGAGCAGCTCCTCCTGCCAGGAGAGGGAAAGCTGCGCGCCCCATTGCACGACGGTCACCTTCACGCCGGTCTTGGTGACCGAGACGGGGCTTGGGACCGCCACGGCGCTGCCGCCGCCATCCGGGTTGGCGTCCGCGGCGGGCGCGGGTGGCGGGCTATAGAGCGTGGCGTATATCACCAAGGTGCTGTTGAACAGACGCGCATCCTGGATCTGTTGGTTGGGAAGCATCACGGCGTCGAGGAAGCTGAAACCGCCGGGGACGACGCGGAAGCGCAAGACAGCGGCCTGGTTCACGGACATGCCGTTGACCAGGAGGACGATCTCGCTACCGTGATAGAAGAAGTACTTGGGACGGCCGGGCAGCTTGAGAGCGCAGCTCAGCACGGGCCTTTCCGCTTCGGTGTTCACGGCGAGAAGGCCGTGGCGCTGGGAGAGGAAGATCGCGGTGTTCTCTTGATATCCGACCAGGTCGGGCCGCTCGATGGTGGGCGCAGCCGAGTTGGCGTCTTCGGCTCCCGCGGTGAGCGGCACGTCGCCACGGTAGGGGGGAATACGCCCGTGGTAGAGCGGCGGTTTGCTGCGATCTTTCAGGATCTCGACGGGATGGGTCCAGTTGATCCCGCCCAGGGCGTCGACCGCGACCTGGAATTCGGCGTCGTTGCTGACCGGACAGCGCTTCGCCGCGAGCGGGTCCAATCGGCTGACCTGGGCCGCGAAGTTGTCGTAGGTCATGATCGCGCCGGACGAGGGCACGCGCACCTGGCTACGGTAACTGAGCGTGTACTCGGCAAGGCTCTCCGCCGGAATGACGGCACCGTCGACGCCGCCGCCATCAACCGCGGCACCCGCATCGGCGCCGCTGCCCGCACCACCGCCGACACCACCGCCCACGCCGGCCCCACCGACCGCAGCCGCGCCCGCAGCACCGCCCGCAGCACTGCCCGCACCACCTCCCACATCACCGCCGGCACCGCCGCCCGCGACAGCTCCACCGACCCCGGCGCCACCACTCGCGTCAACCCCGCCACAGCCGGCAAACACCAAAATGGCCGCGCCCTGAAGGACGACGGCCGGAAGGGAACATCCGACTCGTTTTGTCATGCTAGCTCCTCGCGGTGTGCAGATAGCAAGAGGCGGGCCATACGAATCGAATCCCGTGCTCGCGCGATTCCCCTGCCGGCTCGCGGGTTTCGGCGGCCAAGCCCCTCACAATTCCGAGTGTCCCCTGCCGGAAATTCCCTGTCCAGGGCGTTTGGGCATGCCCGAACCGAGGGCACTGCGCACGCCCAAACCGTGCTCCTCGGCGCGCCGGTCCAGGATCCAGGCCGGCGGGTCATCGACCCGAGCAATCTGCGGCAGTTCGCTGCCCCGCCAAGCCGCGCCGGGGCAGCGGCGTTCCGGATCTCCGACTCGCGCGACACCCCGAGAGGCCCGCTTGTCACCGCCGTTTCCGGCTCCGGCGACTTGCGTGGCCGCGACCGTGGCTTCGCCGGCTATCCGCGATCCTTCGACGAGAACACCACCGCGCCGGGCTCTGCTTCGCTGCCCGAGGCCCGAGCGCGGGCGCGCGCCACCGCATCGAGTTCCTGTTTGATCCGCGGGAAGGCGTAGCGTATCTGTCCGGCCTCGTCGGGAACGACGTCGCCACCGAGCGCGACCAAGGAGGCGTCGAGCACCTCGGCCGTGAAGGGGTCGGGCGCGAGGTCTTGCGGCAGCAGAGGCGCGCCCTGCTTCTCGACGGCGATGCGCAGGATCTCGCGCTTGGCGTTGCGGCGCCGGCGGCCGCGGTCGCGCGCCTTCTCGACCAACCAGCGTCCGGCCGGAATTGCGAAGACCATGGAGGAGAAGAGCACGGGATAGGCGTAGAGCAGGAAGGGGTGGCCCAGGGAGTGGCCCAGGCGCGCCTCGAAGCGCGGAACGATCCAGAAGGGGGCGAGCAGATTGAAGCCGTTGCAGAGCGCGATGACGGTGTCGGTCGTGCCGCTGTTGCCGGTCAAGGGGGGCCGGGTCTCCGTGCGCTCCCAAGCGCGGCGGGGTTTCATGGTTTCGGCGCCTCGCTCCTGCGCGGTCTTGCGGATGTCCTTGAACACGAAGAGCACCACGCCGTCGTCGGTGACCTCGGGCTCGCCCCCGTAGTCGATGAGGAGGCGCGTGGCTTCTTCGTCGGCGCGCGGGAAGTCCCAGCCCATCGTGGCGACCAGATCGACCGCGGCGATGCGACCGCGGTGCCGGCGGATGGTCGCGAGGATCTCTTTTTCGTCGAGCAGCGGATCCACCTCGGGGTGCGGCGGGCCGAACACGAACTCGAATACCTTCTTGTAAAGCGGCTTGCCGCTCTTCCGCGCCCGCCGCGGCCGGCCGTAGGGGCCCGACGTGGATGGCCCCCAGCCCCACATCCAGAACAACGGCCAAGCGATGTCGAAGCCGCCGTCGTCGTCGCTCCTGTCCGACCGCCCGCCCGAACGTCGGCCGAAGATCAGCGCGAGCAGCATGAGAAGGAAGATCAGGAAGTACGCCACCAGGGTGACCACGATCGAAACCTTGAACAGAAAGGTGAAGCCCCGCCACAGCGCGCGGCCTGCCTTCGCCAGCTTCTCGGACAGACGCTCGGCGTCCCGGCGCGCGAAGGCCGGATCGAACTCGTAGAGCAATTCGCCGCTTTCGGTGGCGGACAAGTGGCTGCGGTATTGTCCAAGAAGGCCGGTCAGCGCCTGCTCGGCGTCGGACACGGGCAGGCCCGACAGCGCGACTACGTCGGCGCGCGTGAGCTTCCCGCCTCTGCCGCGCAGAGCGCGAAGCACCACCTGCTTGGCCTGCGCCTCGGTGTAGCTCTTCTTCTCGAGGGTGGGCTCGCCGTCCATGCGCCGAATCTGCGACGGGAAAGGCACAAACGCCAGCAACCTTTTCGTCCCCCGCCCGACCCTCCGCTTCTCCTCGCGGATATTCCCTACGTCACAGGCATCGGGGCTAGCGCTGGATGCGCGCGGAGCCGCCTTGGGCGAAGGCCTTGACCTGCTCCAGCGTCACCATGGTGGTGTCGCCGGGGGTGGTGGTCAGCAGGGCGCCGTGTGCCCAGCCGAGCCGCAAGGCCTCGTCGGGCGACTCGCCGGCGAGCAGCCCGTAGAAGAAGCCGCTGGCGAAACCATCGCCGCCGCCCACGCGGTCGTAGACGTCGAGTTCGCGGGTGGGCGATACGACCGTCTTGCCGGTCACCCAGGCCACAGCACCCCAGGTGTGGCGGTTGGTCGAGTGGACCTCGCGCAGGGTCGTGGCCACGACCTTGACGTGCGGGAACTTGGCCGTGACCTTCTCGATCATGGCGAAGAACGCGCCCGGGTCGAGCTTGGACGCCTTGGCGACATCCTGTCCGGGAATGCCCAGGCCCTTCTGCAGATCCTCCTCGTTGCCCACCAGCACGTCGGCGTGGGCGACGATGCGCGAGATCACCTCGGCCGCCTTGCCCTGCCCGCCCCACAGGTTCCACAGCTTCTCGCGAAAATTGAGATCGAAGCTGCAGATGGCGCCGGCCCGCTTGGCGGCCTGCATGCCCTCGATGATGACCTCGCCGGTGGTCTCGGACAGGGCGGCGAAGATGCCGCCGCTGTGGAACCAGCGAATGCCGTCCTTGAAAATCGCGCCCCAGTCGAAGTCGCCCGGCCGAAGCTTCGCGCCCGCCTCGTTGCTGCGGTTGTAGAAGACCACCGGCGGCCGCACCCCCTGGCCGCGGTCGCTGTACACGGTCGCCATGTTGGGGCCGCTGACCCCGTTGTGCGCGAAGCGCTTGTAGAACGGGACGACCCCCATGGCCCGCACCCGCTCGTGGATCATGTCGCCGATGGGATAGTCCACCATGGCGGTCGCGATGCCGGCGCGCAGGCGGAAGCAGTCGGCCAGGTTGGCGGCCACGTTGAACTCGCCGCCGCTGACGTGGATCTGGCAGCGCGTGGCCTTGCGCCACGGCACGATGCCGGGATCGAGGCGGTGCACGAGAGCGCCGACGGAAACGAAATCGAGGCCGCCCGGGGGGCGAATGCCGAGGCCGTTGCTCATGGGATTTCTCAGCTCCTTGCTTGTTCTCTTAGTCGATAGAGGACCTGCCCTGCCTCCTCGACCACCAGGGTGTCTTCGTCTTCCCGCCAGCGCGCGATGTCGATGGCGCCCACGTCCCGGTGGGCGAGGTTGATGGCCTCGCACTCGAGCCGCGGGATGGCGGTCGCCAAGGTCACGGTCACGCGCGGGCGCTCGACCCCGCCCTCGAAGGCGCCGACGCCCTTCACGTTGGTCGAATGGGCCAGGATCAGCTTCGGCTCGTCGGCGAATCGGTCCCACTGCTTCACGAAGTAGTCGCGCACGTGGTAGCCGATGCGGGCGATGTCCTTGCCGTGGACAAAGGACACCGCCTTGACGTGCGGCCCGTGGATGACCAGCTCGCCGCCGTCGGCGACCACCGGCTCGAGCTTGTACATCGCCTTGCCCGCGACCCACACCTCCTCGTAGATGGGCGGAGTCAGGCCGAGCACGCGTTTCTTCGGCTTGTCGAGGTACTTGATGTGCAGCTCGGCCGAGGAGTCGGCCGCCTTGGACCACGCCTCCTCGGGCGCGCCGGCGAAAAGGCACGCGAGCTGGTGGCGGGCGTCGACCGTGAAGGCGAAGCAGGTGCGTGGCACCTGCAGGAATCGCACCGCGCGGTCGATCACCTTGCGCGTCGGCGTGTCCTTGACCCCGTTGATCACGGGGTTGGTGATCACGGCGGCCAGCCAGTGGAATTTCTCGACCAGATCGAGACCGGCGATCCCGGGGAAGAAGTACTTGTTGCCGCCGGCGAAGCCCATCGCCTCGTGCGGAACCACGGGCGAGACGACGAGGATGTGGTCGTATAGGGTGGCCTTGCGGTTGATCGTGACCGGGATGTCCTGCGCAAACAGCCCCTGGGTGAGCAGCGTGACCTCGTCGGCGCCCAGCGTGCCCAGGGACACCAGCTCGTCGAGCTTGGCGTGCTCGTGGTTGAAGAAATGCACGCGGGCGTAGTCCTGCCGGTGCTCGGAGGCCGTCAGCCCGACGTGGCGGTACAGCCGCTCGGGCTCCATGGCCGCGTGCGTGCCGGTCGCCACCATGTAGTCGAGCGCGCGCACCCGCGGCAGCAGGTGGGCGCAAAGGACGCGGAAGAAGAGAGCGATGGGCGCGTGCCGGGTGTGGTCGGGAATCAGCACCAGCACGCGCTTGCCGTCGAGCGGCAGATCGGTCAGGGCGGCCGTGCAGATGTCTTGCACGTCCTCGGACGAGAGCGGCCGGTCCCTCGCGTTGCGACCGAAGAGCTGGCTCACGGCTCCGTCCACTGCGTGTGGAACTTACCGTCGCGATCCACGCGCTGGTAGGTATGCGCGCCGAAGTAGTCGCGCTGGGCCTGCAGCAAGTTGGCCGGCAGCACCGCCGTGCGATAGCCGTCGTAGTAGGCCAGGGCGCTCATCAGGGCCGGCACCGCGATGCCGTGCTCGGCGGCCACCGCCACGACCTTGCGCCACTCCGGCTGGTACGCGGTCGTGACCTCGGCGAAGTAGGGATCCAGAAGCAGGTTGGCCAGCGCGGGAGCGCGGGCGTAGGCCTCCCTGATCTTGCCTAGGAACTGCGCCCGGATGATGCAGCCGGCGCGCCAGAGCGACGCAATGGTCCCGAACTGCAGATCCCAGTGGTGCTCCTGGTCCGCGGCGCGCAGAAGCTGGAAGCCCTGGGCGTAGGAGCAGATCTTGGCGGCGAAGAGGGCCTTGCGAATGCTCTCGATGAAGGCCGGCTTCTCGCCGCTCCACGCGAGTCTGGGCCCGCCGAGCACGTTGGCCGCGGCAACACGCTCCTTCTTGATCGCGCTCAGGGTGCGGGCGAAGACCGCGTCGGCGATGGTGGGCGCGGGCACGCCCAGATCGAGCGCGACCTGGCTGGTCCACTTGCCGGTGCCCTTCTGCTCGGCGGTGTCGAGGATGACGTCCACCATGGGCTTGCCGGTTTCGGGATCCCGTTTGCCCAGGATCTCGGCCGTGATGCCCACGAGGTAGCTCGCGAGCTCGCCCCGGTTCCAGTCGGCGAACACGCGGCCGATCTCCTCGGCCGGCAGGCCGAGCAAGCGCGCCATCAGGAAGTAGGCCTCGCAGATCATCTGCATGTCGCCGTACTCGATGCCGTTGTGGACCATCTTCACGAAGTGACCCGCGCCGCCGCCGCCGATCCACTCGCAGCAAGGCGCGCCGTCCTCGGCCTTGGCCGCGATGGCCCGTAGGACGGGCCGGACCAGCGGCCACGCCTCGGGGTTGCCGCCGGGCATGATGGCCGGGCCGTGCAAGGCGCCCTCCTCGCCGCCGCTGACGCCGGTGCCGATGTAGAGGATGCCGGTGCCGGCAAGCTCCGCGATGCGCCGGGCGGTGTCGGCGAAGTAGGTGTTGCCGCCGTCGATGAGCAGATCCCCGGCTTGCAGGTGCGGGCGCAGGCTGGCGATGGCCGCGTCCACGGGCCGACCTGCGGGCACCATCATCAAGATCCGGCGGGGCGACTCCAGGCTGGCCACGAAGTCCTCGACGGTGCGCGTGGCCAGGGCGCGCTTGCCCTGGGTGCGGGCCGAAAAGCTCGCCACCTTCTTGCCGTCGAGGTCGAAGCCGGCCACGGAGAAGCCGCGACTCTCGATGTTGAGCGCCAGGTTCTCGCCCATCACGCCCAGCCCGACGATGCCGAAGCTCTGCTTGGCCATGGTCCCGGGTGCCTCCTACACGCCACTATACGCGGAGAAGCCGCCGTCGATGGGCACCACGATGCCCGTGACGAACTTGGAGGCGGGCGAGAGCAGCCACAGCGACGCGCCCACCAGATCCTCGGGCGTGCCGAATCTCGCCATCGGCGTGTGTGCGATGATCTTGTCGCCCCGCGCGGTGAGCGCCCCGGTCTCTTTGTCGGTGAGCAGGAAACGGTTCTGCTCCGTGAGGAAGAAGCCGGGCGCGATGGCGTTGACGCGCAAATCCGGCGAATACTCCTGCGCCAGGTGCACGGCGAGCCACTGGGTGAAGTTGCTCACCGCCGCCTTGGCCGCCGAGTACGCCGGGATCCGGGTCAGGGGGCGGAAGGCGTTCATCGACGAGATGTTGAGGATGACGCCTTGCTTTTGTCTGGCCATGGCGCGAGCCACGACCTGGCTCGGCAAGATCGTTCCCTGCAGGTTGAGGTTCGAGACGAACTGCAGGGCCTCGACGGGGAGATCGAAGAAGCTCTGCTCGGGGTTCGTGGTCGCCTTGGGATGGTTGCCGCCCGCCCCGTTGACGAGCCCGTCGATGCGGCCGTAGTCCGTCAGGATGGTTTGCACGGCCTTGTCGATCGCGGCCAGGTCGAGCACGTCGACGAAGAGCGCCCGGTGGCGGCCCTTGCTCCCGGCCAGAGACGCGAGTGTCTTTTCCGCCAGGGCCACCTCGCGATCCAGGACGACCACGTTGGCGTGGCAGCCGGCCAGGGCGCGGCAAAGCTCGCTGCACAGCACGCCGCCGCCGCCGGTGACGGCGATGGTCTGTCCGCTGAAGTCGTAGACGCGCAGGAAATCGCTGGATTCCATCGTGACTCCTGATCTACACGGGCCGGGGTTGGCAAGGCAATGCGTCCCCGCCGGCTCCACCTCCGCGTGCGCGCGGGCGCCCATGGACAAGCCGGCTGGCTGCGGGTTTCCACATCAGAAAGCAGCCCCGAGAAACAAGGGCGCCATGTGGCGCTTGAGGATGTTGTCGTAGACGTGCGCCTCGATGCCGGCCCGGTTGGCGCGCAGCAAATCCAGATACTCCGGCCCCTTCTCGGCGGCCAGCCGGAAGCTGATGTGCACCATCTGTCGAAAATGGATGTTGTAGCGCGGGCAGGCCTGGTCGTGCGCGAGCGCCCCGACGTACTCCTCGGCCGTCCACGCGTCGACCGCGGCGGGCGCGGGCAACGCCTGCCGATCGATGGCGATGACCGTGAGATAGGGCTTGGCCAGCTCGTCGTAGCGCCCGCAGGCCTCGCGGTAGAGCGCCTTGGCGAAGGCCAATCCATCGCCGCCCGCAGCGGCAAGCCCGATCACTTCCTCCAACCAGGTGGTCCCGGCGGTCTTGAGGTGGATTCCCGCCCCGGACTTGGCCAGCGCCCGGTGCATGATGGGGTAGAGCGAGAACTTGTCGCTGCCCGAATGGACGCTGAGCTTGAGACCGGCGGGCAGGCCGAAGGTCTTCTGCGCGAACGCCAGCACCGCCAAATCGTCGGCGAATTCCCGGGCGAAACGCCCGAGGTCGCCCACGTAGTCGATGCCCTTCAAGAACTCGCCGGAGAACTTCGGGGCGATGGTGTCCACGGCAATGCCCTCGCGCGCCGCGGCGGCCAGGATGAAGAGAAGCTCGGCCGGGGTCTGCGGCGTGGTGGTTTCGTCGCAGGACACCTCGGTGACGAAGTTGCCCTCGCCTTTCTTCTGGACGATGTGGCGATAGACGCGCCCGGCCTCCGCAACCGCGAAAAGGTACTTCGCCGCGATCTCCGCCAGCCCCTCGGTCGTAACGGTCACCGGACAGGCGATGCCGGGAATGGGGAGCGTGCCGAGGAACGGCTGCATGGCCGCAGCGTAGGCCGCGATGGCCTCGTCGGCGGCCGGTTTGCCGATGGCGTCCGCCACGTCGATGGTGAAGAAGTCGCTCGACGCCAGGAACTTGTCGACGGTGCCAAGCCCGATGTGGTCGGCGTCGACGAAGTAGTCGCGCTGCCAAGCGCAGCGCTCGACGGCCTTATCGGCCTCGGCGCGCACGTCCTCGGGCCGGGTGCCGATGAGAGAATGCTCCCGGTTCGACTTGTTCCACACCGGCGTGACGGTCACCCCGCGATCCCGGGCGGCCTGGAAGGCGCGGAGCTGCGCCTCCCCTTCCATGCCGAAGCGGTCGCCAACCCCCATCGAGAACTTGGAGAGACTACGCATTTTCGCAAGCGGCAGTGGCGCCCGAGGAGGAAACCGGCTCAGTCGAAAGCGCGGCGGTTGCAGGCGTCGGACGTTGGGCATCCCGCACCAGGCCCCGGGTGGGATGCCGCATCGGCCACGTCTCTTCATCGCCAGCCCTTGGTTTGCTATCCTCGTCCCGCCATGAAACCATTTCTCGACGAGAACTTCTTGCTCGAAACCAAGACGGCCGAGCGCTTGTACTTCGACTACGCCGCGGACCAGCCCATCATCGACTACCACTGCCATCTGCCGCCCGACCAACTGGCCGACAATCACCGCTTCGCCACGCTCACGCAAATCTGGCTCGACGGCGATCACTACAAGTGGCGCGCCATGCGCTCGAACGGAGTGCCCGAGCGCTTCTGCACCGGCGACGCCTCGGACTGGGAGAAGTTCGAGATGTGGGCCAAGACCGTGCCCTTCACGCTCCGCAACCCGCTCTATCACTGGACCCACATGGAGCTGCGCAAGCCCTTTGGCGTGAAGGACACGCTGCTCGGTCCCGCGACCGCGCGCTCGATCTACGATCACTGCAACAAGAAGCTCGCCCAGGACGATTTCACGACGCAGGGACTGCTCAGGCAGTTCCAGGTGGTGGTGGTGTGCACCACCGACGATCCGGTGGACACCCTGGAGGCGCACCAGCGCTACGCGCGCACGCCCGGCGCCGCCACCCGCGTCTTCCCGGCGTGGCGCCCGGACCGGGCCATGGCCGTGTCCGACTTGCGGGCCTGGAACCTGTGGGTGGACAAGTTGCAGGCGGCGGCGAACGTGGCCGTCGATTCGTTCGCGACGCTGCTCGCGGCGCTGCAGCGCCGGCACGACTTCTTTCATCGGATGGGCTGCCGCGTCAGCGACCACGGCATCGAGCAGGTATGTGCCGAGCCCTACACCGCCAAGGAAATCGACGCTATCTTCGCCAAGGCGCGCTCGCAACGCCCCCTCTCGCCCCTGGAGCAAGACCAGCTCCGCTCGGCCGTGCTCTACGAGCTGGCGGTCATGGACCATGCGAGCGGCTGGACCCAGCAGCTCCACCTCGGAGCCATGCGCAACAACAGCACGCGCATGATGCGCAGCCTCGGCCCGGACACGGGTTTCGACTCGATCGGCGACTATCCACAGGCCTCGGCCCTCGCCCGCTTCCTCGACCGCTTGGATGCGACGAACCAGCTGGGAAAGACGATTCTCTACAATCTCAACCCGGCCGACAACGAGGTCATGGCGACCATGCTGGGCAACTTCCAGGACGGAAGCTGTCCCGGCAAGATCCAGCTCGGCTCGGCTTGGTGGTTTCTCGACCAGAAGGACGGCATGGAGCGGCAGCTGGGCGCGCTCTCCGCGCTCGGCCTGCTCTCGCGCTTCGTGGGCATGCTGACCGATTCGCGCAGCTTCCTGTCGTACTCGCGGCACGAGTACTTCCGCCGCCTTTTGTGCAACCTGCTCGGCAACGACGTGGAGCAAGGCCTCGTCCCGCACGACATGGATCTCTTGGGAAACATGGTGCGGGACATCTGCTACCGGAACGCCAAGTCCTACTTCGGGTTCCCCGAGGTGGGGTAGCGGATCGCGGACCGAGGGTCGCGTGGGGTGGGCGCGAGCGAGTTCGCGCGCGGCGAGCGCGTTCCCCGCCCTTCCGCCACCGCGCCCACCCATCGGACCTGCGCGCCTGCGCCGCGCGGCGTCGGCGATTCCACCGCATCACCCAGGTCCGAGCGGTAACTGAGCCACATTGGCCCGGCGTCACCACTGCCAGCTTCGACGGTAGCCGGTTGTCCGACGCTTCCATGGCGGGACGCTTCCGCCAGGGTCCGTACGAATTCGTGGGCAGCAGAGAAACCAGAAAAAAGTGAGGGATACGATGACAATGCGCAGTGTCGCTTTCGTTGGAGCTTTTGCGCTCTCGGCGCAGGTACTCTTGACCCAGGGCTGTGGCGGGGACAATGCGCCCGCGACCACGGGAGCCACGGGTGGCGTGACCGGCACGGGGGGCACGACCGATGTTCCCGGCACGGGCGGTGACACCACGCCCACCAGCACGGGTGGAGACACCACGCCTCCCACAACCATCACTGGATCGGGCGGAGCAGCGGGTTCGACGGGAAGCACGACCTTCGAGCCTCTGTGCGCCGGTCTCCGCACGGTCGCGGACGTGGAGCCCGCCAAGAACGAGATCTGCACCGAAGCAGATCCGCAGTTCTGCTACAGGACCTGCGGCCCGCAAAGCATCGGGTTCAAGTCCGAAACCTGCACGGCCGGCGTCTACGTGGAGCAGTCGGGCTGCAGCTTCCCCGCCGACCGCGACTACTCCTGCTACAAGATCCCGGACCCCTGGGTTGTCGATCCCTCCTGCCCGACCGACGCCGCCCCGAAGGCCACGACCGAGTGCACGGTGGCGCCGTGCACGCTGTGCAACCTCGATGGCCAGTACTTCGACTCCAAGGGGAACGTGAAGACGGGCTACTGCGTGTGCCCCGAGCCCTCCGCAACCACCGGCGTCTCCAAGTGGAGCTGCGCCAGCACGACCGCATGGCCCTGCCCCGCCGGACAGGGATGCTGAACGCCGGACCAACGCGTTCCCGACGAAGCAGAAGGCAGTCCTGTTGGAGCCCACCTTGAAGCACCCGCGTCGCGTGCCGAACTCGAGAAGAGCGCCGTCGTTCTTACGCAGCGGACTGCCCGCCGGTTTCCAGGCAATCGCGCTGCTGGCCACGGCCGGCTGCATGAGCAACGACGAGGACTATCCGCCCATGGAGTACATGTGCGAGACGGACCCGACGCCGGCGCAAGAGGCGGCACGGAACGGAACCTGCGGCCTTGGAGATCCCAAGCTGCCACCCGAGCCGAAGCTTCCGACCGAGGTTTGCCAGACCCTGGTCGCCGTCAAGACCGGCCCCAGCGAGGAGGACGGGCTCGACACGAGACGGGTCCAGACGGCCTTGACCGAATGCCAGGGCGGCGCGGTCAAGCTCGTGGCGGACGGCGAGAAGAACAGCTTCGTCACGGGGCACCTGATGGTTACCAGTGTCACCCTCTGGGTCGACGTGGGGGTCACCCTCTACGCCTCGCGCGACCCGGAGGAGTACCAGAAGACCGGGAACTGCGGACGCATCGGCATCAGCGATTCGGTCGCGTGCACCGACTTCATCACGATGGACGGCACGCAGCCCGCCATCGTGGGCGACGGAGTCATCGACGGCCAGGGGGGCGAGCCACTCATCGGCCATGACTACTCCTGGTGGCAGGCATCGTACGCGCTCCGCAAGATCAACGGCAGCATCGGGAACCCCAC
>JAFGPX010000337.1 GCA_016935975.1 Deltaproteobacteria bacterium
ATGCCCGTGCACTTCCCGGATGGATCGGCTTGATTCGTGACGGAAACGCAGGTGTGGCTGGAAGCCGAGCAGGTCTGGCACGGGCCCGGGCAGTCCGTGGCAACCGTGCAACCGCCGCCCGCTTCCGGGTTGGCGATCGGGACGTCGGGACCGGGCGCGTCCAGGGTTGGATTCACGTTGTCCGTCGGGAGATCTCGCGGAAGGTCGCCGGCGAGCACGTCGCTGGAGATGGGAAGATCGGGACCGAGACCATCCGGAGGTGGCGCGTCCGGGCCGCTGGCCGAGTCCAGCCGCGGCGGGGCGACGTCAGCTCCTTGGTCGATATTCCCGCCTTGGTCGATATTCCCGCCCGACCGGTCGATGGCTCCGTCCATCGGCGTCAAACCGATTTCCTTGCGAGCGGCATCGAGCACGTTCGCGGCGTCGGGGAAAAGCGGCGCGTCGCCGGCCGCGCCGTCGGCCCCGGCCATGACTGGGACGCAGCTTCCGTGGGACTGCCCCACCGGGATGACACAGGAATAGCCGCTCGGGCAGCTCGTCGGGTCGGCGGTGCACTTCAACTTGGCAACGTCCGGGCTGCGAAAGCAGGCCGCGCCCTGCCCGAGCAGGAACACGACCGCGAGTCGACCAAGGGGGCGGTGATGCCATCGTCCTGTCCGCCTGCATTTCATCAGAAGGCCCCCCGCAACACTGCCCCGGCCCGTGCAGGCCCGAACTCCGGCAACAGCGCCAGGTTCCCTGATTCGCCGGAGCGCCTTCGTAGCCCCACCACGTACAGGACAGCGCCGGTCGCGACGCAGGCCGCGCCGACACCATAGCCGATCCAACCGAGGGTTTCGAGCGTCTCGCGCTCCGACTCCTTGCTCGGAGAATAGCCTCCCGGCGTGGATTCCATGTCGCTGGCCATGCTGTTGACCTTGACGTTGAGGATCACTCCAGCGATGACGGCTGCTCCCCCGGCGGCTGCCGTGATGATGCCGGCCGTGCGAAGGCCCGAGCCATTTCCGGATGGCTTGGCCGCCGGCCGCTGAATGGCGATCGGGGGAGGAGGGGGAGCGGGGGCTGGCGGCGGTGGAGCCTCCTGCACGATCGGTGATGGAGGCACGACTGGCTGCGCGGTTCTTGCCGTCTGCTTGGCCAGCAGCTCCTGACAGTCGCTGATGTGCTTCTCGGCCGCGGCTTTGTCGGCTCTCTTCAGGTTCGTGCCCGCACGCAGGTACTCCTGGAAGCGGCCGATGGCCTCTTCGTAGCGTAGGTTCTGTTCGAAGCAACGGCCCTGGTTGAAGATGTAGGTGGCGTCCTGGGTGTCCACGAAGAGATCCGACAGGATCGAAACCCCCTTGGCGTAGTCGCCCGCGAGACACGCCTTCCGGGCGGTACGCTCTTGTGCACGCCGGCTGGGGGCAGCCCGTGCCGACGCTGCCGCGAGGTTGGCGAGGAGCACGCTGGCAACGATGAGGCAATTCCCGGGTGAGTGCCGCTTGCTTTCCTTCCGATGACCCATGACGGCAATCCTCTTCCCGACGGCCGCGCCTAGCAAGGCCTTTCGCACGGACCGATCACTCCAGCTCCAAACCCGACTCGCGAGCCTGCCGGACTCCACCAGCCGCCCAGCCCGTGAAGGCTGGGCGGGTATCGCTCTCGAAGCCCCGGCGCGCGCTACGGTTTGTGCACGACCGTCGCCCAGCCGTTGCCGGGCATGCTGAACTGCAGCTTCTGGCCGCCGATCGAGACGACGTAGTTGTTGTTGGCCGAGCCGCTGTTGAACATGACCGCAACGAGGGTGCCGTCCGGGTTCTTGAACGCCACCGCGTCGCCACCGCTGGTCGCGACCCGCTTGGCTCCCACGGCTACGAACTGAGAGAAATGACGGAAGACGCAATAGGCGGGTGTGACCTTCAGCGTCTTCGACCCCGTGTCCGCCACCAGAAGCGCGTTCTGCCTCCACTCTCGCTTCGCATCGAGGCTGAGGCCCTTCACGTCAAGCACCATGTTCCAGGCGTTGTAGGCCGTTATCCTGCCACTGTTGATTGACCTTCGGAGCTGGTACCAGCTCTCCACGCCGTACGCCTGATCGTTGGGCGCTTGCGTCTTGTTCTCGGCTGGGCAGGACGTGCTTCCCCCGTCACCGCAGCCTGTAGCGCCACTCCACGGATAGTTTCCGCACTTGTGCTCGGTGGCCCAGATGGGAAGACCGCCGAACGTCGTGCCGCCGATCACCTTCTCGAGCACGTTCCACTGCACGCCGGCAGCCTTGATGTAGCCCTTGGCGGTGGAATCGGCCAGCACGGCGTTCCCGATGTCGACGTCCTTGCCGCTGTCGGCATTCGACAGCGTGCCGGCCATGATGCTGACCCCTGTGCCATTGAGCGCCGGCCCCAGGTGCTGGCCGACGAACTTGGTGAAGACCGACGAGGTCCAGAGGCAGGACGGGTAGTGCAGAGCATAGCTGGGCTCGTTCTGAGGAGCGACCATGGTGATGTTGATGCCCGCGGCCTTGTACGCCGCGACGAACTTGCCGAAGTACTGGGCCAGCGCTTTCAAGTAGTCGTTGTTGTCCGACATGTTGCCGCTGTCGAATTTCGACGTTGTCGTGGCGTTGTCGTGGGTGACCGCCGTGAACGGCTCGGTCTTCATCCAGGTTGGAGGCGTCCACGGGCTGGCCCAAAATCTGATGTCGGACTTCACGGCCAGCGCCGCTTTGATGTAGGGGATGAGGTACTTCTCGTCCCGGGTGGTGCTGAAATTGGCCATGGCGGTGTCCACGCCACCCTCGTCGTCCGTGTAGCGGTCCACCGCATAGTCGCTGGCGCCGATGGGGATCCGGCCAATGGCGAAATTGCAGCCCTCCTTCCCGAACAGGAGCTGCATCGCCCTGTCTCGGTCGCCCTGGCTGAGCTTCTGGAGGAAGTCCCAGCCCTTCTCATTGAAAGTCCCGCCGAACCCTTCCCATGTCTGCGACGCGGAGCCGTCGTTGACGGTCACGGTTGCGTTTCCGGTCGACGTGGAGACGGTCGCGGGCTTCCAGGCCGTCTCGCTGCCCGATACGCAGTTGCCGTTGGTCGATGTGTACGCGGCGGGCCCAGCCGGTTCCGAGGTGCCGCCCGTCGAACTCGTGCCGCCGGTGTTCTGGGTGCCGCCGGCCCCCGTGGTGCCGCCGTTTTGGGTGGTCGTCCCACCGTTGCTGGTCGTCGTGCCTCCGGCCGCGCTGCCGCTCGACCCGCCACGCGCCACGGTCCCGCCGGAGCCGCCCTGGCCGCCGCCAGAACCGCCGCGTGCGGTCGCACCGCCCGAGCCGCCGCGCGCCGTCGTCCCGCCGGAGCCGCCACGCGCGGTGGTGCCACCCGAGCCGCCGCCAGAACCGCCAGCCTGCGTGCCACCCGAGCCGCCCTGCTCGCCGCCACCCGAGCCGCCGCTGCTCTGGCTGCCACCCGAGCCGCCGCTCTGGTTGCCACCCGAGCCGCCCTGCTCGCTGCCACCCGAGCCGCCGCTCTGGTTGCCACCCGAGCCACCCGAGTTGTTGTCGCCGCCGGAGCCTACCGGCGACGTAGAACCACCGCCTCCGCAAGCTGCCAGGGCGAACGCGAGACAAACACTCGTGACCGATGCTCGTACATTGTTCATGGCGATAACCTCTCTCGTAGATCCACAGACTTGCGGCTGCGCGTCACGCAGCCGCTCGGTGGTCAGACTTTGCTGCCCGTATGGTGCCGACAGGAGTTACTTCTGATGCGAAAGAATAGCAACCGAAAGCCTTCTGGGGCGAGCAGAAATTCCGCGCGCGTGTGTCCCACGTCCGGGTCTTTGTCGAATCGCCGGCAAAGTTGTCTCGCCGAGCAGCTTCTCCCTGGCAT
Source organism: Deltaproteobacteria bacterium (assembly GCA_016935975.1). GTDB lineage: Bacteria > Myxococcota_A > Polyangia > Fen-1088 > Fen-1088 > Fen-1118. The sequence continues at coordinate 3,855 of JAFGPX010000337.1, forward strand.
TTTTGAATCGCACCTTGCTTTTCTTGCTCCCTTTCCTCGCTTTCTGCCCGCGCCAGGCCACGCCATCTCGCCGCGACCAAGCCCCTTGGGCACCCCGCTAACGCGCGCAGGCCCAGCTTTGCGTTCCGCTACGTTCCGCCCATTCCCCCGCCGGACTCCTCGGCCGGGCCTTCGCTAGCTACCCGCGGCGAAGACGCGGCCGAGCGAAGAATGCACGGCTCTCACGATGCGCACAGAGACTCCCTTCGGGCTCCCTGGATGCGCCGCGCCGCCCGCGACTTCTCCGGGGGCTCTGCTAGCGCGAACCGAAAGGAAGCGTGTCCCCATTTGGCTGTGGCGCCCGGCCATACGGCGTGATACACGAAGTCCAGGTTTGCCTGGTTTCCCTGAGCCTGTTTGGGAATCCGGCGGACACAGATCCGTATCCAGCCGACCCCGAGCGAAAAGAAAACGATATGGGGCTCTCCGCTGTTCTAACCAGAAATGGATGGAGGTTCGACGTGAGCAACACATGGCTTCGTAGCGCGATTCTGGCGAGCATATTTCTGACCTGGGGCTGCGGCTCGGGCACCACCGCGAGCGGCGGTTCGGGCGGTTCGACGGGCTCCGGAGGGTCCAGCGTCTCCAGCGGCGGTTCGGGCGGCACGACCACGGCCAGCGGCGGCACGACCTCGTCGGGCGGAAGCTCGGCCACCGGCGGCACGACCACGGCCAGCGGTGGCACGACGACGAGCCGATCCGGCGGTAGCGGCAGCGGTGGAGCGACCACCTCGGGTGGCACGACCAGCTCCGGTGGCAGCTCGAGCGCCGGCGGCGCGGCCGGGAGAAGTAGTGGCGGCGCCAGGACCGGAGGCGCCTCCGGCGCCGCGGGGGGCAGAACCGGCGCGACCGGTGGCCTTTCGGGACGGGGCGGCGCGGCCGGCTCGGGCGGCACAACGGCCGCAGGCGGCACGACGGGCGACGGCGGCTCCACGGGCCAGGGCGGCGCGACGGGCCAGGGCGGCAGCACGGGCGGGCAGGGTGACGTGACGGTGCAGCTCGACAAGACCTACCAGACGATACAGGGGTTCGGCATCAACACGGCTTTGGCCGACGGCAAGA
>JAFGPX010000338.1 GCA_016935975.1 Deltaproteobacteria bacterium
ATCCGGACAAATCACCCTGGTGGTGGCCTGTCCCCCCGTGCCACCGCTTGCCTGCCCGCCGGTGCCCGCGCCACCCACACCTGCTCCACCGGTCGCGGTGGTGCCGCCGCTTCCCGCGCCACCGACACCTGCTCCACCGGTCGCGGTGGTGCCGCCGCTTCCCGTGCTGCCGCCGGTCCCGGCTCCACCGGTCCCCGCCCGTGTTCCGCCGGTCCCGGTCCCGCCGATCCCGGTTCCTCCAGTTGCCACCGTCCCTGCCGAGCCCCCAATGGCAGTGCCGCCCGCTCCGATCCCTCCCGAGGCGACGCCACCCGTCCCAACGGCGCCACCGGTCCCCGCGCCGCCAGTCCCCGTTCCGCCAGTCCCCGTTCCGCCAGTCGCCGCGCTGCCTGCTGCGCCCCCGCCAACGGCGCCCCCGCTTGCCAAACCGCTGGCCCCTCCCGTTCCCTCGGCACCGCGCTTCAGTCCGCCGGCTCCTCCGCAGGCAACAAAAGCGCCCGCCAGAACCAGCCCCACGATCTCGCGTCTGTCCATTGCGCACATCCTGTCAAAAAGATATCCACCACGCAAAGAGTCAGCAATCGCCCTCGCCCACGAGACAGCTCAGGTATTCCTCGATGTTCGTGTAGCCGTCTTTGTCGTCGTCGCCCGCGTCGTCCGCGGTGTTCGGGTCGAGGCCCCGGTCCGACTCCCAAGCGTCGGGCATGCCGTCTCGATCGGAGTCTGGCGGGGGAGTCCCGTTGGCCACCGTACCGACGTTTCCCGGGATCCCGTTGTCGTCCTCCGTGTTGATGATCTGACCTTTGGTTCCATAGGAGAGGAGTTGGCTGATGAGCAGCTCGTCCACCGCATCGCGCACCAGGGAGGCCCCCACGTTGTCGATCACGTACTTCAGCGCATCCTGCGCCGACAGCTTGCGGGTCACTCCCGCGGGATAGTCGAAGGGCGCGTTCACGACGGTGGCCGTCTTGTAGTTCGTCAACAAGCTGCCGTCCAAGGCGCCGTTCTTGTTCGCATCGACCCAGTTGTCGGCCGCGTACACGGAGAACGTCGGGGTCGTGTCGGTGATGTGCGAATCGGAGTTGCTGGACGGACCGTAGAGGAAGTAGTTGCCCACGAGGTTGCACTCGGACACGCCGCTGGTGTCCCCCATGATGTAGCCGTGCTCGGCCCAGTTGTAGAGCACGCTGTTGATGAACTCGTGGGTGCCGCGGGCCTTCGGGTTGCGGGTCTTGTTGTCGATGTAGAGCGAGCGAATCACCGACCACCGTCCGCTCTGCATGAGCCCGCCGGTGGAATGATTCGAGCTGTTGATGCCTTGCCCGATGATGGTGTTCTGGAAGGTCAGGTTGTCGATCCCCGTTCCGTTGACGTCCAAGGTGCCGTCCCGCCCCCACGAGATCGACACGTGGTCGAACATGTAGTCCTGCCCCTCCGACACGGCGACCGCGTCCTTGCCGCTGTCCCCGTTTTGCCCCATGCGGATGCGGATGTAGCGAAGGATGTCGTTGCCCGAGTCGCCGTTGAGCGCGATGCCGTTGCCGTAGACCGTGATGCCGCCGCCCGGCGCGGTCTGTCCGGCCACGTAGATGTCGCGACTGATCACGATGCGCGTGGAGATGTTGATCACGCCCCCCACGTCGAACACCACGATGCGTCCTGGCTGACTCACGGCATCCCGGAACGATCCCGCCCCCGAATCGTTCAGGTTGGTCACGTGCACGACCTTCCCGCCGCGACCACCCGACGTCTTGCGCCCGAATCCTTCGGCGCACGGGAAGGCAAGGGGCGCGCCGCCGGGCTCGGGGTCGCAGGCGGGCGTGCCCGACGTTGCGCCGCCCGTCCCCGACCTCACGCCACCCGTGCCCGACCTCGCGCCGCCCGTCCCCGACCTCGCGCCGCCCGTCCCCGACCTCGCGCCGCCCGTCCCCGACGTGGCGCCGCCCGTCCCCAGCCTCGCGCCACCCGTGCCCGAACCTGCGCCGCCCGTGCCCGAGGTTTTCCCTCCGATGCCTGGCGCTCCGCCCGTTCTCGGGGTTCCACCCGCGCCGGAGGCCGAGTTGGTTCCCGCCGTTGCACCCGTCCCGAAGGTTCCGCCAAAGCTTGACGTGGCGCCGGTTCCGGATCTCCCGCCGTTGGCCGGAACACCCCCGCTGCCCCCGCTGCCCGAAACCGCGCCCGTCCCGTCGCTCCCGCCGGTCGCGGCGGCGCCGCCCGCGCCTATTGCCACCCCACCCGTCCCCAGCGCCCCACCCATCGTGGGGCCGCCTTTCGACGGACCGCTGGAGCAGCCCACAAGTGGCGCTCCGCCCGCGCAGACCGAAAGAATGGCCCACCTGCTCGCGGCTAGCCGAAAGTGAGCGCTGCTTCCCGGTTGCATCTCACACCATGGATTTGGCAGGAATCGTGACACGGAAGCATAGCACGCACGCCTACGGCGCGGTGGTGGCGCTGCTCGACCTCGCCGAACGCATGCTGGCCGCCGCGCTTTCTCCCGAGCGTTCGTCGCCGCCCACCGCACCGATCTTCCCGCTCCATGACGCCGACGACTCCGTGTTCTCCGCTTGCGACGCGGCTAGCCGGCTTCTCGCGGGCGATGCCGCCACAGAGGTTCTGTGCGACAATCAACTCCGATCGAAGCGCCGCGAGAGCGAGCGGTTCCTCGCGGTCTTGCCGAACGCTGGGCCGGCGAGAAGAGGGAGCCCAGGCACCTGACGGGATGAGAAACAAGAGGGTCGGGGAAATGGAAAGATCAATCATCATCCTCCTCGTTGGCGCCGTGGGTCTGGCGGTCTTGACCTGCTACCTGCTCTACATCCGAAGGGTTTCCTCCTTCCGCTCTCACGTCGCGGCGACATTCGTATCGTGCACGTTCGTTGCGATTCCTCTGTTCGTCGTCGTTCTGGCGAGACAACACCTCGCGACCGACCGCTTGGCGGAAACGGGAATCGTTCCCCATCCTTCGATCGAGGAATCGGTCGGCGTGGCCACCGGCAGCGACAACCCCGATGCCTCGTTCTGGGCTTTCAGGGTCGGTGCACCTCCCGAGGAGATCATGGATTTCTACCGCGCCCAACGCAACCGACGGGGCTGGATCGTGGTCGGGGATGGGAAAGACGGACTGGTTCTCGAAAAAGGCGAGCGAAGGATGTCGATCGCCGTCCACGAAGACCAGAGGGCGAAGAAGCTCTTCTTCCACATGACCCGCAAGCGCAAATGATGGGATCGCCGTGCGCGGAAGACACCCGTCGTTCGCCCAGCCGCGTGCGGAGACTAGGGAACGTTCTCCGACATGACTTCCCAGGCGCTGTCCTTGCAGTAGGAGCAGCCCGTGCCGACCAGCAAGCCTTTGCCGGTCGCGGTTTCGTCTCCCTTGAGCCACCAGTTGAGCCACGCCAGATTGATCTTGGTGAAGTCGCCGCCCCCCGGTCGGGAGAGATCCCCTCCGTGGCCGATGTCCTTGCTGAACCACATCACGGGAACCCCGAGTTTGCTGATGTTCTGGTAGCCTTCCTTGCCGCCGTCGTACGCCGAGTCGCTCGGACCACCCTCGACGAAAAGCACGGGCGTGTCGATCGGCTCGTAGAAAGCCTGGTTCGCACCCGCCATGCCGCTGCTGGTGACCCCCCACGTGGTAATGCGCGGGTCCGCGGCGGTGGCTTGGGACATGAGTCCGCCGCAAGAGAAGCCGTTGGCGGAAACCTTCGTCGTATCGAGACTGTGGTAGTACGCGCTGCAGGGCTTCTCGTTCTCGGCGATGGCCCAGGTGATATATGCGAGCAAGGGCGCGGCCATGGCGGGAAGGTTCGAGCGGTCCATGGTGCGATTGCCGGTGCCGTTCGGCGTCCCATCCGACACGACGAAGTACCCGTGCGAGGCGATCTCGGCCATCGCAATCGAGTTCGACAGCCCGTTTCGCGAGCAGGCTCCGTTCCCCCAAACGAAGATCGGGTATTTCTGGTCTTCCCCCAAGTCGGCGGGGCGGTAGATGGTGCCCTCGTTGATCCCGGGGTCGGCATTCGTTTCGACGATCACGTCGTGTGGCCCACTCCCGGATGCATTCGTGCCCGTAGGTTTGGACTTGGTGCAGGTGCCCGTGAAGGTTCCCCCACTGCCCCCCGTCGACGTCGAGCCCCCGCTGCCGCCAGCACCGGCGTCCATGCCGCCGGCGTTGCCTCCGCTGCCTCCCCCGCTGCCCCCCATCGACGTCGAGCCCCCGCTGCCGCCAGGTCCAGCCTCCCTGCCCCCCGTATTGCCTCCGCTGCCTCCCGGCGAAATCGAGCCATCACTGCCGGCAACACCAGCCTCCCTGCCACCCGTGTCGCCTCCGCTGCCTCCCCCGCTGCCCCCCATCGACGTCGAGCCCCCGCTGTCGCCGGATCCGGCGTCTCCGCCACTCGTATTGCCTCCGCTGGCTCCCCCGGCTCCCGCGCCCCCGGTCTTGGAGCCACCAGTCATGGCACCGCCGCTGGGCGCAGGGCTCCCTCCGCTCCCGCCTCCGGGCATGCCTCCGGAGGCGAAGGCTCCGCCGCTGGGCGTGACCGAGCCGCCACCGGTGCCTCCGTCCTTGCCGTCTGAACCGTTACAGGCACAGATGGCGATGCCCAGCACACCAGCAAACAAGAGCGTAGATGTCGTCCCCGCCGTTCTCATCAGGCATTTCTCCCGGGCGTTGGCAAGTGGTCTCTTCAAGCCCCTGACGAGCAGTTGCTCGTCTCCCGCGAAGTGGCCCACGGAAGTGGCGTACCGGGAGAGTACGCCCTTGCGTGGCGCGACAACTGCGAACGGTGGGGCTGCGCCAAATCCGGGCCGCTCTCGCCTGGACTGCGCACGAACCGAGGTCGCGCTAGCGCTTGCCGGCACGGCGGCCACCAAGCACAAGTCCGGCGGCGGAGAGCAAGCGCAGCGCCACCATCCCGGCGTCGCCATGATTCGAGCCCACCCGGCAGGAACAACCGGAAGCGCCGGTGCTTGCGTCGGTGCCGGTCCCGGACGTACCTCCTGCGCTACCCGGGGGTACGGCACCGCCACTGCCCGGCGCCAAGCCGCCGCTGCCGCCACTCGCGATCATACCGCCGCTGCCCATCCCGCCGCCGGCGCCGGCATCCGGCAGCGGTCACGCGGACCCGACCTGTGCCTCTCCGACGCGAGAAGACGGCGGGGGCTGGCCAAAGCCGATGACAAGGAGGATCATGGCTCGAAGAAATCCCGCCTTGGCCCCTGGAGGGAACGCTCATGCGATGGTTGAATCTCGAATTCGGAGCAGCAAGCCTGCTCTCCCTATTGGTCGGCTGCTCCGGCAACACGCCGATGCCGATGCCGGTCGGCGCGGAAGGTGGGCCCTGCACTGCGGGCGGCGGATGCGATCCCGGTCTCGTCTGCCTCTCTCGTGTGTGCGTGCGCCCTCCCGATAGCGCCATGCCATCTGCCGATGGCGGCGCCAAAGGTGCCGGCACTGGCGGGAATGCCGGCTCCGGCGGCCGGTCCGGCACGGGTGGTCATGGTGGCGTGGGGGGCAACGGTGGCTCGGCGAGCGGGGACGCTGCCGGTAGCGCGCCGACCGGGCTCTGCACCGGGCTGCCCAAGGATTGCGGCAGCTACTGGGAGCAGTCCGCCTGCCTGGCGGTTGGCTGCTACTGGGACAACCTCGTTCCCAACATGCCCTGCGTAGGCACGCCCTGGCCCTGTTCCCATTTCACAGCCCCGTCCTCGTGCGACTCTGTCGGCTGTACCTGGCAGGCTGGAACAGGGCCCGACGCCAGCCTCGGGGGAGCCGGCGGCGCGGGAGGCACGGCGGGTATCGACGGCACGTCCGGCCCGGGCGGCAGGGGCGGGACGGGCGGCATCACCCCGACCGGCGGCACGAAGGGGACCGGCGGCACGAAGGGGACCGGCGGCACGAAGGGGACCGGCGGCACGAAGGGGACCGGCGGCACGAAGGGGACCGGCGGCGCTGGTGGAGCCGCCTGCGCCAACGTCGTGCCTTGTGGCGGAGACGTGGTCGGGACCTGGACCGTGACGTCGTCATGTCTGACGGTGACGGGTGACATGGACGTTGCGTCGGTCGGCCTGGGTTGCCCGACCGTGCCGGTCACCGGCTCCCTCCAGGTGACCGGAACCTGGACCGCCAACTCCGACAGGACCTATACGGACGAGACGACCACGACTGGCTCCATCGCCTTCCCGCTGGCTCCCTCGTGCCTGTCGGTTTCGTCGGCTCTCCTCGAATGCTCCAGGGCCTCGATCATCTTCACGGCTCTAGGCTGGAAGACCGCCGCTTGCTCGACCGACGCGAGCGGCCAGTGCAACTGCTCGTGCACTGCCGACCAGACGGGCGGCATCGGCGCGATATCGCCCTGGGCGTCGAGTAGCGGCAGGTACGCGACCTCGGGCAGCAGGCTCACCGCCGACGACGACGTGGACTACTCGTACTGTGTCTCGGCAAACACGTTGACCCTGACCCCATCGCCCACCAACTTGCCCGTGACGGGCACGGTGGCGCTCCAGAAGAGCGGCACCTCGCCGGGGACGGGCGGCATGCGGGCGACCGGGGGCGCCGCGGGCGCGGGGGGCAGCACGGGCGCGGGCGGCGCGACGGCGCCCGCCATCAGGCCTTGCGACATCTATGCGAAGGACGGCGGCCCGTGCGTGGCGGCCCACAGCACGATTCGGCGCCTGTCGAGCGCGTACGCCGGGCCCCTCTACCAGGTCAGGGTTGGCGGCTCGAAGAGCGGCACGGGTGGCGCGACCGCGGACATCGGTTTTCTCGCGGATGGCTTCGCCGACTCGGCCGTGCAGGACGTGGCTTGCGGCGCCGACCCATGCACCATCTCGATCATCTACGACCAGTCGGGCCTGGGCAACCACCTCACCGTGGCACCCGCCGGCGGCGCCAAGAAAACGGCCGACAACGAGGCCAATGCGAAAGCCCTCCCCGTCACGCTCAGCGGCCATCAGGTCTACGGCGTCAGGATCACGCCGGGGATCGGCTATCGGAACAACCAGGCCGTGGGCACCGCCACCGGCGACAACCCGGAGACGATCTACATGGTCACAAGCGGCGACTTCTACAACTCCGGGTGCTGCTTCGACTATGGGAACGCCGAGACCAACAACATGGACAACGGCGAGGGCGCGGCCGAAGCCGTCTACTTCGGGAGCTGCACCATCTGGAACAAGGGGGCAGACATGGGCCCGTGGGTGATGGCGGACCTGGAAAACGGCCTCTGGGCCGGAGACGTGAGCCCTTACGAGAAGAACACGCCGGTTGCCCACAAGTTCGTCACCGGCATGGTGAAGGGCGACTCGAAGAGCACGACGTACCCCGACGGTCACTGGACCATCAAGGCAGGCAATGCACAGTCCGGTCTCCTGACGACGCCGTTCGACGGTCCGCGCCCCAACGCGAGATACAGTCCCATGCGCAAAGAGGGGGCCATCATCCTGGGCATCGCCGGCGACAACAGCAGCGCCGCGCAAGGCAACTTCTTCGAAGGGGTGATGACCGCGCACTACTCGTCGCATGCCGCCGACGACGCGGTCCAGGCCGGCATCGTCGCCGCGTACGGGCAGTGACGCAGGCTCGATTGGGCTAGAACTTGTAGGCCAAGACGACCGTCGTGATCCCCAAGGCGGCCGCGGGCGGCAGGTAGTAGAGCGCGCGATAGTCCTTGAAGTAGCGGGGCACGTGCCCGAAATAGGTCGCGAGGATTCCCGCGGGCAACCCCACGAGGACCGCCCCCAGCCAGAAGCCGCCGAGGGCCGCGCCCAGCTCGCCGAGTCCTCCCCGGCCACCCCGGGATGCCAGGTAGGCTCCGCCCGCTCCGGCCCCGATCATCGATACGGCGGTCACCGTCAGGTACGCGTTCCCGACGCCGAGCCAGTTGTCCTGCGGACGGTCGCGAAAGTGGCTTTCGCGCAGGTAGATCGCGCCGGCCGCGTAGGCCAAAGGCAGGGCCAGATAGGCCGCCACGCGCAGAACCCCGCCAAGCGAGCGGCCGAATCGATCAGAACGGCGATCCCGCCACCGCGGGTCGGTGATGGTGATGCGGTTCGCCGTCAGATACGAATCGTAGAACGACTCGAGCTCGGGGTTGTCGCCCCATACCACCACCTGGGTGAGCGCCGTGAACCCGTTGTCGTCCGTGATGCGCACGTCGGCGCCGCGCTCGAGCAAGAGCCTGGTCAGGACGAGCGAGCCCCGGTTCCCGGCGAGGTGCAGCGGCGAGCGCCCGTCCCCTGGCCGCCGCGAGTTGGGGTTCGCTCCCGCGTCGAGCAACATGCGCACGGCGCGCTCGACGAAGGTGTTGTTCCTCTGGGTGAGCCGCCGCGTGTCCTCGTTGATCCAGCGCCTCGCGCGGGGGGCGCGCGGATTCTTCCAAGACTCCTTCCACCAGCCCCCGACCGCGAAATGCAGCGGCCCTCCCAGGGAATCCTGGTGAATGCGCGCCGAGTTCCCCTCTATCACGAAGTTGGGATCGGCCCCGGCATCGAGCAGTCGCCGCAAGATCGCCAGCCGGTCTTCGGCGCCGGGATCCCAGGTCTGGCCGAGCGTGCTGAGCAGGGGGCGCAAGCCCTGCGCGTAGGTGCCATCGTGCGAATCGTCGCCGGGGTTGGGCTCGTCGGGCGAAGCTCCGCCCGCCAGAAGGCCGCGCACGGTCCCCAGATCGCCCGCACGACATGCGGCATTGAGGGGGGTGATTGCCTCGTTCTCGGCTCGCGCCACTCGACTGCGGACCGGCAGCAGCGTTCCCACGAAGACCGCAAGAAAAGTAGCCGCGAGCCTCATGACCTGCGCAACGCGAAACCTTTCCCGTTCACGACTGCTCTGTCAACTCCAGAGGACGGCCGCGGCCGCAGTGGTCCTCCTTGGAGCCAGCATGGGCCGCCTACCGTCGCTTTCGGATGGGGGCGTAGATCTTGGCTTGTTCCTCCGCGAACTTCTTGAACTCCTGGGCGATATCGGGCTGCGCCTTGTCGAAGGTGAACGCCACCTTGTTCCGCCAGATCCCTTTCTCCTCGTCGGCCAGCTCTTCCAGTCGAACCACCTTCCCCGGCACATCGACCGGCTGCGTTTCGTCGCCGGGCAGGTAGATCTTGACCACGACGCTTTGCCCGCAGTCGAGATCGGCTCGAGTCAGGAGCAGCAGGCCGAGCTCGCTGACGTTCTTCGTGATCGCGGTGCGCGGCGACGTCCCTTCGACGACAAGCTCTGCCGCCAGATACACGGAATGACGATATCTCCGACGACGTTCGACGGACACTGCTCTGCCTCCCAAGCAGGGAGCTACGTTAGCACGTCCGGCCGCAAGAGCCTATTCCTGCGGAACTCGAAGCACCCAGGAACGCCTCAGGGGACGATGACCTTGCAGACCTCGGAGCACAGGCTCTGACCGTTGAGGGCGCCATTGTCGCACTCCTCGCCGAACAGGGTGTCCACGATACCGTCGCCGCAGTAGGGCGGCTTCTGGCACCCGGGCCCACAGCCCGCGATGTCGCCGTACTTCGCCGTGTTGACGCCGTCGTCGCACTCCTCGGCGCCGTTTACGATGCCGTCCCCGCAAGTGGGGCCGAACTTGCAGCTCGTGGTGCAGCCGCCATAGGCAGTGTCGGAATTGGCGGGACCATCGTCGCATTGCTCGCCGAACAGGGTGTCCAGGAATCCGTCGCCGCAATAGTGCGGTTTGTGACAGCCGGGCGCGCAGGCCGTGAGCGGGCCGTACCTCGTCGTATTGACGCCGTCGTCGCATTCCTCGGGACCGTTCACGATGCCGTCCCCGCAGTAGCCACCCCACGTGCACAGCTCGGTGCAGCCCCC
>JAFGPX010000339.1 GCA_016935975.1 Deltaproteobacteria bacterium
CGTGATCCTGAGCGCGTGCACGAGCTGCGTGTGCCAGGCCGACGGCACCGTGGGACTCTGCACCGGAACGTGCCCGCCCGACGCCGCTCCCCCGACCGACGTGCCAATCACTTGCACTGTCGACGGCAAGATCTACCAAGTCGGAGAGCGCGTTGGCAGCGGCTGCGTGAGCTGCGTCTGCATGTCCGACGGCACCTGGGGGGAGTGCACGGGCTCCTGCCCGCCGACCGACGCCTACGCGACGCCCGATGTGGATTCCAGTCCGTCCGCCCTGTGCACGCGAACGCACGGAGAGGTGGTGACCTCGCTGTGCTGCTTGTCGGTGGGCGATTTTCCGGGCACGTGTGCCCCCGGCGCCTGCGGCTGTTCGCCCGCCGACAGTCACGAGGTCAGCGTTTGCTCATGCCCCGCCGGAACCTGCTTCGATCCCAGCGCAGGTTGCGTCGGCATACCGAACGTGTGCACGCCCGGACAGGACCAGACCTGCAACGCCGACCCGACCTCAACTTCGCTCGTCGGCTTCTGCGGCGATGACGGAAGCTGCCTGTGCATCGCCGGGACCACCCGTCAAGCCAACGGCAAGTGCAGCAAGTAGTCGCGGAGCGTCCCAAGCATCATTCGAACGACTTGCAGTCGGCGCTGCAGCCGCTACCGGACCGGCCGCCGTGGTCGCAGATCTCGCCGCCGTCCAAGATGCCGTCGCCACAGCGCGGGATCGTGCAATCGGAGCGGCACGGGCTGGGGATGCTGTGAGCCTTGATGACGAGCGGCTGCGCCAGGTCCATGAGGACGTACGAGCTTTCGCTCTGCGCCCAGGTCCAGAAGAGAATGCCGAGGTCGAACGAGGGCGTGACCGAGATCTCCCAGTCACCGGGGAAGGGCAGACCGGAAATCGCGCCGCCGTCGGTGTTGTTGGCGAAGTTCCAGAATCCCGTCGCCGTGGTCGGGGAAGGCATCCATAGCTCGTCGGCCGCGTCGTCATCGTCCACGGACACGACCGTCGTTTCCGGCAATCCGTCGAACTGCATGCGGACCTTCGCGTCCGGTTGTTCCACGCCGCTGCTATTCAGGTCGATGCCATGGAAGACGACGAGAGCGAGCTCGAGGGCCGAGGAGTTGACGAAGAGCAGGATGCGGCTGCTTCCGGCTTCCTCCATGCCGGTGTGCGAGCTGGCGGATCTGTAGTCGTAGAACTCGGCACTGGAAACCGCGCGTACGATGGGAGTGGCGGCGAAGCCTCGTTCCGCCTGTGTCACCAGGAAGGCCGGCGCGTCCTCGTTGCCGGCGCCCAGATCGCACTGCTCGCCCGGGTCGATGGTGCCGTTTCCGCACGTTGCGGTGGTTCCTCCGGTCGCGCTTCCGCCGGTGCCAACGGCGCTGCCGCCAGCGCCCAAGAACCCGCCGGTGCCGGGCGAACCGCCGGTCTGGACTCGTCCACCGGTTCCCGGCATTCCTCCCGTGCCGGGCGAACCGCCGCCCGCGGGCGGCGAGCCCCCGGTTGCCGCGCCGCCAAGACCGACAGCGCCGGCCGTACCCGTGATGCCACCGGTGGCGAGCTGTCCACCGGTGATGACGGCGCCGCCTGCGCCGAGACCGCCCGCTGCAACCACGCCGCCCGCGGCGCTGCCCCCCAGGCCAGCCAGAGTGACCGTCGTCCTGCTCCCACCCGCTCCTCCGGCGCCTCCCGTCCGATTCGTGCCCGCCATTCCGGTCCTGCCACCGCTGCCCATGCTTCCGCCCGTCCCCAGGACGCCGCCCGAGCCCGTCGTGCCGCCGCTTGCGGAAGTGGCTCCGCCCGCGCCACTGGAGGACATCCCCCGACCACCGCTTCCCGTCGCGACACCGCCCAAGCCGCTGGATCCCGCAGCATCGGCGGGGCCAGCGCCCCCACGGGCAGCATCGGAAACGCGTTGATGCTCCAATGCGGTTCGCGCACAGCCACCTAGCGCAAGCAGGACTGCCAGGCAAAGCAGGCGGGAGCTGGACACGGTGGCAGCCTACCACCACCGCTTAGCGCAAGAAAGCCGGCAGCCAGCGCCGGCCGCCACCGCGTCGTCGGGTGCTCGGTATCCGTCCTCGCCGGCTTGGCAACGAGAGACAACGCATGAGGTCATCACTGCGCCGCTACCGGAAAGAGGCGGCACAGGCTCGCCAGGAAGACCAGCACGGGCGAAAGCAGGCCCAGGGCACATGCGGCCTTGAAACGGCAACGGTTCTCACCCAGTCCGAGGAAGAGGTAGACGAACGCGACGGGCGTCGACAGGAAGAGCATCAACATGGCCCATCCCCAGTGATCTTGACGAAAGGCGGCCACCATGACGGCGATCCAGGCCGCCAGGGCCGCCAGGAAGGCCAGAACGTACGCGCCCATCCTGGGGCTCGAAAGCTGTCGCAGTGCCTCGATCTCGCTCTCGGAGAGAACGCGACCACGGTTGCTTGCCAGCTTGGCGTTCACGGCGGCGGCGACAAGCTCGGACTCTCGTCGCGCAGCATCGTTGTCGGCGCGAAATCGTTGCTCGTGGCTGCGCAGACAAATCGCAGACGTCGCCATGCCGCTTCTGGCCTGGTTCTCGGTGACGATGCGTGCCCCGTCACGGCACTTGCGCGGGATCCGGTCGGCCTGGTCGACGAAGACGTCGCATCCGGATGCGACATCGCGATACTGGAAGTAGGTAGCCGCAGAGGATGTCGCGCTTTCGAGAGGAAGCGCGAGACCAAGAAGAATCCCCACCCATGTGCTCGTTTTCACGATTCGACCCCCGCTCCTGCGGCAAGGCAAGCAGAATTCCGAAGATTGTCAATGGTCGTTGTGCTTCGGGAAACACCCGTGTTGCTCTCTTTGCGGCCCCATCCGTGGAGCCGGCATCGGCCATGCACCGGATCGACTCGCGCCCAGGACGCCCCTGCGGGTGAGCCGCCGCACGATGCGGAACAAGGCCTTCCGGCGATGACTTGGCCGTGTGGTAGCATTCGCACATGTCGCTTGGGCTCTTGGGTGCCCAATGCCGCGTTTTGTGGACCGGTCGAGTTCCATGCTTCACCATTCGCGCAACTGCCTGCACCTCGGGTTGGTGGCCGCAGCACTGGCCGTTCCTCTCGGCTGCAATTCGCACCTGCTGGTGCCGTCCGGCGATCCCGAAGTGGTGATTGTCAATCCGCCGCCGCTGCCGCCGGGCGCGGAGCCCGGGCTGAGCGATGCGGGATTGCCTCCGGTGTCGGGCACGGATGCGACCTTGGCGCCGCTGCCCGACGGCGCGATGCCGGATGCCGCGCTCGGCCCCGACGGCGGCCAGGATAGCCCCGTGGCCAGTCCGGATTTCGGGGCGGACATGGCCGCCAGCCCCGATCTCGGCCGCGACGCCGGTGCGGATCTAGGTCCCGACGCGCGCGTCGTTCCCGACACGAACTGTCCCACGCCGGTTCCGCCCCTCACTTTCCCCGGAACCCCGACTTGCCAGGGCACCGAGGGAGGGCTCGGGGAGGCCTTCCAGAAGGCGCTGTGGTTTCTGCACGTGAACAAATCGGGGCCGGGCGTGGCCAACACCTACGTGCAGTGGCGGGGCGACGCGCACGTGATGGATCAGCACATCCGGCTGGATTCCGCCGCCGCGACGGGCGTGGATATGTCGCAGGCCTTCATCGCCAGGAACAAGGCCATCCTCGATCCCAAGAATACGGGCGAGGTCGACCTGTCGGGCGGCTTCCACGACGCGGGGGACTTCATCAAGTTCGGACTGACGACGGGGTTTCTGGCTTCGACGCTGGCCTGGAGCATGTACGAGTTCCCGGAGGCCTACCGGGCCGCAGGTTTGGAGGACGAGGCGTTCAATCTCGTGCGCTGGGCGGACGACTACTTCCTGCGCTGCACCTTCCTCGACAGCGGCGGCAACTTGGTGGCGTTCGCCCAGCAGGTCGGCGACCAGACCGATCACACCTGCGGCTGGATGCCGCC
>JAFGPX010000340.1 GCA_016935975.1 Deltaproteobacteria bacterium
ATGGCCCGCTCGGGCTCGCCCAGGTTCTGATAGCAGCGCCCGATGTTGCGCAGGAACGTCGGGTGTAGCTCGGCGGCGTAGAGCTTGGCGTAGATGTCGAGGGCTTCCCGGTAGTTGCCGGCGGCGAAGGCCTCCCGCGCCTGCATCTCGCGTGACTCCTTCTCCTTCTTCTCCTTGCTGGCCTTGGCCCTGGCGGCCGCGGCCGTCGGCGGAGCGATGCCGACGGTGACCACGGACAACACCAGCCCTGCGGCCAAGCAGCGACTGCCCAATCGGTGTCTGCGGCGAGCGGATGCGGTAAGCGACGTCATGCGAGCCCTCCCCTTGTGCGCGGGAATCTAGGCCAATCGCCTGCCATCGCGCAAGGACGGCAGCGACGGAGGCGCCACGGCCGCCTGTGGAGGGTTCGTAGCTGGTCTGGGAGTCTGGGAAACGGCGGCGTGGCCGTGGCCGGGAGCGGACGGCCGGCGAGGCCGGCCGTGTCGGCTCAGCGGGAAACCAGGCCGGCCAGCCACGGGACTTCGGCCGGCGGCGAGGCCGCGATCTGCGCCGTCCAGCGCTGGTCGGTCAGCCGGTCGAAATCGCCGGCGACGGTCTCGTGGTAGGCCGACACCACGCCGGCGTAAGCGCGCGGCCCCGCGCAGGTCTCGAAGGTGACGACCAGCAGGCGCGGGAAGCCCGTGCCGACGTGCAGGACCTTGCCGACCATGTCGCCGTTTTCGTCGGCGGGCTGGGTGTGCACGTCGGCAACGATCATGTCCTGCTTGTCCGCGTCGTCGCGCGCGTAGAAGAGATTCGGATACCAGCCGGCCGGACGCGTGATGGTGGCGCACACCACGCTTTCGCTCTTGAGCTCGACGGCCTGGTTGATGAAGGCCATCTGCTCGGCGGTGAAGGCCTCGCCTTGTTCTTGCCTCAGAGCCATGGCCTCCAGCATGGTGGCGGTGCTTGCCAGCGTCGTGAAGTAACTGGCGGCGCCCGAACTGCCGGACATGCCCAGATCGGCCAGCAAGGCGGCGCCGCGGTTGCCGAGCTCCACCAGGGCGTGCCACAGGGCCGGGATGGGCTCGACGTAGGCGTCCGGGAACTCGCAAACCGGGATGCCGGTGTACGACTGCTTGGCGTAGAGCAGGTTGTCGTGGCGCAGCTCGGCCCACGAGGCGAGCTGCATCTGCAGGATGCGCCTGCTCCACGCCTCGGTGGCCACGATGGGCGGCGCCTTGGGGTTGGCGGCGGCGCCCCAGCCGGGCGAAGCCGCGCGCAAAGCGCCGAGCCAGCTCGTGTAGAGGCTCTCCGTCCAGTAGGCGGGCTCGTGCTGGTCGACCAGCACCCGGGCCTGGTGGAGCGCCTGCGGATAGGCGGGATAGGACTGCAAGTCGGTGGCGAGCAGGCCGGCCGCGCCCGCGTTGCCGAGCGCGGCGAAGGCCACGTCGAGCGGGTTCGGCATCATGCGCAGCGGTGTCGGCCGCGCGGGGGCGAACACGCGATCGTAGACGACGTTCGACAGCACCTGCGAGTCGAGGACGAAGCGTTGGCCGAGCAGCAGGAAGGCCCGATCGAGCGGCGCCCCTTCGTTGCCGGGTGAAACGAAAAGGAGCTGGCTGGCGATGCGCTGAATGCCAAAACCGCCGCTCACGATGGCGCGGGCCAGCTCCTCGTCGCTCTTGGCCAGCAACGCCGCCCACGAGTCGGCGCCCGCCACGGCCCGCAAGGCCGGGAAGTCGGTCGGCATCATGTTGTCGGACTCGCCCAAGAAGGCGTGCAGGGTGCGGTCGACCCGCTCCCAGTCGCTCTGCACGGGCTCGACCAGCTTGGCCATGAGCGCGGCCGCGGCGAACTGCCGCCGGTTGAAGGCGACCTCGCCGCTCTTCTTCTGGCTGAGCAATCGCAAATCAGTCCGTCCCAGCCACATCATGGCGCGGAAGTAGGGCTCTAGGCGCGAGTCGCCCGCGTAGTGACCACGCACCGTGAACTGCGAGAAGTCGACCGGGCGCGACTCGCCGAACAACACCGTGTCCGCCACGCCGGCTGCCGCCTTGGCTTGCGCGACCAGCGACTGGACGTTCGAAGTGCTGCCGCCCGCCACCGGCGCAGCCGAGCCTTTGTACAAGGCGAGGCTCGCGGCCACGGCCAAGTACTCGTCCACGTCGAGCACCGTCTCCGTGGGCCAGATCCCCGCCGCAGCTTCCGCCAAGAGCGCGCCGCGCATGCCGTCGAGCACCTTCTGCAGGCTGGGCTGGAGCGTCAGCACCTCGATCTCCTTGAGGATGCTGTCGTAGGACCGGTGCACGGCGTGCAGAACCGAGTCGCCGGAGACGAACAAGGGCAGATCGTTGGCGTAGATGCCGACATACCCCATGAAGAAAGTGCCGAACGATTGGCGGGCCGAGATGGCGAGGCCGGTCTTGGCCAGGGTGTCCAGCTCCGTCGCGTTCAGTTGCAGGGACGACTGCTGGATGAGAGGCAGATTGACCGCGGCCGAGGGATCGTAGGGAAGCTGGGCGAGATAGGCCGGCCGCCAGCGCGCCAGGAAGGCGGTCGCGTCGGCTGGCGTCTCGGCAACGAGCGCGGCTTTGATCCTGGCATAGTCGCCGGCGTTCGGGGGCTGGCCGGCCGGCACCGTGAGCACATCCTCGCCGGCGTCGGGCGCGCCGGGTCGCGGGGCCAGGTCGGCGCGCTGCCCGCCATCCGTCTTGGGCGGCGACAGAACGGTCGCGCCGCCCTCGCCGGCGCAGGCACCCGTGAACAACAAGGTCACCAAGGAGACAAGCAGCGCAATGGTCTCGGTCCAGGAATATTCGCGTCTCATGAGCACGCCACCCTTTCGCCGTCCAGGATAGCGCCGCCGCCTGCCGGCAACCTAGCGCGGCCGCCTCTTAGCTGTGCGAGCCCGCACAGACACCGCCAGGTTGCCGTCGCACACGAGAACCTCGGGGGTATCTGCGCGCGCGGCGGGAAAGATGGACTTTCACCATACTCGCAAGACTGGCCGGGCGGCAGTCGACGAACGCGCGCCAGACGTACCCCGTCGCCGCCGTGACCGTACAGACCGTGCTTTGGATCACCCGGGTGCTGAGGCGCTGGGTGGCGTGAAGCCGAGCAAAGAGGCTCTCGTCGCTATCGGACGACCCTCCGGAACAGCTCTCGGAACACGGAACGGCGATATTCCGTTCGACAGATTGCCCCGCTTTCGCTAGATTGCCTCCTCGTCCGCCTCCAGGGGGAGAGACAGTGGCCCCCCGGTGACGAATCCGCCGTCTGACAACCGGGCATTGGCGACCGCGGCCTGTCCAACGACCGTCTGTTGGCCAGGAAGGGATGCTGCCCACGACGAAAGGAATGGCAATGGACAGGAAGCTTATGGCATCGATCGAGGTAGTTGCAGGCCAACGGGCATCCATACCCTCGGGGCGCGGTTGTGCGCTCCTGTCGGCGCTCCTTCTCGCCGCTTGCGGTGGCGGTTCGGACAAGTCCACGGACGCGGGCAAGGACGCAAGCCCAGATTCCACCGGCAGGAGCGATACCGGGCGCTCCGATGCGACAACTTCCGATGTGCCCCTCCCGCAGGATGCTCCAGTCGGCTGCTCGGTTGGCGGACAGTCCTACACCGTCGGTCAGACGGTCGTCATTCCCGGAAATTGCCCGACCACCTGCGTTTGTCTCGCCGGCGGCGCCCTGGGTAGTTGCTACAGCAATTGCGCGACCGACGGCGGCGCGACCCCAGACAGTCTGCCAAGCGGCGACGGCGCCCCGGCGATCACTTGCTCATGGGGAGGAGGGACCTATACCCCGGGCCAGAAGCTCCCCCTCAACGATGGATGCGGCGGCTACTGCGTCTGCCTTGCCGATGGCACGGTCGGCGCTTGCACCGAGGCCTGCCCGGTCGATGCCGGCCCGGAGAGCGCCAGACGCGACGCGCCCGTCGATCAACCGCCCCCTCCGGTCGACGCCGGCTGTCCCAGCGGAGCGGCTTGCACGCTGGCCAACGGCAACCACGGCTATTGCTCGGCGGCGGGCGTATGCAGCGCGTGCTCGGGAGCACAGGCCGACACCCGGTGCGCCACGGCCTACGGGACCGGGTATGTCTGCGTCAGCGGCCAGTGCGTAAGCGGGTGCAACAACTCGGGCCAGTGCACCGGAGGCCGCCTGTGCGACACCGCCACCCACACCTGCGTGGCCTGCAACGTCTCGACCGTGGACGCCGGCGACCCCGTGGCCGCGGCCGACAACCGCTGCAAGAACGATACGAACTACGGTCCGACCACGATCTGTCTCAATGGCGCGTGCACCACCGGCGACTGCCACGACTCGACCGACTGCAACACCGGTCGGATCTGCGGGGCCTCGGTGCCCAATGCCTGCGGCGACTGCAGCACCGATCAGCAGTGCCGGCAGGATTCGCGCTACGGCACCGGCCACATCTGCGTGGGCAACCTCTGCGTCCAGGGCGACTGCCACGACACGGACGACTGCACCACGGCCGGGCAGGTGTGCAACGCCGCCACGCACACGTGCGGCGCCTGCACGAGCGACACCCAGTGCGCGGCCGAGTACGCCAACCGGCCCATCTGCGTCACCACGACCGGGCTAACCACCACCGGTCTGTGCGTCGCAAACACCAACCTGTGCCCAGCGGACAACGTGACCTGCCCCAGGAACAGCAGCGACTTCTGTTGCGATGGAGCCTGCGTCCCGGGCAACTGCTGCGTAACCGCCGATTGCACCGCGATCGATGACGACTACGTGTGCCAGGACCACATTTGCACCCACTGCGATGCGATAAGCGGCAACAGCTATTTGGTGGATCCGGTGAACGGCGACGATACCAGGGCCAACGGCAGCGGCCGGGCGGGAGGCGCAGCCGCGGCGGAATGTGCCTTCAAGACCCTGACCAAGGCGCTGCAAGTCGTCGGCACGCCGACCGCCGCGACTACCATCACCATCGTCGGACCGTCGGAGATGGGGGCTGCCTCGTCGCTCAATGGGGAAACCTTGCCGTTCGAAGTGCGGGCCCGCGTGACGATCACGACCCAGGGTGGCGCCGTCACGTTGTCCCTGCGCGCCGGCGAGAATGGCTTCTCGTTCCTCGGCGGCACGGGCACCGCCGGCTCCGCCCTTTCGCCGGCCAGCGGGGCTGTCCTCACCATCGACCGGCCGGCCGGAACCTCGGTCGAACCCGGGTATGGCATCCACGTGGAACCGACAGGCACTGGAACGATCACGATAGCCAACGTCACTGTCAATCACGCCGGTGGCGGCACCGCCAACGCCGCCGTCGAGATCGCGGGTGGAACGGTTGCGATGTCGAACGTGACCGTGAGCAACGCGACCACGAACGGCATCCGGATCACGGGCGGAACGACGACGTTGTCGAACGTCACCGTGGGTACCGCCAGCACCAACGGCGCGTCCAACAACGGCATAGCGGTCTCGGGTGGTAGCGTCACCATCAACCAGGGCGTTCGGGCGGCGTACGCCGACCAGAACGGATTGGCAGTCAGCGGCGGCACCGTTTCCATCAGCAATGGCACTGCGACGAACACGCCCACGCGATTCAACAACAACGGCGAGTCCGGCATTTCGGTTTCCGGGACGGCCGTCCTCGACCTCGCTGGCGCCATCTCGGGGACATCGCGCTCGGTCGTGACTCAGGACAACACCGGTAGCAACGTCCGCTTTGCATCGACCTCGGCTACGACCAGCTCCATCAACGGGCTTTACAGCTTCGGTAGCGATGCCGATGGCTTGCTCATTCAGGCCGGCAGCAGGATAAGGGTGCGCAACAGCACTTGCCTCGGGAATGCCGGAAATGGGATCCATATCGTCACCAGCGGCTCCGGTCCCGATGACGATCTGGAGGCAATCGATCTTGGAACCGGCACGGACACCGGGACCGTTCGCGGCCGCAACACCCTGCAGGTCGCAAGCCCCGCGGCAAGCCAGAATGTTGGTGCAGGACTGTGCATCGGTGCCTTGACGGACGGCGCTGGCGCCCAGACTCTGAGCGCGCAGGCCAACCTTTTCGCAGGGGTAGATTGCGGTACGACCACCCCGGGAGCGATCACCGTGTCAACCACTTGTACCGGTAACGCCGACCTCGGCATCCTCGATCAGCCGGACGGCGTCTCGGTGACCGTCGGAACCGACAACTGCACGCAGTAGCCGTAGGTCCCCCATCGGCTCCGACCGGCCGGGGCCAAGTCCGGCCGGTCGGGGGACTTCGTTGCCAGCCCTTTCAAGGTGTTTGACTCGGCGACCCGCCGGCTTCGGCGTGGCGGGTCCTGTCAGCTCGGGCCTGCTCCCCGTCGCGCGCGCAGGTCGATTCATTCGCAGATTGCACAATCCGAGCATCTCGGAGTGCGCCCTGCGCAAGACTTGACGCGGGGCCAAACAACGCGTCAGGAAGAAGCCAGTCCCTCCCTCCGTCGCAGGTGCACACGTCTCAACTGCCAGACTCCTCAAGAAGGCCAGCCTTCAAACACCCTGAAAGGGCTGGCCTTCGGTGCCCCCGCCCGACCGAGGGCGGTTGTCCGCACGACTTCTCCGCTTCCCGTCCGAGAGATCCGGGGCGTGCGTGCCTTGCGACCGCCCCCTCTTTCGGCCCAGCCCGGCCGGCCGTGTTACGGATAGGTCAGCCCGAAGCCCACGGGGAAGAGCGGGATCTGGCCGTCGCCATCGTTGATCGGGATCTGCTCCGCGGTGGCGGGCCACGAGAAGCCGAGCCTGCCGGTCGGCTTGTAGTCGCCGAAGAGCACGTCGGCGATGCCGTCGCCCTCGGTGCCCGGCAGCCAGGCCGCGACGAAGGCATTGGCCACGTCCAGCACCGAAACGCCGTACTTGTCGGTCAGGAGGAGCGGGCGGCCCGAGAAGAGCACGACGACGAAAGGCACGTTGGCCGACCTGACCTTGGCGATGGCCGCGACGTCCGTGCTCGACAGCGTCGGCTGCGCGCTGTCGCCCTGGCCCTCGGCATAGGGCGGCTCGCCCACCACGACGATGGCGTAGTCGGCGCCCGCGGCGCCGCTGCCGTCGCCGGACGTGGTGACGGCGGTGCCGGTGGCGGCCAGCGCATTGCCGACGGCCGCCAGGACCGTGGTGCCCCTGGTGGTGGCCGTCGCCGGCCCGGCGGTTCCGAGCCCTTGCCAACCCAGCGTCCAGCCGCCGCACTGCTTGGCCAGCGAATCCGCGCCGCTGCCGGTGACGTGAATGCGCGAAAGCGACTTGGGCAGCGGCAGCATGCCGTCGTTCTTGAGCAGCACGAGCGACCGGCGAACCGCCGCGCGCGCCACGGCCCGGTGCTCCGCCGAGCCGATGGCGGCCGTCAGCGCCGGATCGATGAGGGTGTCGCCGTCAAGGAGCCCCATCTCGCACTTGATCGTGAGAATGCGGCGAACCGCGTCTTGGACCCGCTCGACGGGAACCTCGCCCGCGTCGACCAGCGCGCCGAGGGTACTGGCGAAGTCGGCGGCCGAGTGGGCGTTCCAGGTGTGCGACAGCATCACCATGTCGAGCCCGGCGTTGATCGCGGTCTCGACTTGCTCGGGCCAAGCTCCCGGCAACTGGCTGAGCGCGTCCCAGTCGGAAACCAGGAAGCCCGCAAAGCCCAGCTCGCCCTTGAGCACGTCCGTCAGCCAGTATTTCGCGGCGGTCATCTTGGTGCCCTGGTAGCTGCTGTAGCTGACCATGATCGAGCCGACCCCGGCCTCGATCGCGGGGCGGTAGGGCTCGATGGCCACTTGGCGAAAGGCGGCCTCGTCGAGCGAGGTGACGTCGCCCGCGTTCTTGCCGCCGTCGGTGGCGCCGTCGCCCGCGTAGTGCTTGGCGCAGGCAAGCACGCTCTGGCCGTTGCCGAGCCGGCCGTTCTGCAGGCCCCTGACCATGGCGGCGCCCATCTGGCCGGCCACCTCGGGGATCTCGCCGAACGACTCGTAGGTGCGCCCCCAGCGCTCGTCGCGCGCGGCCGCGACGGTCGGCGCGAAGGCCCAGTTGATGCCCGCGCCCAGCATCTCGAGCGCGGTGATGCGCCCCACCTCCTCGGCCAGGGCCGGGTCGAACGAGGCCCCGATGCCGATGGCGTGCGGGAAGATCACGGCATCTTGCACGTTGTTGCTGCCGTGCACGGCGTCGTGACCGTAGAGCAAGCCGACGTGGGGCGCGAAGCCCTTGGCCACGTCGAGGTACGACGAGACGAGGCTCGTCCAGTCCGCGATGGTGTTGCCGCCCGCCGGGTCCGAGCTGCCACCGCTGAACACCGAGCCGAGCAAGGCCGAGGTCGCCTCGCTGACCGTGAGGCCGTAGCTATCGACCGTGGTCATCTGGCCATAGCGCTGCGCGGGGGTCAACGCCTCGACCAGCGCGCTGGCCCGCTCGACGCAAGTCGCGGCGGGCGTCCAGGTCGAGCCGTCGATTCCCGTCTGCCCTCCCATCCCGGTGAAGCCGCCCAGCCCAAGCGGGCCACCGTCGAAACCGTAGGTCCCTCCCTGCCCGCTGGCGCCACCGAGCGCGCCCCAGGGGCTCTTCTCCGACGAGCTCCCGCAGGCGGCCGCGCCGGCCAGAGCCACGAGTGCCGCGATTCGAAAGATGTTGATAGCCACGTGTCCTCCTGGTGTTGCCTTGTCGCTGCCGGTCGATGTGAGCACAAGTGTAACGCAAAGGTTCCACAAACGAACAGGCGCCAGGCGACAGACCGCCCGACTTGTGGTTACAATGCTGGGTCCATGCTTTCGGCCTACATCGTTTGCCTGGTCGCCGGGGGAATCGTGCTCGGTGCCTCCATGTTCGGCGGACACGACAGCGACGCCGGGGCCGACGCGGACGGCGGCGTGGATTCCGATGGAGGACACGACGCGCATCCCCATCACGCATGGGTCGGCCGGCTGCCGTTTCTGAGCCTGCGCTTCTGGACCTGGGCCGCGACCTTCTTCGGCTTGACCGGGCTCGTTTTGTCTTTGACCGGGACATCCCCGGCGCAGACCCTGATTCTGGCGCTCGTCGCCGGCGTGGGCACGGGCTGGGGGGCGTCCTACGTGTTGTCGAAAATGACGAAGACCGAGGTCGGGGTTCTGCCCGAGGCCAGTAGCCACATCGGCTGCGAGGGCAAGCTGCTTCTGCCCCTGGCCCACGGCGAATGCAGCAAGGTGCGCCTACGGGTGGGGGGCGGCGACGTGGATCTCGTGGCCGAGAGCGACAGCCAAGAAGCGCTGCCGGCCGGCGCTTCCGTGTGGGTGGTCGGCCTGCGCGGCACGCACGTGGTAGTGGAAGCCAGTCCGACGCCATCGGAAGATCGTCTGGCAGCGACCGAATCGGACAAGGAGAAGCCATGAACGAACTAGCGACTGCAACGAATGAGGTCATGGGCCACTCGGTGGGCAGCGCCATCGGCTTGGGTCTCGGCCTCGGAATAGCCTTCCTCATCTTCTTAGCCATCCTGAGCCGCTTCCTGTACATCTGCCGGCCCAACCAACTGCTCGTGGTGTCGGGGCGCAAGCGGCGCACCGAGGACGGCACCCTGGTCGGCTACCGGGTGGTGAACGGCGGTTGGGCCATGCGCACGCCCATCATCGAGACGGTCGAGATCATGGACATCCGCAGCATCCCCATCGACGTGAGCGTGCAGGGCGCGTACACGCGGGTCGGCATTCCGCTGCGCGTGCGCGCCATCGCCATCACCAAGATCTCCTCGAACCCCAAGGTGGTCATGAACGCCGTGGAGCGCTTCCTGGGCCGCGGCCTCGACGACGTGCAGCGCGTGGCCAAGGAGACCCTGGAGGGCAACCTGCGCGGCGTCTTGGCCACCCTGACCCCGGAGGAGGTCAACCAGGATCGGCTCAAGTTCGCCGAGTCGCTCTCGCAGGAGGTGGAGCACGACCTGGCCAAGCTCGGCCTGCATCTCGACGTGCTCAAGATCCAGCACGTGACCGACGACGCCAACTACCTGGCCAGCATCGGCCGCG
>JAFGPX010000044.1 GCA_016935975.1 Deltaproteobacteria bacterium
CCTCTCGCGGCGTGTGCAAGATGTGGAAGTCCCTAGAATTCCTGGACCAGCGCGCGGCACGAGTCGGGCTCATAACCCGAAGGTCCCTAGTTCAAATCTAGGCCCCGCTACAAGAATTTCGCAGACTTTGGCCCATATCGGGACAGGTTGTGTGCCGGAAAGCTCGGTCCGTGATGCGGAACCCGAGCGTTTGGTCCGCGACCACCGGGCGATCTGATGCCCCGTGCTGGCTACTTTCCGCATCCGGGAAGGAGCTCAGCGCCACGGCCACGAGGCAATCGCCTCCGGCAGGAGGTAGCAATGAGGGAATCGTGACAGGTCCTTTCAGGTTCTTTCGCGGCTTGCAGGTCCGCTAGATCATTGAAATCACGAAGCCCGTGTTCAACCTGCCAAGGTCAACGGAGTGCGCTCTCGTCGAAAGGGTTCCTCTCGTGACGGGGAACTTGCGCCATTTCCCGAAGCAAGCCTGTCGTGGCGTGCGGGTCATGACGCCAGCGGAGTTCGTGCGGTTTGCTGGCAGCGCCAAACGAGGGACGTGACCACGAATGAGGAGCATTCGTCATGAGGGACGAAATGTGTCCGCACCTGCGTGCTGGCTACCTTCGGCATCCGGAACGACATCGGGGAGATAGACCAGTTGACGCAATGGCTGCCATGGGACACGCTGGCATGCGATGCGGCGATGGGAAAAGGGCGCGCTAGACTCCGACGTGCCGCCCATGGGTACCGCCCCATCCTCGTCACCGTTTCCGCCAGCGATGGTGCTCATCGCGGTAGTCGCGATCTTCGCGGGCTGCGCAACACCCGAAAGGAATACCGTTGTGGATACCGGTTCCCGTGCGGACAGAGGCGCCGACCGCGATGCCGGTATCGATACCGACGCCCGTGCAGCCGCCGATATGGATGCCGGTATCGACACCGACGCCGGTGTAGCCGCCGATATGGATGCCGGCAGCGAGACCGACGCGGATGCGGCCGCCGATACGAAAGCCGGCAGCGACACGGACGCGGATGCGGCCGCCGATACGAAAGCCGGCAGCGACACCGACGCGGATGCAGCGGGCGATAGCGACCCGGATGCAGACAACTACGAAGACGTGGGCACGGGAGATGCGACCGAACCGACCGATCCATCCGACACCCGGCGAGACCATGACACCCCAACGGACACCGACGCTCGCGGCGACTCGAATAGCGATACCGACTCAGTCTCGTCCATCGACACCGACACAGGGGCCGATGCGGGCGATACGCTGCCGCCCGATGATTCGGACGTGGCGCCGGATGTTTGCGCGAAACATTGCAGCAACGATGCCGTAGACCTCGCATGTGGAGAGACCGGGAAAGACTGCGGTGGTGAGTGCAACCCCTGCCCACCGGTCTTCGATTTCAAGGCGGTCTTGTTCGATCCGCCGCCGACGTTGAGCGTCTTCGTCGAAGCCGTCGATCCCGAGACCGGCAGGGTCACCGTCAACGGTGTCGACACGGAAGCGCCGACCGTACCCTTCGATTTCGACTGGGGCGATGGTCGGGCCCCGACCACGGGGTGGTTCCCTGCCACCCATCGGTACGCGGATCCGAGCGCGAGCTACGTCGTAACCGTGACCGCGCACTACTCGGACAATACCCAAGCCACGGCGAGGACGCTGGTGCGATTCACGGCACCAACCGTCGCTCCGATACCTCTGCCCCCCGCGCTCCTCGTGACCATTGCCGACCGCCCCGTGACCCTGGCAACCCGGCTGGGCGATCCCCCTGCCGGTCTCACCTTCTTCGGCGATGAGTTCTTTCCCGTGGTACCGCGCGGCCTCGTCGAGCACGTGCTGAGCATTGCCGCCGCGCTCCAGTACGGCTTTGCGAACGAGGATCTGTTTCTGGTGGACCGGGCGTTCAACCAGGTGGTGCTGCGCGATCCCACCTTCTTGGGCATGTACTCGCTCTGGTACACCTCTCCGGTGGCGTTCGGATGCGGCGACGATGGATTCTCCGCGACGCCGCGGTACTCCTCGTTCTTTCACGAGATGGGCCACAACGTCTCCTTGAACACGCCGTCCGACCACTACTTCGGCGGCAAGATCGACGGCCAGGCCAATGCCATCTACTCGGAGACCATGGCTCAGATCTTCCAGCACGCGACGGCCCACGCGATCCTCAACGGCCAAGGCTTGGGCTTGAGCGCGGATCTCCTCTTCGACATCCGTGAGGACTCGTTGGCCACCATGCGGGTCGTCCGTTCGGCTTACGACGACTATCTGATGCACGGCACCCCCTATGCGTCGTGGGACGACCCGGGAACGCCCGAGGATGAGACCTTCACGACCTTCATGACCGTGGCCTACAAGTTCTTCGAACAAGCCGAGCTAGGGGAGACGGGCTATCAGGCGCCCCTCAAGCGCATGATGGCGCTCCTGCAGACATTCGATGCGGATCTGGAAGCCCGGTACGACCGGCTCCATGACACCGAGGCCGCCGACCTCTTCCGCTCCACGTTGCTGGTAGCCGCCGTGTCCTACGCATTCGACACCGACCTCCGCACGGAGTTTCGCGAGTTGAGCTTTCCCGTGGACGATGAGGCCCACAACGCTCTCATGAGAAGGCGCTGAGCTGGGGCGGAAGAGGCGCTCAACAAGACTACGCCCCGTCGTGGCGCTCTCCGAGACCAGGCCTGGCGGCATACGGGCCGATCGCGTTCGGCGCGATCGGAGAACCGCCCTTCTCCCCGATTCTCTCCAGACACGGACGAGAATCGGCTCCAAGCAAAGAGAATCCCTCGGGATTTCTCCCGAGGGGCTTCAGCGGGGTGGACGGGACTTGAAAGAGCGAGGAGGTGACGCGTCGAGCGAGATTTCCGAGGACACTGGTGGACATTCGCTAGGAGAATCAACGAGTTCCGCGGATCCTCCCAACGCGGTGTGCGAACGTCGAGAGCCATTCCGGGACGCCGAACGTGAGTTGATTTCACTCACGATCGAGCGTGTCC
Organism: Deltaproteobacteria bacterium; assembly: GCA_016935975.1. Taxonomy (GTDB): domain Bacteria; phylum Myxococcota_A; class Polyangia; order Fen-1088; family Fen-1088; genus Fen-1118. The sequence goes on from JAFGPX010000044.1 coordinate 2,981, forward strand.
TGGCAGCTCTCGATGCCGGCGACACCGCGCGAGTCGAGGGACTCTTGCGCGTGCTGCTGCGCGTTCTCGGTTGACGGGAAGCGATCGTGCGGAACGGCGCCGTGGCGGTCCTGAGAAGCGTGGGCTCGCCGGTGGGATCGCCTACATCCCTACCACCGACGACCGTGCATGCAGCGACGAGCGTGCGGTCATCACCGGTAGTGGTTCCGGGCCGCTCTGCAGACGCTTGCCCCGAAGGGCCGCGTGCGCGGTACACTGAGTCGTTCCCTCGCGAGGATTGATCATGCTGAGAAGCATACACCCATGCAGGAAGCTTGCTCGCGCGATACCCTCGTTGTTTCTCTTGGTGGATTTCGGGTGCGGTGAAACGAGCCACCCCGTTGTCGATGCAAACGTTGCGGACAATGCCAAGGAAGCCATACCGTCGGACAACTCCATAGCCGACCATCCCGACGGCGAGCGCCCGGACGCTACCATCGCCAGCGATGTGCCAGCCGAGAGCGACGGGAACGCACCCGACGCCGCGATGAGCGCCAGCGACGCGCGCGAGCAGAGCGCGGATGGAGCGCCTGATGCCGCGGCTGGTACCCGCGACACGTTCGCCGGGAGCGAAACCGAGGCCAGCGACATTGCCAAGCCTGCAAGTGATGCGAGCGATACCGCGGTCGTAGTCCGTGACGTCGCTTGGGGCGAAGCCGGTGTTTGCATGGGAGAGACACTGAGCGCGGCGGAGAGCGCATCGTACTTCCCCCTCCACGTCGGTGCCCGGTGGTTCTTCCGGGTCAACCTGATGAGCAACGATCTCCCGACCGGCACGCGACTAACCCAGCGCGAGGTCACGGGGACGAAGATGTTCGCCGACGTCTCGGCCGCGGTCGTGTACGGACCGGAGCCGGAGATGACCACGCCGGCGATTGAGGCGTACCTGGAGCTTGCACCAGAGGGTCTGATTGACCATGGTACCGACACACCGCCTTCCTTTTCGAATCGCCCTGGCCGGTTCGCGGCCCCATTCACCGCAGTGCCGTTCCCAATCCAGACGTGCATACCGTACGAGCCGTTCAACGTCCCGAACATCGAAACTGCCGACCGTGACGGGGACGGGCTTGCAGAGTCTGTCGCCGTGCACGCCACCACGACCTTGACATTCGAGGACGTCGCCGTGCCGATAGGCTCCTTCAAGAAGGCGTTACGTGTCGAGACGGTCGAGACTCTGGTGCTGACCTACACGAGTGATCCGTCCCGCGCGATGAGTGAAGTCCGGCACAGCATCGACTGGTTTGCTTCGGGGGTGGGACCCGTGAAGCGGTACGTCGAGAGAGACAAGGCAGAGAGCACGAGTGAGCTCATCGCATACGAGATTGGAGACGACCGACACGGCGTCGTCCCGGCGGGCTGGCTGGCGCGCGACGCGGACGAGGCCAGCAGCAACCCCTATACCCCAAACCGCCCTTCGATCGGTTTTGACGGACAGCAGTTCCTCGTGGTGATCCCCACGAGCATCGAAAGAGGCGGGGGGGCAGCGGGCGGCAATTTGCTTGCGGTCGTCGTCGATGCCGACGGCAGACCGGTGCGTTCGTCACCGCTGCTCGATACCGGCAACTACCTCACTTCAGTCTCCATGGCATGGGATGGTCAGCGTTATCTCGTCGCATACATCAACGCCAGCTACAGACGAATCGAAGTGATCACGGTTTCGTCGGCAGGCGAAACGCTCAGTGGTCCGATCATGTTCCAGACAGAGGCGGGGGCACCTTCGGTCGTCGCAACCAGAGATGGCTTCCTGGTCTCGTACACGACCTCGACCCGGGAGCCGGCCTCCTCAACCACCGTCGGAACCCTATGGCTCGCCACCGTCGACGAATTCGGTCACGCGACCGAGCATGTGCAGCCCTACCCGGGCATGGATCAACGATCGGCGTCTCTAGCCAAGGACGGAGCCGGAAACGTCATGGCGCTTCTCTACACGCCGCCCGCAACGCCTTCGCCGACGCTGCCGGAGACGGCCAACATCCTGGCCGCTGCGCACTTTGCCGCCGATGGGCACGCCATCGACACGATTCCTTTCGCGGTGGATGCTGTCCCTGGGGTGGGGCACGAGGAGGCCGAGCTCATCTTCGATGGTACCAATTTCGTGGCGAGCTGGACCCAGCGGCGCGATTCATCCACGCTCGATCTACACGTCGTCCGGATCACACCGGACGGAGAGCTGCTCGATGGCGAGCCGACCGCGGGCACGAGCATCGCCGTCAGCGATGGGAACAACCCGCGCATCGCCCGTTTCGGGTCCGGTTCCCTGCTGGTGTGGGGACATCGAGTGGGCAGCGACTTCTTCGCCGAGGGGATTGGTGGCGCTCGCTTCACCGTGGGTGGCACTCTGCTCACCCCACCTGCCGCTGAAGACCAGCAGTGGCTCGTTGGTGACTACGGCGCCGGCTGGTACAGCCTTCCCGAGATTCTGTGGGGTGACGATCGCGCCTTGGTGGTCTGGAGAACACCCGAAAATGACGATCAGTTCGACCTGGCCTGCGCCGTCGCGTACCCGTGGTGATCACCGTACACAGCGAATGTAGGCGTAGCCCGCCCCGTCGATGTAGTAGTTGGCGCCTCGGTCGAAGTACACCGACCAGATTTCGGAGTCGTACTGCGCGTAGGGCGGCTTCGCCGCGACCGACGTCGCACTCCAGAACACGCCGTAGGTGTTCACGCCGTCCGTCGTGACGGTGAACACCGTTTGGTCGATGCGGTAGTTGTCCGGCTTCGTGAAGTCGACGAGGGTCATGAGCTCCTTGATCGTCGGGACGCGCCAGCCGGTGCCTGGCAGCCCCGTGTCCGTCGCGCAGTAGCTCTGGGCATCAGCGAGCTTGCGGCGGGTGGCCGAGGACACGCGCTGCCAGGTCAGCCCGGTCTTCATGTCGACCGCAATGCCATCGGTCGAAAGATCGTAGCGTCCCGCCGAGGTGTCGGCTGGCGCTGCACGCGGCCCGCGAACACAACGAAGATATGCCGACCGATCGAGGGACGTGGTGTCGAGACTGGTCCGCCCATAGGAGAACTCGACGAGCCACCCGGCGAGCGGATCGCCAGCGGTGGTGCTGGTCACCTGGTAGCTAGCTGGGGTATGCGTGGCGGTGCTCGGATCGAGGGGGGTGTCGGGAAAGAGCTTCGCGTCGATGCTCGGATTGAAATTGTCGAAATCGACGATGCTTACGAGTTCGATCGCAGACGGCATCCGCCAGTCGGCGTAGCCTCCGACGCGCAGCCTTTCACAGCGAGCCCGCGCCTCGGCGCGCTTGTATTGGGTCACCGTGGCCGAACGCTGCCACATTAGACCGGTCACCTCATCTGTGACCGTGTCATCTCCATTGTCGACGAGCGAAGGTGGATTCGGCGCACCGTTCGCAACGTCGGCGGCCGTGTTCGGCATCGGCCATTGGGCCCAGTTGGATCCGAAGCATCCGTTCGGGTCCGCGCACGTGCCACTGCCCGTGGCGTCGGCTTCCACGTCACCCCCATCCGATCCGTCTTCTGCGACGGGCCGGTCGTCCGCACCGTCCTTGCGTCCGCCGTCTGTGACGGTGATGCCATCGGTGGCACCAAACCCGGCGTCCAATGACGTTGCCTCGGCAGCTTCATCCGGACCCCCTGTCGCTGCCAGGTCGCCGCCCCCGGCGTCCGCTACGTCCGTGATGCCCGGCCGGCCGTCGGCCGCAACTGCCAATGCATCTGCGGCCGCTGCAGACAGGTCGGCCCCTGGTGCCTCGGCCAACGAGCCCGAATCACCCACGCCAGACCCCCGGCCAGAGTCGGCGGCAGCATCGCGTTGCTCGGACGTCGGCCCGTCAGCAGTCATGGATGAGTCGGGTGATGCGCCCGACGTCGAGCACCCGGCTGCAAGTGCTCCTACGGCTAGAATCGCCATCCTCAAACTGGGCGTTGTCATTACCCACCTGACTGTGCCAGGAGGCACCTCACTGCCGGGCATGATACTACGAAGTCGATTCGGCGCGACGCCCGTGCTAGAAAGTAACTACTCATGCTGGGGTCGGGTGTCTGAGTGGAAGCGATCTCTCCAAAGAGCGGGAATTCGATCGCGTTGAGCGCGATCACTCGGGTCGCTCTTCGCCCGAGCTTCCCAGCATTTGGCGGATCTGGGGGCCGCGGTACCCGCGATCGTCGAGGCGCGTTTTGCCCTGATCGTCTACACCGAAGACCGTCGGACGTTCTATGCGGTGGCGTTTTTCTTGGCGGGCTTGCGTTTTGGCGAGGCTGCGGCGCGCACCTGGGCGGACTACGATCCGTCGTCCGAACCGCTTGGCCGGGTAGTGGTGTCGACCTCGTACAACACCAAGAAGAAAGTCGTGAAGGAGACGAAGTCGTGGCGGGTCCGACACGTGCCGGTGCACCCGGTTCTGGCCTCGATCCTGAAGGGGTGGAGAACCTCAGGATTCGAGCGCCTCATGGGGCGGCCTCCCAGGGAAGACGATCTGATCGTGCCCTCGCGCGAGGGTGGGTACCGCTCGGTGAACCACATGCTGCGCAAGTTCCACGAGGATCTCGAGCGCATCGGCTTGCGTGTGGAGACCTCGACGGGCGGCCACAAGCGCGGCCAGCACGACTTGCGTGCGACCTTCATTTCACTCGCGATCGCACACGGGGCGAGTCCCGAGCTGCTTCGCTGGATGACCCACGGTGCGAGGAAGACAGTATTTGACGGCTACACGCGCCTCACGGGGAAATCGGGATGGCGGGCGATGTGCAAGGAGATGCTGAAGGTGAAGTTCCCTGCGGAGTCTTCCGCTACGAAGATGCAGGCACTGGCGCCAGCGGACTCTTCCAGGGCGCTATCGACGACCGCGCAGACCAACGCCGTCGAGGCGGTTTCGGCTTTTCGCGGTCCGAAAAGCCCCGCCCACCCCCAGGAGAATCGACTCACGTCAACTCACGCTCTGGGGATTTGCGAGGGATTTCAACTAGTTTTTCAGCGGGGTGGACGGGACTTGAACCCGCGGCCTCCGGCGTGACAGGCCGGCGTTATAACCAACTTAACTACCACCCCATGCCAGAACAGCTCTGGTGGAGCGATTCGAGCCGCACGTATCTACTCGCCCGGACCGCCAGTGTCAACGGTCTGCTGCGGCGATGATGCCGCAGGACTCGATTGTCTGCGGCCCAATCGGTCGGCGCTGCGACGGGCGGGCACGTCCCTCGATCGCCGGCTCCCTCGGGTCCACCGGAAACACGGTCCAGCCCCGTGCCAGGTAGCGGCGCACGGCACGTTTCCCGTACTTGCGCGGCTCGTTCGATGCGCCGACGACTGCGATGGGAGGCATGAACATCGAGGGTGACAGGCCGGCCGCCGGGGCGCTAGCTTGCACGCAGTTCGTTTCGAGCCTTGCCCCGTGCGTAGCCATCACAGTATCTCCGTCCTAGCCATTGTGACGTTCGTGGCGTGCCCGCCGGCTTGTCGCAAGACCGCGCAGCCGACGTCCGCGCCGGCGCGCACGCAGGGGGCCGACTCGGCGGCCGCGCCCATCGCCCCACCGCCACCGGTTCCGCCGCTGAGTGCGTGGGATACGCAGGGGGCTCTCGCAGCCGGGGAAACCTACGCGCTCGGGCCGGAGGGACCGCGCCGCATGGGTGTCTCCGAAGCGCGCAAGCAGGGACTGCTCGACGTGGATCTGTCCGACGAGTGGGCGCCCTTCATCTTCGGCGAATCGGACGGGCCGGGCACGCCCACGAAGCCGAATCCGTACCGCGGCACCTTCGTCCGACTGGCCAACGATCGCGCCAGCCCCGACGAGATCTTGATGGAAACACCGCAGGGAGAGCTGGCCGCGATCTCGGCGGCCGGCATCTCGCTCGAAAGGGGCGCGGCCAAGACCCGCGAGGCCCGGCGCGCCGTCGCCGAGGCCAAGCGGGCCGTGCGCGTGCAGCGCGATCGCAACTACCTCGAGGCCTACGGCATCCCGCCGACGCTGTCGGTTCTGCTGGGCCGTATCGAGGAAGATCGGGCCAAGACCTGTTTCGCGCAGGCGGATGTGGACGGGCTCGCCGCCTTCGAGGGCACCCTTACCTTCCAGAGCCGCGAGCAAGCCAGGAAGGACTACAGCGAAGCGCTCTCCGACGCTGCCTGGGTCGAGAAGCTCCTGGCCGGCGACCAGTCGGCGGCGGACGCGACCACGGGCAAGATCCAACTCGCGCCGCCCGACCCGAATGCGGGCTCGGACCAAGGCCGCGACGCTCGTCTATCGAGCCTCGCCAAGAGCGATCGCAGGCTGCGCAAGCGCATCGAGCGCTACCATCGCGGCCAGGCGAGGCTGCGGGCCGTGCGCGCGGTGCAGGCGCGGCTGGTGTGCGAAGGGCTGCTCGTCCCGCGGGTGCGGCACACGCAAGGGATCTTCGACCTCCCGACCAACGAGGCGTTGGCCACGTGGGAACGGAAGAACAACATCTTCGGCTGGGGCTTTCTCGGCGGCGAGACCCTGGCGGCGCTGCAGCGGCCGCCCATGGACCTGCACTTCGATACCTTCCGCCGCATCGTCATGGAACGCATCGCGGACGGCGCCGGGATCATCGAGGACGGGTCGGTGTCGGGCGGGAAGAACCCGGCCAAGTACAAGGATGCGAGTGGCAGGGCACAGGAGGTGCCGAACCTCATCGGCGAGTATGCCGATGCGCTGCTGGCCGCGCTCGGCATCCGCAGTACCGGCGATGTTCTGACCTTTCTGCGCAGGGTTGGGCGCGAGGGCCTGGCCGGCCTGCACGTGGCTTTCCGGCCGCCGCCCTTGCCGCCCTACTACGGCAAGCGCATGAGCCTATCGGTCGAGATCGATCGCGGCGACGTGTGGTACGACCCGCCCTTCGACGAGGAGGGCCAGCCGGTCGTGCAAGAGCGCAAGAGCTTTCCGACGCTGACCCTGTTCGTGGACTACCGTGGCCAGAGGATTCCGCTTGGGCGCTGGCGCACGACCATCGGCTCGTGGCGCAGCGAGCTTCACGCCGACGGCAAGGTCTACATCAAGTACAAGAACTCGGACGTGGGCCCGCGCATCTGGAAGCAGATCGTGGCCAGCCCGGTGTGGATTCCGCCGGACGGCACGCCGACCAGGGCTCTGCTGACGCGCAAGACGCTCGACCGCGACAAGGGGGCCGCGACGGTGGTGAACGTGGACGTGATGGGGCCCGGATTCCAGTCGGCGTACGGCCTGGTCATGGCCATCCACCAGCGCCACGGCGGCGGCGACAACGGCATCCGCACGCACGGCTCGGTGGACTACACCTCGATCGCGCGCCGCTACTCGCACGGCTGCCACCGCCTGCCAAACAGCCGCGCCGTGCGTCTGTTCGACTTCATCCTGCGGCACTGCCCCTTCGAGCGCCTCGGCAACCAGGCCATGACCGTGCGCAAACGCTTCACCCACGAGGAACAGGAATACGAGTACGTGATCGACACGCGCGGCTACTACTACGAGCTCAAACAGCCGGTGCCCGTGCGGGTCACCCGCGGTCGCATCAAGGGCACGCGCAAGTCCCCCATCGCGGATTACGTGCAGAAGCCGGGCGTGGACTATGGGGAGGAGGAGGAGGAGAGTGGCCCCGATTCGGCGCGGTGAGGGCATAGAGGGGGAGGTGGGCGCGGAGGCGGTAGCCTACTTCTTGGCTGCGAGCGCGGCTTTGACCTTCTTGAGGCCGGTGATGACCGAGTCCTTCACCGCCGACTTCTGCGGGCCGTGCACGAGAAACGCGGGGATGCTGCCGGCCGGATCGGCGAAGAGCGTGTGCGCGAGACGCGCCTTGCCGCCCGGCAGGGGCTCGAACACCCAGCCTCCCCACAGACGCTCCATGCGCACGAATCCCGCGGGCAGGGGTGGGGCCAGCGCGTTGCTCGTCCAGAAGCGGATGCGGCACGTCCCGTCCGGCTCGCGCCGGCGCACCACCGTCAGCGCGTAGTCCCGGTCGGACACGACGGACTGCTCGATCTGGTCGTAGACGATGCGGTCATCCGGACCATCCTTGAGGAGCTTGCGCAGCCTCACGCCAGGGTGGTCCGTGCCCTTGGTGGCCCACTCGTAGATGTGCTCGCACAGCGCCTGTGCGGGGTAGGGCGTATCGGTGACGCCCCGGTACTCGGAGAGCTTCGAGCCCTTGATGGGCCGCCCCTGCAGCACGAGCCCGCCCTTGGTCTCCAGCACCTTCCAGGGCTCGAGATTCTCGAACACGCCCGTAGGCTGGGCGAGAAGCAGCACGAGCAACGCGGTCATGGTGGTCCTTTCCATTGTCCGACCACGCCGGCGAAGTCAACTCTGCGCTCTCCTCCGCCTCTGCGCCCTCCGTCTCTCTTAGACGATCATCCTCCTGCCTGATGTTGTAAACTCCCGCCGCTTCATGCCTTACGAACACCGCATCGTCGAACCGAAGTGGCAGGCGCGTTGGCGCGCATCGAGGTTGCACCGGACGACTTTCGATGCCAAGCGGCCGAAGTACTACGCCCTCGACATGTTCCCGTATCCGTCGGGCTCCGGGCTGCACGTGGGGCATTGCGAGGGCTACACCGCGACGGACATCATCACGCGCTGGAAGCGCATGCAGGGCTTCAACGTGCTGCACCCGATGGGCTGGGACGCCTTCGGCTTGCCGGCCGAGAACTACGCCATCAGGACCGGCATCCATCCGCGCATCACGACCGAAAAAGCCATCGCCAACTTCCGCCGGCAGATCGATTCCGTCGGCTTCGCCTACGACTGGGAGCGCGAGGTCAACACCACCGATCCGGCGTACGTGAAGTGGACGCAATGGATCTTCCTGCAGCTCTGGAAGCAGGGGCTGGCCTACGAGGGCACGGTCCCCATCAACTGGTGCCCGTCGTGCAAGACCGGCCTGGCCAACGAGGAGGTCTCGCAAGGCAAGTGCGAACGCTGTGGTGCCGCCGTCGAGCGCAAGGACATGCGGCAGTGGCTGCTGCGCATCACGCGCTACGCCGAGCGCCTGCTGGAAGATCTGGCGCTCGTCGACTGGCCCGAGTCCACGCTGGCCATGCAGCGCAACTGGATCGGCCGCTCGGAGGGCGCCGAGGCCGTCTTCCGTCTGGTCGACCGGGAAGGCTGGCCGGGCACGGAGGAAATCAAGGCCTTCACCACGCGGCCCGACACGCTCTACGGGGCCACGTACATGGTGCTGTCGCCCGAGCACCCGCTGGTCGAGCGCATCACCACCCCCGAGCAGCGCGAGGTGGTGCGCGCCTACCAGGCGGCGGCCCGCAACAAGAGCGACCTCGAGCGCACGGATCTCGCCAAGGAGAAGACCGGCGCGTTCACCGGCGCGTATGCGCAGAATCCGGTCAACGGCGAGAAGACGCCGGTGTGGATCGCGGACTACGTGCTTGCCACGTACGGCACCGGCGCGATCATGGCCGTGCCCGCGCACGACCAGCGCGACTACGAGTTCGCCACCAAGTTCGGGCTGCCCATCAAGGAGGTCGTGCGCCCGGCCGACGGCCGCCCGCCCGAGCCGGGCAAGGCGTTCTGCGACGACGGCGTCAACGTCAACTCGGGCGTCATCGACGGTTTGCCCACGCCCGAGGCGAAGAAGAAGATCTGCGCTTTCCTCGAATCGAAGAACCTGGGCCGCGCGACGGTCAGCTACCGGCTGCGCGACTGGGTGTTCTCGCGCCAGCGCTACTGGGGCGAGCCCATCCCCATCGTGCACTGCCGGAACTGCGGCGCCGTGCCTGTGCCCGAGGCCGAGCTGCCGGTGCGCCTGCCCGAGGTCGAGCGCTACGAGCCGACGGGCACCGGCGAATCGCCGCTGGCCGGCATCGCCGCGTGGGTCGAGACCAGGTGCCCGACCTGCGGCGGCCCCGGCCGGCGCGAGACCAACACCATGCCGCAGTGGGCGGGCTCGTGCTGGTACTACCTGCGCTACCTCGATGCGAAGAACGATCGGGCGGCATGGTCGCCCGAAGTCGAGAAGCAGTGGCAGCCGGTCGACCTCTACGTGGGCGGCGCCGAGCACGCCGTCCTGCACCTGCTCTACGCCCGCTTCTGGCACAAGGTGCTGTTCGATCTCGGCCACGTGTCGACCCCCGAGCCGTTCAAGAAGCTGCGCCACCAGGGCACGGTGCTGGCCTTCTCGTACCAGGACGGCATGGGGCGCTACCACGAGCCCGGCGAGGTGGAGCTCCGGGGCGACGACGCGTTCCTCAAGGCCACCGGCGAGAAGCTGAAGGTCTCTGTCGAGAAGATGGCCAAGTCGATGCTCAACGGCATCAATCCCGACGACGTCGTCGCTCAGTACGGAGCGGACGTGCTGCGCCTCTACGAGATGTTCATGGGCGAGTTCGAGCTGCCCAAGCCGTGGGATCCGCGCGCCATCGAGGGGTGCGCGCGCTTTCTCAAGCGGGTGTGGCGTCTGGTCGAGGAGTTCGATGCGGCGAAAGCCCCGGCCGAGGATCCGCATCTGCGCCTGCGCCACAAGACCATCAAGAAGGTGACGGGCGACTTGGACAGAATGGCTTTCAACACCGCCATCGCCGCCATGATGGAGTACGTGAACGAGCTGGTCGGCAAGGGCGCCACGCGCGAGGATCTGCTCACGCTCGTCAAGCTGGTCGGCCCCTTCGCCCCGCACCTGGGTGACGAGGCCTGGGAGAAGCTCGGAGAGAAGGGTTTTCTCCTCCAGGCCGACTGGCCGACCTTCGATGCGGCCTTGACCGTCGACGCGGTGGTCAGGCTGGCGATCCAGGTCGACGGCAAGGTGCGCGGCAGCGTGAAGGTCGCACGCGACGCCTCCGAGGATGAGGTAAGAAAGCAGGCCCTGGCCGTGCCCAACGTGGCCAAGCACATCGAGGGCAAGACCGTGCGCAAGGTGATCGTCGTGCCGGGCCGTATCGTGAACATCGTGGTGGGGTAGGGCGGGACATCGGCGGAGGACACAAGGAGCACAGAGAGGGAAGAGAGCACGGAGGGGGCCATGCTTCGTATCACCGAGAAAGACGGCGGCGTGACCCTCGACATCGCGGTCAAGCCGCGCTCCTCGCGCGAAGGCGTGGGGCCCGTGCAAGGTGATCGGCTGACCGTCGCCGTCAATGCTCCGCCGGTGGAGGGCAAGGCCAACGAAGCCGTGGTGCGCGTGCTGGCGGAGGCTTTCGGTGTCTCGCGCTCGGCCGTGCGCATCGTGCGCGGCGAGACCGGTCGCAGGAAGACGGTGCGTCTGGCCGGTGTCGGCGCGGAAATCGTCGCGCAGGTCGCTACCGCTTGCAGGTGAGAGCCGCCCCCCGGGATTGAACCGGGGACCCATGCTTTACGAAAGCATTGCTCTGCCCCTGAGCTAGGGCGGCCGAAACGAGGGACGCTTCCTACCGCGGCCCGACGGTGCGGTCAAGGAAGAGACGCTGCCGGCGCGACAGCGGGGGCTATCGTCCCAGGCGCCGAACCGGATTGCGCTCTCCGAGTGGAGGAATGTACGAGGGGGAAAACGAGTCGCGCGGTCGGGCAACCGGGGCGGCGCGTGCGGCCGGAGCCGGCGCCGCAACGGCGGCCTTCTCATGGGCTTTGCTGCGGCTGCGGCTGGCTCGCCGTTTCGAGCCGCCGGAAGAACGGCCACTCGATTCCGAGCGGCGCTCTACCGGCGAAAGGGTCGCCGTGATTTCGAACTTCCCGGGCGTGGCGAGCGCAATGGGCATCTGCACGTCGACGTGGCCGGCCAGGTGGAAGCGGTAGGTGACTTGCCGGCCGTCGGCGGGACGGACGTCGACCACCGGCGTGGTGCCAAGTCGCCGGTTGTCGCCAAGCCGCGTGACCTCCGCGCCGGACGGCTCCGAGCGGAGCTCGACCCTGGCATGGGACGGTTTGGGCGGCGGCGGCGGCAATACCTCGGGCGCGAGCTCGGTGACCGGCTGCTCGGCCTTGTGCGAGAAGAAGATGCTGGCGACCACGATCCCGGCGATGAAAACCAGGGCTGGGACGGCGAACCGCTGCACGCGGGGCGTCTCCAAGTACCCGCGCATCCGTTGCACGAGCCCGGGTCCCACGGAGGGTTTGGCCACGCCACCGCTGCGAATCGCCGTCTGGTGCGGCAGGGCCGTTGTTGCGTGGCTTACGGCGGGCGGGGTGGCGTCGGGCGCGGCCACCCTGGCTTCGCCCGCGGCGGTGGCCGGCCGGGGCACGGTGGTTCGCGGGGTCGTCGTGCGCGGGACGGCGACCGGGGTCGGCGTGACCGGCGCCATCATGGTGGCGCCGAGCGCGGCGTCGTTGCCGACGGCGCCACCGCAAAGCTCGGCCGAGCCGGCGGCGAGGACCGAGCCCACCTCTTCCATGCTGCGCGGCCTGGCCTCGGGATCCTTCTCCAAACAGCGGAGGATCAGCCGATCGAGCCACGGCGGAATGTCGGTGCGCACGAGAGAAGGCGGCTGCGCCGGCTTCTTCAAGATGGCGTTGAGCAGAAGCACGAGCTGCTCCGCGTGGAAGGGGACGGCCCCGGTCACCATCTCGTACATCACCACGCCCATGGCGTAGATGTCGGCCGCCGCGGTCACGTCGTGACACAGGGCCTGCTCGGGCGACATGTAGAAAGGCGTTCCCACCACGGCGCCGTCGATGGTCTTGTGCCCGACCTGCTGCTGCCTCTCGCCGACCAGCTTGGCCACCCCGAAGTCGAAGAGCTTCGAGCGGAAACCGCCGGGCACCTGCGGGTCGGGCACCAGGAAGATGTTGTCGGGTTTGAGGTCGCGATGGATGATGCCCACCCGGTGCGCGGCGGCGAGCGCGTCGACGACTTGGCGGGAGCACGCGATGGCCACGTCCAGGGTCAGGGGCCCGGTGGCCTGCAGCCGGTCGCGCAGGCTCTGCCCCTCCATCAGCTCCATCACGAAGTAGACGATGCCGTCGTCGGTGTGGCCGAAGTCCGAGATGTCGACGATGTTGGGGTGACGGATCTCGTTGACGGCCTTGGCCTCTTGAAAGAAACGCGAAACCAGGCCGGGGTCGGTGCCGAGATCGGGGCGCAGCATCTTCACGGCCACCCGCTTGCCGATCATGGGGTGTTCCGCGAGGTACACCGTGCCCATGCCGCCTTCGCCCAGGACACGGACGACCTTGTAGTTGCCGATGCTGCGACCGATCACGAGTAGCAACGATTATATCTCGACTCGGCGGCAAGCGTTGGACCAACCTGTGCTTGGAAGCAGGTCGAATCGGTCGTATCGTCTCCGTCTCATGACGACACACTTGCCGCCCGCCTCCTGTCGCGCGTTTGCGCTTGGACTTTGTGCCCTGGCCCTGGCCAACTGCGGGACCGCCGCCCCGTCGGCGCCGACCGCGACGCCCGCCGCGGCGCCGGCCGCGTCCGCCGTCGCGCCTTCGGCCAAGCCCGCCGCGCCCAGCGAGCCTGTATTCGCCGCGCCGGCGTCGGCCAAGCCGGCGATGGTCGCCAGCCTGGTCGCGTCCGCACCCGCCAAGATCGTCGCCGATCTCGACGCGCTCTCGCGGCGTCTCGACTTGCCGATGATGCTCGGCAAGGAGGTGCGGTCCGCGCTCGGCGGCATGGGGCTTCTGGGCGACGAGGCGCGCTTTTCCGCGGTTTGGGAGCGCTTGGATCCGGCGACGCCGTTTGCCGCGGTCTGGGTTCTGCCGCCCAAATCGGAAGTCAAGGGCTTCTGCGCGGCCCTGACCTTTCGGGATGGGCAGGGCGCGCGGCGGACCTTCGAGGAGATGGGCACGCCGGGCGCGCAGCGAAGTGGGCTCTCCGAGCGGAAGACGCCGGGCGGCGACATCCTGTGGGGCGGCGTTAGGGGGCGCACCCTGTTTCTCTCGGGATCGCCCGAGGCGCTCTTGCTGGCCGGCGGTCTGGCCGAGGCCGCGCAGGCCACGCTTCCCGCCGGCCAGATTGCCGTCACCGTCTTGCCGCCGGCCATCGTCGTCGCCAGCGGCAAGTCGCGCGAGGCGCTGGTAGCCGACTTGCTGGCCGGCATGACCAAAGAAATCACGAGCACGCCCGGGCTGGCCACCCCGGCTTCTCGGCGTTTCGTCACCGCACTCATGGCAGGCGCCGTGAAGGTCGTGTTCGATGCCACGGAGATTCGCCTGCTATTGGACCTCGGGCCCGACGACGGCTTGCTGCTGCAGACCGAGATCTTCCCTGCCCCGGGCACGAGCCTCGCGGCACGCGCGGCCGCACGGGCGCCCTATGTCTTCGACACCAGGTTGCCGGTTCGCGACGACGGCACGGCGGCGCTGGCCTTTGGCAGCCTGTCCGGCTCCGTGTCCCTGCTCGCGAAACCCTTCGCGGCCAGCGGCCCGGCTGGCCAGGGCCTGGCGCGAGCCATGGAGAAGTACTTCTCGGCGACGCGCGAGTGGTCGTGCGTCGTCGAGCCGGCCGAGGCTGGATTCGCCAGCCTGTGCAGCTCGCCGCTCCGGCCCGGGGTTACGCCGAAAGCGGCCCTGGACGGGGCCGCCGCCCTGATGGAGGCACAGCAAGCCTGGGAGGGCGAGCTCTACGGCAAGAAGCTCGGCCCCCTCAAAATCAAGCGCTCGCGCGACGTGATCGAGATAGACAAGAAGTTCGAGCAGCCCGACCCGCAGGCGCGGGCCATGGCCAAGGCCTTCGCCGGCGGCGAGTCCCTGAAGACGGTCTGCCGGGTCAAGAACGGTCGTTTGCTGCAGGCCACCGGGCGCGATGCGAAGAAGACACTGGCGCGCTACGGCGCGGAGGGCTCGCTCAAGGGGGCGCCACTGGTGTCGGCGGCCTTGACGCGCGCCAAGGGCAGCGAGGGCGTGCTCTCGGTGGACGTCATTTCCATGGCTCTGAAGATGCTTGGCCAGGGCAAGGACCTGCCTGGCAACCCGTTGGCGATGGTTGCGGCGGCGCTGCCCGGCGTACCCGAGCTGCGAGCTCCGTTTTGGTTCGTGGTGCGCGGCGGGAACACCCTGGCGGGCGATTTCCGTATCCCGCTCGGCAGCCTCGAGAAAGTGGCCAAGGTGGTACGGGGCATGCTGAGCACGGCTGGCGCCAAGCCGTAGAAAAGGGACTGGCCTTCTGCTTTTCTCCGCTAGACTAGTCGTTAGCCATGCGTCGAATTGCAGTACTCCTGACCCTGGTCCTTTCGTTCGTTGTTCCCCTGGCCATTCCCTCCGCTCGGGCCAGCGAGCCCGGCTCGGTGCGCGCGCGGGCCTCGGACACATCCTGTCGGAGCCGGCGGGCGAAGAAGCGGCACTCGAAGAGCAAGCCGAAAAAGGCCAAGAAGAAGGACAAGAAGCCGTACGGCTTCGAGCTCTAGCCAACCCAGCCGTTTTCCCCGGCTCCCTGCAGGCCATTCCGGCAGGGCGGCCGTGTGCCGCAAACCCGCCATGCTGCCGTTTTCAGAGTTTTCCGCTCCCGTTTTGGCTCGCATCCGCGTGCTCGCGACCGACGTGGACGACACGCTCACAACCAATGGGAAGATACCGGCGCTGGTCATCGAGGGCTTGACGTCTCTTGGCCAGGCGGGCGTTCCGGTCGCCCTGGTCACGGGGCGGCCGGCCGGCTGGGCGCAGGCGCTGGCCGGCTACGTGTCCGGCGTGCGGATTGCGGTGGCGGAAAACGGGCTGGTGGCGTTCGACGGCGCCGGCGCGCGCGTGGATCTTGGGCCCGAGCGCGGCCCGGACTTCTTCGCCCGGCTGGCCGAAAACGGCGCGCGCGTGCGCGAGGCTTTCCAACTGACCGTCACGCCGGACGACACCTTCCGACTGTTCGAGCGGGCCTTCGTGCGGCCCCCGAGCTTCGATGCCCGCGCGCTCGTGGCGAGCGGCAAGCTCGTGGATCCCGATTTCGAGGTCGTCGCCAGCTCGATCCACATCCACGTGCGGCCAGCGGGGTGGGGCAAGGCCGAAGGATTGCTCGCGGCCCTGGCGCCCATCGCCCCCGCGGCTTGCGCCGCGCCCGAAACCTCGATTCTCTTCGTCGGCGACAGCAGCAACGATCGCCCGCTCTTCGCGCGCCTGCGCCGCACGAGCGTCGGTGTGCGCAACGTGATCCGCTATCTCGACGAGCTGGGGGAGGATCGCCCGGCCTACGTCACGCAGGCCGAATGCGCCGAGGGGTTCGGCGAGGTGGCGCGCGCGTTGCTGGCGGCGCGCGCGGCCGTGCGGCGAGGGCTCTAGAGCACCGGACGGTCTGAGATCCACCCGATTTCAGACCGTTCGGTGCCTTGCCCCCAACGCCAGTCTCTTCCTACTCCACGCGATTTCGCCGCCCGCCCGCCTGAAACGCGGCCAGGTTCGCGGCCACCTCAAAGGCCAGGCGGGCGCGCGCCTCGCGCGTGCCCCAGCCGAGGTGCGGGGTCACGAGCAGACGGCTCGCCCAGGGCGCGTCCGGTTCGAGCAGGGGGTGGCTCGCCACGGGGGGCTCGCGTTCGAGCACGTCGAGACCGACCCCGCCGAGCTTGCCGGCGGCCAAGGCTTCGCGCAGCGCCGCCTCGTCGACGACGGGCCCGCGGCTGGTGTTGATGAGGATGGCGTCGTCCCTGAGCGCCGCCAGGAACTCGCGATTCACCATGCCGCGCGTGCTCGGCGTGAGCGGGCAATGCAGGGTGACGACATCGCCGAGCGGCAAGGCCTCGAAAAGCGGCACGCGCTCCGCGCTGCTCGATCCCGGGACCGCGGCGGCGACGACGTGCATGCCGAACGCCGCGCCGATGCGGCCGACCGCCTGGCCGATGGCGCCGCGTCCGACCACGACCAGGGTCTTGCCGTCGAGCTCGCGCAGCGGCGCGAGGAAGAAGCAGAAGTCGGGGCTTTGCGCCCAGCGGCCGGCCTTGACCGCGGCGTCGTGCTCGGCCGCGCGGAAGCAGAAGTGCAGGATCATGGCGAAGACCAGCTCGGCCACCGACTCGGTCGAGTAGGCCGGAACGTTGGTCACGGCGATGTGGCGATCCCGCGCGGCCGCGAGGTCGACGACGTTGGTGCCGGTCGAGGTGAGGCCTATGTAGCGCAGGCCCGGCAGCGCGGCCATGGTCTCGGCCGAGATTGCCACCTTGTTGGTCAGCACGGCCTGCGCGCCAGCGCAGCGCTCGAGAACCTGCGCCGGCCGTGTGCGGGGGTGGACCACGAGATCACCCAGGGCGCGCAGCTCGGGCCAGCTCTCATCGCCCTGGTCGGTGGAAAAGCCGTCGAGAAGCACGATGCGCATGGCGGGGACAATAGCAGGGCCGGCCGTGTGGCCGCGATCTTGTTGGCCGTCCGAAACGACGATTTCTGCTTTGGAAGCGCACCTACAGCGCACCTACCATGATGGGGGAGCGAGTCTCGGATAGGATGCGCCGGGGATCCCTTCGATGAACCCGAAGCTGAGACGCTTGGAGATCGCCACCGTCGCGGTGCTCGCCGCGCTGCTTATGCAGGCCCTCGTCTGGGCGCTGCACGTCTACCTGTTCCAGATTCGTCGTCTCGGGTACGCGTTTCTCGACGTTTCCGACATCACCGTCTACCACGAGTTCGCCGACTTGCTGGCCAGGGGGCTGCGGCCCTACCGGGATGTCCCCTTCGAGTACCCGCCGCTCGCCGAGCCGCTCATGACCCTGCCCACGCGTCTGCGCGCGCTGGGCAGCTACGAATGGGTCTTTGCCGGGGGCATGATGCTGTTCGGCCTGGTCGCGACCGCGTTCGTCGCGGCCACGGCGACGCGCCTATGGCGCGGGCTGGGTCGGCCGCTTCTGGCGGGCGCGGCCTTCGCGGCCGCCGTGCTTCTGCTTGGCCCCATCGTGGCCAACCGCTTCGACATCGTGGTCGGGCTGGTCATGGCGGTCTTCGTGTACTGCCTGGCGCGCAGGTGGTGGTGGCTGGCCGCGGCCACGCTCGGGCTCGGCTTTGCGCTCAAGCTCACCCCGGCCATGTTCTTGCCGCTGGTCTTCGTCCTGGCCAAGCGCTTGCGGCGGATCCTTCTCGCGCTCGCCGCCTTCGTGCTGGCGGCCCTGGCGCCTTTCGTTCCCCATCTGCCGCGTGGCGGCCGCGGCTTGCTGCACGTCTTCCAGTACCACGCCGAGCGCCCGGTGCAGATCGAGAGCCTGTTTGCCACGCCCTATTTGCTCGGGCACTGGTTGGACGGCACCACCGTGACCGTCAGCTACGGCTACGGATCGCAGGGCATCGCCGCCTCGGGCGCGACCCTGCTCGCCAAGCTTTCTCCGTACCTGATGGCGGCATGCCTGTCCGGATGCTACGTCCTGGTCTGGCGCCGCCGGCAACATCTGCGCCGAAATACCGCGGACTTGCCGCTGGTCCTGCTCGCCATGGTCCTGGTCCTGGTGTGCACCAGCAAGGTGCTCTCGCCGCAGTTCCTCGTGTGGACGATTCCCTTCCTCGCCCTGGTCACCGCGGCGGCCGGCAAGGGGCGCAAAGCCCTCGGCTTGGGCCTGTTGCTCGTTCTTCTGGCGACTCACGTCGGCTTTCCCGCCCGCTATTGGGATCTGGTCGCGCTCGAACGCGGGCCGATCCTGCTGATAACGGCGCGCAACCTCGGGTTGCTCGCCTTCGCCATTTTCGCGGTGGTGCAGGTGTTCCGCTGCGGTCGCCCCAAGAAGAAGCAGGCGCGATCTTCGGAGAGCGCGCCTGCCGATCCGCAACGGGATGCCGCCTCCCCATAGGCCCGCCGGCTCGCCGCGCGACAAGGCGTCGTATAGGATTGCGCCATGGCAGCCTCCGCCGCAGATCGCGTGCGCCCTCTCGTCGCGGCCGCCGCCGCGGCCATCCGCCGCGGTGAGATCGTGGCGTTTCCGACCGAAACCTACTACGGGCTGGCGGTGGACGCGCTCGATGTCTCGGCGCTGGAACGCCTGTTCGCGCTCAAAGGCCGGGGCGCGGAGAAGACCAGCGCGCTGCTGGTCGCGGACCTGGCCATGTTCGCCGGCCTGTGCCTCGAAGTGCCGGCCCGGGCGCGCGAGCTGGCGGAGCGGCACTGGCCGGGACCTCTGACCATCGCCTTGCCCGCGCGCTCTGGCCTGCCGCCCGCCATCGTCAGCGATGGTTGCGTCGCCGCCCGCGCATCCTCGCATCCGCTGGCAGCGGCACTGGTGGAGGCCGTCGGAAGGCCCATCACCGCCACCAGCGCCAATCCCGCCGGCGCGAGCCCGGCTCGCACCCCGGCGGAGGTGGGGCGGTACTTCGCGGCCGAGGATCTCCATGTCATGGACGGCGGGTCGGTGCAGGGCGGTGCGCCCAGCACGCTCGTGCGCTTGCGCGGAGGCGCGGTCGAGGTGCTTCGGCAGGGCGCGATCGAGCTTTGAGGGCGCGGAGGT
Organism: Deltaproteobacteria bacterium; assembly: GCA_016935975.1. Classification (GTDB taxonomy): domain Bacteria; phylum Myxococcota_A; class Polyangia; order Fen-1088; family Fen-1088; genus Fen-1118. Next base: position 22,248 of record JAFGPX010000044.1, read on the forward strand.
TTCTCTTGGCGCATCTCGGCTAGCCAACCGCGCAATACGTAATTCCAAGGTGTTAGTCGACGGAAACGAGAGCCGATGACGCGATCAGGAAAGATTTTATATTTTAATTAATGTGATTGAGATTACCAGCCGAATGGTGAAGAATATGATCGTGAAGTCCACCATCCTGATAGCAGCAGCGCTCGGGGTCGCCTCCGCGGCGGTGCCCGCCCCGGCTCGCGCCGAGACGGCACCCACCGTCGCGTCGGCGTTGCAGGCACGGCAGGCCGAGCGCTGGCCGCGGCTCGGCGCCATGGTGGACGTGGGGGTTCCCGACGGGCTCATTGGCTCGCTCGTGGTCCGGCCGTGGAAGTGGGTCCGAGTCTATGGCGGCGGGGGCAGCAATTCCGTGAGCAAGGGTTGGCGCGCGGGTCTGGCCTTGATTCCCTTCGGCTCGGGCCCGTCGCTGGCCATCGAATACGGCGGCTACGGCCAGGGCGACGCGAACGGCCTGGTCCGCAGCATGACCGGCGGCGAGTTCGACAGCAGCCCTTTGCTTTCCAAGCTCGCATACGACTACGCCAACGCGCATGCGGGTCTGGAATTCGGCGGCAAATACTTCACCTTCTTCGTCCACGGCGGCGTCTCGATGGTCTGGGCGCAATTGCACAGCGCCGGCGGCACGCTGGCCAACACCGGCACCGACACCGTCGTGCAGGTCACCCAGGACCCCAAGCTCAAGGCTTTCGGCTCGTCTCTCAAGGTCGGGCTCATTCTCTTCATGCTGTAGGGCGACCATGTCTCGAACCACGACAAACCACGCGCTGCAGGCGGTGCTGCTCCTAGGGGTAGCGGGGGCGGCTGCGTGCGCGGAGGTGGAGGCCGAGGTGCCCGAGGCGCAGGTGACCCAGAAGGGTGTCAGCTTTCACGGCGTGGGCATCTGGAGTGGTTGGCCCGGCGAGGTGTCGGCCATGCAGTCCTTTACGCTGAGCTCGACCAATCTGTCTTGGGTCAAGGATCTCAACGCCAAGGTCTACATCACCCAGATCGATCTCAAGGCGGGAAGCGGGGTCGAGGACTTGAGCTTCATCCACCACGCGCACGTCACCATGGCCGATGCCGAGAAGAAGTGGTCGGCGGTTCCGGTCGTGGACTACGCCCGGCCCGAGAAGCAGGGACCTACGCCGGTGCTGAGCGCGAAGACGCCATACCCCGTCGATATCAGCCGGATCTGGACGGCCGACGAGGTGATGGTCAGTATTGCGGTTGCCGGCGACCTACCCAAGAAGGGCTGGTCCGTGGACGTGGTCCTGCACCTTTCGGGCAAGCTCTCGTACAAGCTGTAGGGCAGGGGCGGCCGCGGCCGGTGAGGGGTTGCGCCGGGCTGCGCGACGGGGCACTCTGCTTGGGTTCGGCAGCAACGACGGAGGACATGCATGATTGGCATCATCGGCGGCACGGGGCTAGGCGAATCGCTGGGCGCGCTCGGCGTCGGGCAGCGGCACACCATCGACACCCCTTTCGGCATGCCATCGGGGCCCATCACCATCACCGAAGTGAGCGGCGTGCCGGTCGCGCTCCTGGCGCGTCACGGGGACGGCCACCTGCTCAATCCGTCGTCGGTGCCCTTCCGCGCCAACATCTTCGCGCTGAAGTCCCTGGGCGTGACCCACATCATCGCCAGCGCCGCCGCGGGCAGCTTGCGCGACAAGATTGCACCGCGCGATCTGGTCTTGCCCGACCAGGCGATCGACAAGACCTTCTGCCGGCCGACCTCCTTCTTCGACGGCGTGGCCGTGCACGTCGAGATGGCCGCGCCCTTCTGCCCGACCCTGCGCGGGCTTCTGTCCGATGCCGGCGCGGGCCTGCCGCTCAGGCTGCACTCAAGCGGCACCTACGTGTGCATGGAAGGGCCGCAGTTCTCCACGCGCGCCGAGAGCGAGATGCACCGGGCGTGGGGCGCCGACCTCGTCGGCATGACCCTTCTGCCCGAGGCCAAGCTGGCGCGCGAGGCGGAGATCTGCTACGCGGCGGTGGTGCTGGTGACGGACTACGACTGCTGGCGTAAACGTCCGCCTGGCGAAGACAAGGTGGCCTTGCTGCAAGAGATCATCGACAACCTCAAGGCCGCGACCCAGAACGCGATGGCGCTCATCCGGGATGCGCTGCCTTTCGTCGCCGCCCAGGCCGAGGTGCCGTGCGACTGCCAGTCGGCTCTCAGGCTCGCCGTCTGGAGCGACCGCAACCAGATACCGGACGAGGTGAGGCAGCGCGTGGCACCCCTGCTCGGAAAGTACCTCGGCCGATGAAGGTTGCCGGCCAGCACTATCGGACCATCTATCCCGTCCAGGATGGCGCCGCCGTCGAGGTCATCGATCAGACGCGCCTGCCGCACGAGTTCGCGACGGTGCGACTCTCGCGTCTCGACGATGCCGTGCGGGCCATCGCCGACATGATCGTGCGGGGCGCGCCGCTCATCGGCGCCACCGGCGCCTACGGCATGGCCCTGGCGCTGCGGGCCGACGCCACCACGGCCGCCTTGGAGGAAGCGCGCCGGCGTCTGGTGGCGGCGCGGCCCACCGCCGTGAACCTGCGCTGGGCCGTGGACGAGGTCTTGTCCGCGGTGGCGCCGCTGCCGGTCGCGGAGCGAGCCGCGGCTGCCTTCCAGTGCGCGGCCGAGTTGTGCGACGAGGACGTCGCGAGCTGCGCGTCCATCGGCGAGTACGGCAAGCAGATCCTGGGCGAGCTTGCCAAGCAGCATCCCGGTCGCCCCATCAACGTGCTCACCCACTGCAACGCCGGCTGGTTGGCCACGGTCGACTACGGCACGGCCCTGGCGCCCATCTACAAGGCCCACGACGCGGGGATTGCCGTGCACGTGTGGGTCGACGAGACCCGGCCGCGCAACCAGGGCGCCTCGCTGACCGCGTGGGAGCTGGGCCAGCACGGCGTGCCGCACACCGCGATCGCGGACAATGCCGGCGGCCATCTCATGCAGCACGGGCGCGTGGACGTGTGCATCGTGGGATCGGATCGGACCACGGCGAGAGGCGACGTGTGCAACAAGGTGGGCACCTACCTCAAGGCCTTGGCGGCGCACGACTGCGGCGTGCCGTTCTACGCGGCCCTGACCGGACCCACCATCGATTGGGAGATCGACGACGGTCTGGCGCAAATTCCCATCGAGGAGCGCGGCGCCGACGAGGTCCGCTGGGTGCGCGGCCGCACCGCTCAAGGGGCCGTCGTCTCGGTCGACATCCTCCCCGCATCGAGCCAGGCGGCAAACCCGGCCTTCGACGTCACGCCCGCTCGCCTGGTCACCGGGCTCATCACCGAACGCGGCGTCTGTCCCGCGACCGCCGAGGGCCTGCGGCGGCTCTATCCGGAGAAGTGAGGCCGGCTTCTTCCCCGCTCCGATGCCGACCATTTGGGGAAGAACAGAGAGGAACGGAGAGTGCAAGGGGACAGGAATGCGGAATGACCTGGAGACTCCCGCTCCATTCCTTCGTTCCTCCTTGTGGATCCCATCCAGGTGACCGGCACTGGGGCTGGGATCGGGGTGGTATGCTGGTTCCCCGGATTGCACGATGAAGCCGTACGGGGTGATATTGGCCGTGCTGCTGGCGCTCGGCGCCTGCGGTCGTTCGGCGATTCTGGACACGCCGGAGCCGTACGCGGGCGACACGGCGGTTGCCGGCAGGGGCGGCACCGTCGGTACGGGTGGAGCGACCGACGCGGGTGGCGCGACGCTTGCGGGCGGGGCGGCCGGTACGGGCGGCATGGTCGGGACGGCGGTGGCCACCGGCGGTCGGCTCGCGGCGTGCGCCGGCACCCACCCGATCACGGAGTTCGCGCTGCCGATCGGGCGCAGCCAGCCGCGGAGCATCGCCGCGGGGCCGGACGGCAACCTGTGGTTCACCGAGTTCAACGCCAATGCCATCGGCCGCATCACGCCCGCGGGAGCCATCACGGAGTTCCCTCTGGTGATCCCCGACTCGGGCCCCTTCGGCATCATTACCGGACCCGACGGCAAGATCTGGTTCACCCAGGTGCTGGCGCGCGGGTTCGGCTACATCGTTCCGGACGGCACCAGGACGGAGCTTCTTTCTCTCGCTCCGCCGCCACCTGTCGACCGGCTGCCGCGGCTTCTGGCCATCGGTCCGGACGGCGATCCCTGGTTCACGGGCTACGGTCCCGACGAGGTAGCGTCCCTGGTCGGGGGCGGGGTAGGCAGGGTTCTCGCCTGCCGCGGCGACGGCGTGTGGGTCGGGATCGCCACCGGCCCGGACGGCAACCTCTGGTTGACCGGGCACGGCCGAGACAGCATCTGCCGCCTCTCGCTCGACGGCACGGCGACCAGGTTCCAGCTTCCGCGTAGCGGCAGTCAGCCCTGGGGCATCGCGGCCGGTCCGGACGGCGCCATGTGGTTCGCGGAGTACGGGGCCAGCCGCATCGGCCGCATCACCATGACCGGCGAGATCACCGAGTTCGCCACGCCGACCCCCGACAGCTACCCCATTGCCGTCGTGGCCGCGCCCACCGGCGCCTTGTGGTTCACCGAGGACAATGGCAACAGCATCGGCTGCATCACGACCGCGGGCGAAATCGTCGAGTTCCCCTTGCCCACGGCGGACAGCGGCCTCGAGGGCATGGCCCTGGGCCCCGACGGCAACCTCTGGTTCGTCGAGCAGACCGGCGACAAGATCGGACGCATCATTCCGTAGGCACCCGGGATCGCGCTTGGCTTTGCGCCGGGGCCTATTTAGAGTGCCTCGCCATGCCACGCATCGCTCCCTTTCGCGCCCTGCGGTTTGATCCTCTTCGCCTGCCCGACACGGCCAAGATCATCGCGCCCCCCTACGACGTGATCTCGCCCGAGCAGCGCGCGGTGCTGGAGGCGCAGCACCCGCGCAACATCGTGCATCTCGACCTGCCGCGTGGCGAGGGCGACGCCAAGTACGAGAGCGCGGCCGCCATGCTGGAGGCGTGGATTTCGGAAGGCAGCCTGCGCGAGGACGGCGAGCCCGCCATCTACCGCTACGAGCAGATCTTCAGCTTCGACGCCGGCACCGGCCCGCGCACCTATTCGCGCAAGGGCTTCTTCGCGCTCATCCTGCTTTCGCCCTTCGCCGACCGCATCGTGCTGCCGCACGAGCACACGCTGTCGGGGCCCAAGGTGGACCGCTTCAAGCTCATCAAGGCGACTTCGGCGCACTTTTCGGAGATCTTCGTGCTCTATCGCGATCCACAAGGTCAGGCCGAGGCGGTGCTGGAGCGCGCGGCGAGTCGCGCGCCGGACGTGGACGCCACCACGCCGGACGGCTGCCGCCACCGTTTGTGGGCGATCACGGACCAGGCGGCCATCGCCGAGGTGGCGGCCGCCATGGCGCCCAAGCAGGTCATGATTGCCGACGGCCACCATCGCTACGAGACCATGGTCGCCATTCGCGATGCCCTGCGGCCCGCGGGCGCGGCGCCGGGCACGTCGCAGGCCGACTTCGGTCCCATGTTTTTCGCGCGCGCCGAGGATCCGGGCCTTCTGGTCTTGCCCACGCACCGGATGGTGCACGGCCTGGTCGAGAGAGCGCTCGACGCGCTGGCCGAGTGCTGCCGGCTCTGGTTCGAGGTCGAGACCGGCGGCGAGAGCGAGGCGGCCGCCATTGGCGAACGCCTGCGGCAAGAGGGCGAGAGGGCCGTGACCTTTGCCGTGCGCCGGCCCGGGCAGGACAAGACCCTGTGGCTGCGCCTGCGCCAGGACGCGGATCTCGCCAAGCTCGGCCCGTCCACCCTCGGCTGTCTGGACGTCAGCGTGTTGCACGGGCTAATCCTCGAGCCGATTCTCGGCATCGGCGCCGAGGCGATGGCCAAGCAGCAGAACCTGAC
>JAFGPX010000341.1 GCA_016935975.1 Deltaproteobacteria bacterium
AAGGTGTGCGCGCGCGAGCTGGCGGCGCGCGTGGTTGAGGCGCGCTCTTTGCTCGGCACCGCGCCGGCCGAGGCCGTCACCTTGCTCGAATCGACCTGCACGGACGATCCGAGCGAGCCCACGTTTCGCTTGGAGCTCGCGGAGGCGCAGATCGCATCCGGCCGGCCCGAGCAGGCCCTGGCCACGTTGGCCGCGGCGCAAGCCTCCGGCACGCTGACCCGGCCCCTGCGAAGCCGCGCCGCCCACATAGAGGCCAGCGTCCTTTTCCGCGCCGGCCGCCGGCCCGAGGCCGAGGCCGCGCTAGCGCGGGCCATCGCCGCGACCAGCGACGAGGCCGACGCGCGCTTCGCGAAGGCCCGCCAGCGCGCACTCCTCGACAAGGAGGCAGCCGCCACCTTGGGCCGCGTGCTCTTCGGCGACGAGCGCGGCCGAGCGCTCGACCCGGCCTTGGCCGTCTATCTCCTGACCGAGTTCGCGCAGAAGGCCCCCGAGGATGCACTCGGCCCCTATCTCGTGGGCCGCCAGCTCGCCACGCGCGACCCGAAGCTCGCGGTTCCGCACTTCGTCCGAGCCTGCTCGTTGTCAAACCCTGACATGACCACCCTGGATCCCATCTTCCGACTGGAGTGCCGCCGCTTGCTCGTCGAGACGGCCTACCTGGCCGGCGACATGACAACCGCGCGCTTCTGGGCCGACTTCCTCTCCACGCATGCCGAGCGCGAGGCCGACCGCCTGCGCGCCCAGGACTACCTGGAGCGCATCGCCTGGAAGGCCGCGAGCTAGCCCCCGCCGGATTCCGCCCGCGCGCGCTCGACGAGCGCGCTCAAACCCAGCCGCTTCGCCCACTCGGACAGGTAGGCCAGGTCCAACTGCCCCTGCTGCGCCCTCAAGACCCCCAAGACATCGCGCCACTGCCGCTCCGAAACCTCGCCGCCCTCGCGGGACCAGAGCAGCTTGCGCAGGATGGTGTCCTCGGACGCTTTGATCACGAGCGTGCGCCCGTTGCGAACGACGACCGGACGGCTGCGCGCGAACTCCATCTCGTCGTATGGCCCATGCGCGTGGCCGAAGCAATCGATCTTGAAGACCAGCGGCAGGAAGAAGATGTTCGCGGACTTGCCGTGCAAGACGGCGTCTTGGAGCATGTCGCGGTCGACCTCGAAGTCATTGCCGAGCGCCGCGACGAACGCCGGCAGTTTGCCGATCGGCATATCGAGCACGAAGTCGATGTCGTTCGTGGCGCGCGGCTCACCGTCGACCGAGCTGGCCAAGCTTCCGCCCACGAAATAGCGCGCGCCAACGGCGTCCAGGGCCGCCGCCACTCGCAGCGCCACCTCCAGCACGTCGTCGGGCTGGTCGCTCATCGCGCCTGCACCGAGAACACCCGGCGCGCCACCTCGGCGCCGTACAGGCGTTCGGCGAGCTCGAGGCGCAGCTCCTGGTCCGTCAGCGGGCGGCCCTTGTGCGCGTCCTTGATGCCCGCGACGGCCAGCTCGCGCACCGCGCGACAGAGGCTCAGACACACGGCAAGCCGCTTCTCGCCTCCGGCTTGCCGGAGCAGCTCGAAGTACCTCGCGCTGGCCTTGGGCGCAGTGTCTTCCACGGGGGACAATCTATCACGACGCCTCTTTGTGGCGCGCGCGACATCACGGACCGGTGCTACACGGATGTTGCTCCCATCGGGCGCCGGCGGTGGTACAACCACGGCCCATGATCGATTGGAAGTTCCTCCGGGGCAGTGAGGCAACGCCGGCGCAGGCCGGCGAGCAACGCCCGCGTGTCGCGGCCTTCGATCTCGGCTCGAACTCCTTCCACCTGCTGGTCGCCGAGGCCGACGGCCAGGGCGGCCTGGTCGAGCTGGCGCGCGGGCAGGAGATGGTTCGCCTCGGCGAGGAGTCCTTGCGCGAGGGCTTCATTCCCTTCTCGACCTTCCAGCGCGGCCTCGACGGGCTTCTCAAGCTGCGTAAGCTCGCCGACGGCTTCGCGCCCGAGAGCACGGTGGCCGTGGCCACCAGCGCCATCCGCGAGGCGCGCAACGGAGCGGATTTCGTGCACACCGTGTCGCGCGAGGTCGGCCTGGACGTCGAGGTGCTCGATCCGGTCAAGGAAGCCACCCTCATCTACTGGGGAGCGCGCCAGGCGCTCGACGTGGGCAACGGCAAGTTCGCCCTGCTCGACGTGGGCGGCGGCTCGATCAAGGCGCTCGTGGGCAGCGCCACCGATTGCCTGTTCGCGACCTCGCTGCGCATGGGCGTGCTGCGCCTGCGCGAGTACTGCGACGGCAACCAAACCCCGGATCGCTCGCGTTTGCTCACGGCTGAAACCAAGGTGCGCGCCGTGGTCCAGCCGGCAGTCCGCCAAATGCTCAAGGTCGGCTTCGACTTCGTCACCTTCACCTCCGGCACCGCGCTGGCGGTGGCGCGCATGGCCGAGGGCAGCACGGACAAGCTCGCCGCCGCGCGCGGCCGGCCGGGCGAAGGCATGGGCCGCCACCTCGTGCTCAACCTCGGTCGCCTCCGCGCCCTGGAGGCGCGCCTTCTGGCCGCCGCTCCGGAGGAGCGAGCCGCCATGCCCGGGGTGGGCGCCGAACGCGCGGACACGGTGGTGTCCGGAACCATCTTGCTGCGCACCCTGCTCGAGCTTTGCGGACACGACAACGCCTTGATCTGCGAAAGCGCCCTCAAGGAGGGGCTGGTGGTCGACTACTTCGTGCGCCGACAAACGGGGCTAGCCGAGGAATTGCCGGAAACGGACTGACAGGCTTCGGTTTTCTTGCCTCGGCGCTCCGGCTTGGCACTAAGATGCAGCGTAGTCCGCAGTTCGCAAAAGGCACCCGCGGGGTTTCTTTCCGAGCGCCAAGGCATAGCCATGAGCACACAGAGCAAATACATCCTGACGGTACTGTTCACCTTTTCCTTCGCGACGGTTCTCGCCCGCCCGGGGCAAGCGGAACGTCGCGAAAAAAACACGGCCGAGAGCCACTACCAGCGCGGCATGAAGGCCTACACCCTGGGCAAGTTCCCGGAGGCCATCGAGGAGTTCGAGAAGGCCTACGAGCTGCGCTCCGAGCCGGTCTTCCTCTACAACATCGCGCAGTCGCATCGCCAGAACAACAGCCCCCAGCGCGCCATCTTCTTCTACCGCCGCTACCTCGAGGCCGAGCCCCAGGCCAAGAATCGCGCCGATATCGAGCAGCGCATCCAGGACTTGCAGGCGAACCTCAACGGCAAGCCGGAAAACGCCACGGAGCCCGCCCCAGCCCCGGTCGCCCAGCCCGTCCCACCACAGCCCCTGCCTCCGCCCCAGCCTGTCGTGGTCCAGCCGATGGTCGTCGCGCAGTCGCAGGCTCAGCCGGACGCCGACGCGGGCCGCGGCTTGCGCATCGGCGGGATCGTGACGGGGGCCGTCGGGCTAGCCGGCATCGGCGCCGGCATCTTCTTCTTTCTGCACGCGAATTCGCTCTACGAAGAGGCGACCAAGCCGGGCAGCGTCTACGACGCCGCGAAGGACGATTCCTCGAAGACCTTCCGGGGATTGGGGTGGGCAGCCGTCGGCACCGGCGCAGCCGCCGTCGTCACCGGCGGGGTGCTCTATTTCCTGGGCGCGAAAAAGCGTTCCGCCGCGCCCGTCGCCCTCGCCCCCATCATCGCGCCCGGCGTGGGCGGCGCCGCGCTCTGCGGGCGGTTCTGACTAGAGCCAATCTCCGGGCAAGCGCGGCCCGGGGCGACGAGATTCAATCAGTTCTTCCTCGCTGCAAGCGAAGTGAGTTCTGGAGAGCATCAAGAGGCGTCTCGGGCGTAGCTGGGCTGCAAGTCCGTTCCGACAAGACGAAAGCTGGGGCCCGCAGGGCGCAGGTTCGTGCCAGACTCGGTCCGCGAACGCAGTCGCACTCCTGCTGATCAGCGACAATCGTTTCTGCACGACCGGCAGAAGTAATTGACGTTGATCACGGGGTGGCGAGCTGCTGGCGAAGGACGAGGCTCTCGATCGCGAGCTCGGCACGGGTCCGAAAACCGGAGCGAAGCCTGGCGAGCAGGTTCAGGAGCAGGTCGAGCA
>JAFGPX010000045.1 GCA_016935975.1 Deltaproteobacteria bacterium
CATCTGCTCTTCCATCAACTTCTGCTGGGCCTCGGCCTTGCGCTGCATCTCCTCGGCTTCCTTCATCATCTTGTCGGCCTCGATGAGTGCCGCAAAGGTCTCGTCGATGTCCTTGATGCGCTTCTCCGCGTCCTTGCGCATCTTCGGGGAATGGGAGCGCGAGAGGTAGTCGCGGTAGTAGTTCTGGGCCTTGTGCAGCATGGGCTTGTCGCTGCCGGCCTTGTACTCCTGATAGAGCACGCCCAAGTTGAAGTAGGCCTCGGGGCGCTGCGGCTGCAGCTGCCTGGCCCGGTTGTACTCGGCCTCCGCCTCGTCGAACTTCCTGCTGCCGCGCAGTGCCACCCCGAGACCAATGATCGCCTCGTAGTTGCTGGGCTGGGCCTTGAGGACCGCTCGCAGGTTCTGCTCCGCGATGTCGTAGTTGCGGAACTTGAGCGAGATGGCCGCCAAGTTCAGGCGGGCCTCGTTGAGATTCGGGTCGGCCGCCACCGCGTTCCTGTAGTTCTTGATCGCCTCCGTGTAGCTCTTCTTGGAGAGCGAGATCATGCCAAGGGTGTTGTACACGACCGCCACCGCCTTCTTCATTTCGGTCGTGTAGCCCGGACCGCTGACGCCCTCGTCCTCGGCCTCCTTGGATGCCTCCTTGGCCTCCTCCGCCGCTGCCGCCTTTCTTCCCCGGGCCCGCCTACCCCTCTTGGCCACTTCCTCGGCGAACGTCGCCTCGTCTTCGAACTTGCCGGTGGCGATTTCCTTGGCGCGCTTGATGGCCTGCGCCCCGACCAGCTTGGCCGCCTCGGGGAGACCGAGATCGAAGTAGATATAGCAGAGGCCGGCGTAGGCCTGCAGGCTGTTGCCGTCGAGCGCCAGCACGGTACGCAGGTGACGCACCGCTTGATCGTTGAGCGCCCGCTTCTGCCCCTCGCCGGCCGTGCGCGCCTGCTCACGCATCATTTGCGCGAGGTTGATGCGGGCGTAGATCGAGCCGATGAGCGGGTCGGCTTGGACTGACCGGTTGAAGAGCGATTCGGCGTTGGCCTTGTTGCCGCTCTGCCAGGCCAGGTAGCCGAGGTTGGCGAGCGCAGGCGCGTAGGGCTTGGCCCCGCTGGCCAGCGAGTTCCAGATCCTGACCGCATCGTCCTTGCGACCGCATTCGAGATAGATCGTGGCCTCGTTGTTGCGCGCCTCGAGCAGCGCGGGCGTCTTGTCCGCCAGCTTCTTGAACCTGCTGGCCAGGGCGTTGCAGTCCGCCGGGGCGAGCGGTCCCTTCTTCTTGGCTTCCTGGTAGTCCGTCGCGGCCTTTTCGAAGGCTATCTTCGCATCCTCGTCGACCTGGCGCCCAGACTTCTTCTGGATGAGCGGGATATCCGCCGGACCGCTGGCCGCAGCGGCGGCGCCGCTCTTGGGTGCAGCCCCAGGCGTCCATTCCTCATCCGGCAGAGGCTCCTTGCCCGACTTCGAGGTTGCACAGCCTCCCGCCAGCAGGGCCAAGGCCGTGACGGTGAGCAGGCTCTTGCGCGACCACATTCCGATTCGTCCTTGCATGGTCATTCCTGGCTCCTAGTCTTTGACGACGACCTGAACGTCGTCGGGCAGCTCGGACACGACAGCGGCTGGGGTGATGGGCGTCGAGACGTAGCCAGGCTCGGGCTTGGCTTCGGCCGCCAGCGGATACTCGGCCGGCTTCATCTGATTGAGCTCGACCTCGCACATCGTCGACCATTCGTTGAACCACGACTGCTCGGTCGCGGCCTTGAGGCACAGCTCGTAGCCGACCACGGCCTTCGACTCGATGGGCTCGGCCTTGTCGACCAGGGCGTCGCAGAAGATCTCGCGCGGCCGGTTCCCCCACTTGTCCTGCACCTCGAGGTCCTTGGGGATTTCCGCCGTGTAGAGCTGATTGACGAAATCGGCGAAGACCTGCCCGATACGCGCCGACGCCGCGATCGTCCAGTGGGCCACGTGGTACTCGAGGACGAAGTCGTACATGCCCTTTTTCTCCTTGCTCGGGCCGGCCAGCCGTTCGGCCAGCTTGGTCTTGTCGGTCAGATAGATCATGAACTTCTTCGACGAGTCCTCGTACTTCTTCTTCTTGGCTTCCGCGACCTTCTTGCTGTCGTACTGGGTCGGCTGCTGGAAGTCGAGCCCTTGCGGGAACTTGACCCTGAGGAACTGCTCGTAGACCTGCTCGGCCTGGTAGAAGGCGGCGCCGGCCACGGCGAAACGCATGAACACGGCGCGCGCGGCGGCCTCGCCCGCATTCGGCACCTGTTTTTGCAGCTTCCGCTCGGCGTCGCCCCTGGCCCACAACTTGAGGACCTCGGAGAAGTGCTTCTGCGCCTGCGCGGCGAGCTTCTTCGAGCGGTCGAACACCGTGATCTTGGAGCTGGTGGGCGGCCCGCACTGGGTACGCAGCTTCTCCTTCAGCTTCTTCCTCCTGTCCTTGATCTTGCTGTTGATGACATAGAAGGCCTTGCGCTTGCCGTCCATGGTCACGCGCTGGACCTTGATGCAGGCGCCGTTCACGCCTTCCTGCGGGCAGGATCTCGTCCAGGCGATCTCGCCGAGCTTGAAGTGGGCGAGAATCTGTTTGTCGATGCCCCCCCTGGCGCCCCAGCGCTTGAGATACGCCTCCAGGTGCCTGGCCAGCTCATCGGTCTTCTTCTGTTTCTCGTAGACCTCGCTCATTTGGAACACGACGTTGGCCGCGTCCGCCGGCTTCTTGTTGCCGTAGTATTTCACGAAGCTGTTCATGTCTTCGACGGCCTTTTCGAACTCGCCCAGGCCGATGCGGAAGGAGTACGCGTTGCCGAGCGCGGTGAGCGCATGCTTCTCGCCCGGGAACTTGCCCGCGAACTCCTCGTAGCGCTTGGCGGCTTCCGAGTAATAGGCGAGCTGATGGTAGCCGGAGGCAATCTGGAACAACGCCCGCTGCGCCAGGGGATCCTTCGGGTGGGCGGCGATGAGCTGCTCGCGCGCCTTGATGGCCTGGCCGATGAGACGGGCGTTCTGGAAACAAAGGCCCGCGTTGTAGAGGCGCTGGGCGTGATCCTTGTGGTCGGGAATGGTTTCCGCCGCCGCGATGAACGAGATACCGCACTCCTTGTAGTTCTTGTCCTTCTCGTACTGCTTGGCCTCGGCGACCAAGCTGTCGGTCTTGAGCGAAACCATCTGCTTGCGGAACTCCTCGTCCTTCATGAGCACCGGGTTCCGCAGGTACTTCTCCACCGTGGCGAGGAGCTCCTTGTAGCGCTTCATGATGTTGAAGCAGTCGAGCAACAGGTTCGCCGAATAGATGGCAAGCTCGTCGTTCACGTGACGGTCGACGATGTCCCCAAAGAGCTTGGTGGCCTCTTCGAAGTGGTTGTAGTCGTAGAAGATGCGCGCCTTGCGGTACTTGATCTTCACGAGCTCGGGCGCATCTGGCACGTACTTGATGTAGGTGTCGAAGGCGTCGATCATCTTCTTCTGGTACTCGGGGATGGGCCGCGGCTTGAGCGGGTCCTTTTCCTTCATCTTGTCCTTGTCCACGCCCTCGCCGGAGTCGTCGATGTTGAGCGCGTTCTTCCACGCCAGCACGGCGGCATAGGCGGCCTCCTTCACGTACTTGCCCTTGGGGGCCAGCTGCACGACCTTGGTGTAGGTTTCGGCCGCCTCTTTCCACGCGTTCATCTGCCACAGGATCTCGCCGTAGTAGAACGTGATCTCGGGCGTGTCCTTCTCTTTGCCGAAGTGGCTCAGGAACTCCTTGTAGACCATGCCGGCGAGCTGGTAGGTGTCCGAATTCTTCGTCCGCTGCGCCTCCTTGTGCCAAATGAGCGCCAGCTCCTTGCCGGTGTCGTGGTACGCGTTCTTGCACTCGGCCATGACGTCTTTCTTGACGTCCGTCCGCTTGACCATCGCCTCGTACACGTTGCCTAGGCGCTTGAGCTCCTGCACCTGGTCTCGCTTGTCGCCGCCCGACAGGGTGTTGCGCAGGATCTTGTTCTGCCACTCGCACAAGCGTGGCGACTTCTCGTTGAGCGTGATGATCTTGCGATAGACCCTCGACGACTCGTTGAACATGCCCTGTTCCCAGTACAGCTCGGCGAGCGACTCGAGCATCTTGGGAGCGTAGCTGCCGCCCATTCTCTGGAAGAAATCCCACGCCTTGTCCGGGCTGGCGCCGGGGGTACGCGCGTAGGCCTTCACGAGATCCTTCTTGGCTTCCTTCTCGAGCGGCCCGGCCTGGTTCTTTGGGATCTTGCCGGCCCTGCACAACTCGATCACCCTGACGAAGATCCCGAGCGCGTTCTTGAAGTTGCCCAGGTTGATCTCGACCCACCCCTTCTTGTAGAGAGCGAAGCCGAAAACCGACGATCGAGTGAACTGCGTGACCTTCTCGTAGAACTTGCCGGCGTTCTCCATCTCGCCCTTCTGGAAATAGAACTCGGCGAACGACAGATAGGCGTTGGGCACGTACTTCGACTGCGGGTAATCCTTGATCAAGCGGTGGAAGAACTCGCGCGCCTGGTCTTCCTTCTTGATCATCTGCAGCAGGAAGGCGAGGCGAAAGAGCACCTCGTCCATGCGGTTGTATTTCGGATACCTGGACGCCGCGACGTAGTTCTTGACGGCCTCGAGCGACCACCTCTCGGCGTTCTTCTCCAGCTTCTGCTGCTTCTGTTTCAGGCTGTTGGCTTGGGAGGTGTTCTTGGCCTTCTCGGCCTCCCAGATTTTTTGGTCGAGGCTGCGAGCCTGGAACCCGAAGTATCGCTGCGTGTCCGCGAGCAACTCGCCGAGGCGGAAGTAGTAGTCCGGCTTCATCGGGTCGTCTTCCGGCGCGTTGCGAATGAGCTCCCTCATGTACAGGATTTGCTTCTTCGTGATCTGGACGATCTTCTTCTGCTGTCCGCCGACGAATGCCTCGACGGTCAGAACCGGTCCGGTCTGCTTTGCTTGCTCCTTGGGAGGCTCCTTGGGTTTGGTCAACTGCGTCTGCTGGCCGCCCGCCACCTCGATTTCCTTTTTTCTGTACTTCGCCTGAGCGTTGGCCACCCCGGCAACGAACGCTGTCGATACGAGGAAGGTGACGAGCGAGGCATAGCGTACGAAGAGTCGATTTCGCGTCATGGTTGGTTCCTTATTCCTCAGTGGAAGTCCCAGGTATCCCTACTCTCCTGCCGCCGCCCCTGCGGCATCCTCCATGGCTGGCGCGGCTGGCGCGGCTGGCGCACCACCTTCGCCCTCCTCGGCGGGCGGTGTCGTGGGTGCCGCCGCCTCGCCCTCGGCGGCTTCGGGGGAAACCGCGCTGGCATCAGGCGCCCCTTCCGGGATCATGGTGCGGCCACACTTGTTGGCGAGCTTATAGCGGTAGTAGCCAAGCTCGTCACGCCAGTACTCGCCGGTGAACGGCCAGAACTGGTGCTCATCGTCAACGTTGATGGTGACGATATCCCTGGCCCTGCGATCGCGGGCTTTGGTCTGCTCCGCGAGCATGTCCTCTTCCTCTTGTCGTTTCTCGCCTTCGAGGATCTCGAACTTGATCTTGACAACGCGGACGATAAGCGCCGACAGCTCGTTGACCAGACGTTCGATACGCTTCCGCGCCATCTCTCCGGCCTCGTTGACCATGAGAGCGCGGTTGACCCCGATGTCCGAGAAGATGTTGGTGGCCACGGCCGTGGCTTTCCAAGCCACATCCGCCTTGTCGTGCTGGGTCAGCTCCTTGTCGAGCTCGCGCACGTAACCGAAACGCTTGGCCAGGCTGCGGTCGGTGAGCACGGCGCGCGCGGCACGCTCCACGAACGCTTTCATGCCCGAACGCCCCCTGCGAATCTTGACCGCGGCGTCGAAGAACTGGGCGTTGTCCGTGTTCTTCTTCAGCAGTTCCTGAAGACCGTTGCGGATGTCCGGCACGGCTTCGTCGAATTCCGCCATGGCGTCGGAGGCCCGGTCGAACAGGCAGTTGTAGAAGTAGATGGTCGCCTTCACGGTCAGCGCCTCGGCCGCCGACTCGGGCTTGATGAAGTACTCGAAAAACGGCGCGCGCAAGGTGTGGATGTTGCCGAGCGCCTTCGAGTAGCCCGCTTCCTTGAGCATGAAGTTCGCCCACGACGACTCGAACAGGCTGTTCGGCCAGTCATAGGATTCGGGCGACACGCGGTCGAAGTACTTGGTCGCGAGCACGAACTGGCCGGTGGAGTAGAAGACGCGCGCCAGCGACAGGTTGGCGAGGTCCTGGAAGGGCCGCACCTTGGGATCCGAGCTGTCTTCGGCCACGCGCAAAACCTCCTTGAAGGCCTCCACCGCCGGCCTGGCGTTGTACTCGCGCACGTGGGTCGCGCCCTCGAAGAGCTTGCCCTGCACGTAGAAGGGGCTCTTCGGGTTGACCATGTTGAAAAGCTCGACCGCCTCCTTGAACTTGTTCTTCTGGTAGTTGTACTTGCCGAGCAGGAAATACAGCTCGTCACGAACCGTCGACAGCTGCGGGTTCTCGAGCTCGGCCCGGTCGTACTTGCCGATTTTCTCGAGCACGCCGGCGGAGTCGGGCACGTCCCGAGTCAGCGCCGCCAGCCATTGCAGGGTTTCGTTGTAGTGCGGGTGCGAGGGCCCCTTCTGCACCACGCGGTCGAAGTAGCTGATCGCCGCCGAGAAGAAGTGCAGTTTGTAGAGCGTCTTGCCCATCTTGAACTCGGCCGACTGGCGGCTCAGCTCATCGCTCCCCTGGTCCTCGATGGCCTTGTTGTACTCGATCGAAGCCATGTAGAAGCTGTTGCTGTTGTAGAACTTGTCCCCTCGATCGATCGCCTCGGTGCCGCCGCCGCTCGTCAGGGGCGCCGCCGTGGACTTGGACCTCCCCTTGCTTCCACCGGTCAGAGGAACGCCGCCTCCCGAGGCCCCCGTGGATCTTCTTCTCTTCGCGAAGGCATCGGGCGCGAATGCCAGGGTGACGGCGAACGCGAGAAACAGAGCGCAACCCTTTTCACGGCTCATGGATGGACCTCACATGGTGGCGCCCGCCAGGCGACGCTTGGCGGGCAAATGATGGAACGGCCTGCGATTGAAAATTGGCTTCGCCTATCTGAGAGGAAACCCGTTCACGGAACACTGACGCTCCTGGAGAGACTTCCCGGCGGCTCGCCGGCAGAATCACACAGCATCGTCGGTGATAGGCTAGAAAAAGCCGAGTCATCCTAGGCAGGGGGATCTGCGGTGTCAAGCGAGAACAACCCGAGCACGCTGTCGGCGAACTCCTCGGATCTGCGGCGGAAAACCCGGGTGTGGCCGGGCGCGATTCTCTGTTGACAGGGTACTCCGCCTCGCTAAGATGACTTTCCTTGGCGCCTAGCCTTGCCTGCATCCCGTGTGTCCTGACCGGATGGAAGGAGTCCTTCGATGAGCCAGAAACCGTGTGCCAACCCCTCCTCGCTTCGCAGCGCTGTCCTGCGGCTGTCTCTTGCCAGCGTTCTGGGTTTGGCGCTGGTCGCCTTTGGCAACACGGGCTGCGAAGACCAGCACATCGGTCGCGCCTGCGACGTGCTCACGGAAGCCGGGCCGACCCAAGGCGTGTACAACTCCGAGGCCCTGGAATGTCCGAGCCGCATCTGCCTCAAGCCGGTGGTCCAACCGGGGGCCTCGGGCAGCATCGACACCGGCCCCTACTGCTCCGCCAGCTGCTCCCAGGATAGCGACTGCGAGCCCAACGAGAAGCGGGTGAAGGACAACCCCAACGACAGGCGATGCATCACCGGCTTCACCTGCGGTATCGCCTTCGTCAAAGGCAGGATCTGCTGCCAGAAGCTCTGCCTCTGCAAGGACTTCCTGGGCCCGGCCGGAGCGCCGACCCCAATCGCCTGCCAGGGTGGCGCCGCCGCCACGTGTAACGAACAGCCATAGTCCCGTGTGGGCCCACACGGTGCGTTGCGCATCGAACTAGGGACTACGGGGCGGGATGGCCGAGGGCGTGCTCAGCAAGAGGCTGGCTCTCGGCCAGCGCGCGGAGAGCCTGGCCGCGCGCCATTTGGAGGACCTCGGATTTGCCATCCTGGCCCGCAACTGGCGGCGGCCAGAAGGAGAGCTCGACCTCGTGGTGACCAAGGAGGGCCTGTGCGTATTCGTCGAGGTCCGCTCGCGCACCGGCTCGGAGCGAGGCCACCCGCTGGAAACCGTCGATGCCCGCAAGCGCGCGCGCGTCCGCCGCGCCGCCCGCCTGTTCATCGACGAGGAGCGGCCGACCGCGGCGGTCTTTCGCTTCGACGTGGTCGGCGTGACCTTCGCCCTGGACGACAGCCCGCCGGAGATGGTTCACGTCGAGGACGCCTTCGCGGCCGATTGAGAAGACGCGGGCTAGGTCGGCCAGGGAAGAACAGGAAGGAACGGAGAAGCGGAGGCGGATGGATTCTCCGGCTCTGTCTCTCTGGTACTCCCTGTGGATGCTTCCCAAGTGCCCGGTAGTGGGGCTAGGCCGGCGAGGGCACATCCTCGGGTTCCGGCTCGGGCGCGGCTTCGCCCTCGTCGGCCACCTGGCCACGTTGCCCCTTGATGCGCGCCGCCTTGCCTTGCAGGCCGCGCAGGTAGTTGAGCCGAGCGCGGCGGACCCGGCCGCGCTGCACGACCTCGATCCTCTCGATGCGGCTCGAGTGCAGGGGAAACACGCGCTCGACGCCAACCCCGTAGGAAACCTTGCGCACCGTGAAAGACGCCAGCGCGGAACTGCTGCGGCGATCGATGACCACACCCTCGAACACCTGGACACGCTCCTTGTCGCCTTCCTTGATGAGCGTGTGCACCCTGACGCTGTCGCCGGGACGGAAATCCGGGAGGTTGTCCCGGCGAAACGAACTCTCGATTTCTCGAATCAGGGGATGGGTGCTCATGGCTCCGCTCGTGGCTTGGGGGCGTATTTACTACGCGGAAGGCGGCGGATAGTCAATATCGACCGGTTGCCTCGCTCAGCCTGGCTTGCGCGACTTCTTGCGCCGTCTGGCCCCACCCACACCTTCCTGCAAGAGCCTCTCGTCATCGGTCACGGGATATCGCGACAGCAGATCGACTCTGCGCGTCTGCGTTCTACGGAGAGATTCCAAGCGGCGCCATTTGGCGATCTGGGCGTGGTTTCCGGAAAGCAAGACCTCCGGCACGGACAAGCCGCGGAAGGTGGGCGGCCTTGTCCACTGGGGATACTCGAGGCGCCCTGCCGCAAACGACTCGTCGGCCGCGGAGGCCTCGCAGCCGAGCACGCCGGGAACCAGCCGCGCGACCGCTTCGAGCACCACGGCGGCCGCCAGCTCACCGCCCGCCAGAACGTAGTCACCGATGCTCACGACCTCGTCGGCAAAAAGCTCGGCGACGCGCTCGTCCACGCCCTCATACCTCCCACAGATGAGCAGCAAGCGGCCGCGCTTGGCCAGGGCCGCGGCCAATCCCTGGTCGAACGGACGCCCGGCTGGCGAAAGCAGCAGGCGATGGGCCCGGCCTCGCGTTGCCTCTGCCGCCTCGATAGCCGCCGCCAGCGGCTCGGGACGCAGGATCATGCCCGGGCCGCCGCCGTAGGGCGAGTCATCCACCTGGCGGTGACGACCGCGCGCGAAGTCGCGCGGGTTGGTGCGGCCTATGCGCACGATGCCAGCCTCGATTGCCTTGCCCAGCAGACTGGCGCGCAGGAAGGAATCGAACAGCTCTGGGAACAACGTCACGATCTCCACGTCGAGAAGCGGAGCCGACGGCGTGCTGGGTCGTTGTCTAGTCATGCGGGTCCACCACGACACGTCGTCGCGCACCGTCGAAACCAAGAACGTGCTCCGCGACCACGGGCAGCAGGCGCTCGCCGCCGTCTTCCCCGACGACCACCATCACGTCCTGGGCGCCGTTCCAGTAGGTGCCCCGCACCCGCCCCAGAGCCCGGCCGGCCGCATCCACGGCCTCGCAGTCAACCAGGTCTTGGACAAAGAACTCGCTGGCGCCAAGTGGGCAAAGCGACTGGCGCAAAAGCAGTACCTCTTGACCCGCCAGGGCCACGGCCGACTCTCGATCCTCGACGCCGCAAAAACGCAACAGATAGCCCTCGGGCACGGGTCTCGACGAGGCAACCTCCAACTCCCGATCCGAAAGCCGAACCAGCGACGGCAGAACGAAGTCCCTGCGCTCCACGCCATGGACGTTGTGCGGATGGAGCAGGATCTCGCCGTTTCTACCGTGCGGACGGCCCAGGATCCCGAAAGGCAGCCACTCCGACGCCATGGAAGCTCCGTCTGGGGCAGACTCCACGCCCCGAAAAACGCTAGTCCTCGAGAATCTCGAGAATGGCCCGCCGCTTCATCTTGGCCGAGGCCGCCGACAACACGGTGCGCAGCGCCTTGGCCGTGCGCCCTTGCCGGCCGATCACGCGGCCGAGGTCCGATTCCGCGACCTTGAGCTCGAAAACCGTCGCGTCGGGCTCTTCCACCTCCTGGACCACCACGGCATCGGGGTGCTCGACCAGCGCCCGCGCCAGATAGAGCACGAGCTCGCGCAAGGCAGGCGCCTTGTCCGATGGGGGGGTGGAGGGGGACGGATCGCCCTCGGTCACGAAATCACGCCTTGGCTGGAGCCGCCGTGCTGGCGCGCCGGGCCTTCTTGATGAGCTGGCCAACCGTCTCGCTGGGGATCGCGCCGCAGGCAAGCCAGTGATCGAGCCTCGGCATGTCGAGCTTGACCGCCGGCGGGTTCTGCCTGGGGTCGTAGGTGCCGACCTGCTCGATCAACCGGCCGTCGCGCGGACTGCGCTCGTCGGCGGCGACGACACGGTAGTGAGGGGACTTCTTTCCTCCGCAGCGGGTGAGTCTGAGGGAGACGGCCATGTTCGGGATTCCTTGTGGGCTCGTCGTGAGCCAGCGGGTGAGAGTGAGTATAACGCAGCCAATTGTCAAGGCGAAGGTGCATCTTTTGCGATTCTGCGGTCGGATGCACCTGCATGGGTCAACGGCCTGACGCGCTATGCGTACAACAGACCTTCGACAAGGGCGAGAAGATATGGGATTTTCTCGCGCCGATGCCCGCCAACACCTGGCCACTGCTGACAGCGGCCGCCGTCCTTCTCGGCGGTCCGCTCGCGAATGCCGCTCCGTTGGAGCGGCGCGCGGTCGTGTTCTACACCGCGGACACCCACGGCGTGCTCGAGCCTTGCGGCTGCACGAGCGAACCCCTGGGTGATTTCGCGCGCGTGACCGCGCTGGTTCGAGCCGAAGTCGGGAGCCGTCGGGGTGCGCTGCTGGTGGACGGGGGCAATCTCAGCTTTCCCGCCGGCCCGATCCCGCCCAAGCGGCGGGCCGCGGCCCGGCTGCGTGCCGAGTTCCTCGCGCGCGAACTCGGCAGGCTGCCTTTCGCCGGCAGCGCCGTGGGTGAGAGCGATCTCGCGTGGGGAGCAGACCAGGTTCTTCCCAAACGCCTCGCTGCCAACCTGGAAGCGCCCGCCTTCGTCGAGCCATCGCGGCTCGTCGAGACGGGCGGCATCCGGTTCGGTGTGCTCGGTATCGTTGCTCCGGACGTCGCACGCCGGGCCGGGCTTTCCGCCAGCGACCCGGGCGCGGCCGCGCGCGCCGAGGTCGCTCGCCTGCGCAAGAAGGGCGCCGAGGTCGTGGTCCTTCTGGCGCCGGTCGAGCGGACGCAAGCTCGCCACCTGGCCCGCACCGCGGGCGCGGACATCGTCGTGGTCGGCAAGAACGTCGGCACAGGCATGCGCCGAGCCGAGCGGGTCGGCAACGCGTTTCTCGTCGCTCCCGGCGAGGAGCTGCAGTACGTCGGCCGCCTCGACATCGTGCTGCGCGGGCCGGCTCCGCGCGGCGCAGACGAACCTCTGGCCGACGCGGGCGGCGCCGACCAGGCGCGGGAACGCCTCGTCGAGATCGAACGCCGGCTCGAGCGCCTGGCGGCCGACCTCGCTCGCTGGCAGCAAGACCCAGCCTCCGATCCGGCCTTCTTGGCCGGCAAGCGGCGCGAACGCGACGCGCTCGCCGCCGAGCAGGCCCGGCTGGCGAAGGGCCTGTGGCGGCCGCCCGCGACGGGCTCCTATTTGACGAACACCCTCATTCCCATACGGCGCACGCTGCCGCGCGACTCGGCGCTGGCCCGAAGCCTGCGCACGCTCGATCAAGCCGTCGGCGCGGCCAACCTGGCCGCCGCAGAGCCGCCGCCTCCTCCCGAGCCCGGACGCGCCTTCTACGTCGGCCATCGCAAGTGCGTCTCTTGCCACAAATCCGCGGATCGACAGTGGCGGCGCACCGGCCACGCCCGCGCCTGGCAAACCCTGGTCGAGCTCGGCAAGCAGAACCATGACGATTGCGTGGTCTGCCACGTCACCGGTTTCGGCGAGGTGGGCGGCGCGAGCCTCGGTCACACCAAGGGGCTCGAGAACGTGCAATGTGAAGCCTGCCACCAGCCGAAGTCGATCCACGTCGAGAAGCGCGGCAAGGAAGCGCCCTACGCTGGCAGCACCGGCGCCCCCGAATCGGTGTGCGTGCGCTGCCACAACGAGACACACTCGGACACCTTCCAGTACGAGCCCTACCTGCGCGGCATTCTGGGCCCGGGCCACGGCGAGCTTCTGCTCGACAAGCTCGGCCCGGGACCGACGGCGCGCGAGCTCCGTCGCGCTGCCGCCGCGCGCGGGGGGAAACCGTAGCATCCCCGCCTCGGCGCTGGTAGATCTCCTGCGATGTTCGACGTATCCATCGAGCGACTCGTGCGCGGCGGGCAAGTCGAAGAGAGTCGGGCGGCCCGCGTGGCCTTCCTGTGGGAGGAAATCCGGCGCCTCAAGCGCGACAAGCACGCCTTCGTGCCGGCCCACAACTACCAGGTGCCCGAGGTCCAGGCCATCGCCGACATCGTCGGAGACTCGTTCGAGCTGGCGGTGCGGGCGCGCAACGTCGACGCCCGGCTGGTGGTTTTCTGCGGCGTGCGCTTCATGGCCGAGGGTTGCTACACCCTGGCCCCGCACCTGCCCGTGTATCTGCCCAACCAGCGCGCCCTTTGCTCCCTGGCCGAGGTCGATGCCGACGATCTCGAAGAGCGCCAGGACTTCCTGCGAAGCCTCGGCCGCAGGTTCGCCACCATGACCTACGTCAATACCTACGCCGACGTGAAGGCGCTATCGGACGTCTGCTGCACCAGCGCGAACGCGGCGAAGATCGCGGGACGACTGGACGTCCCCGACATCCTGTTCGTTCCGGATCAGAACCTCGCCTACCAGGTGGCCATCAAGACGAAACGCATGTACCTGCCGCCTCCCGATCCCCACGCCTTCCATCCCAAGGAGTACCTCGCCCGTATCGAACCGCTCCTGCGCGAGGGCGAGCGCCAAGGCCTCGTCGGCAACGTCTTTCCTTGGGAGGGAGCCTGCCACGTCCACCACGAAATGACTCTAGCGGACATCGCCACCATCCGGCGCGAAGACCCCACGGCGGTGGTCATCGTGCACGGCGAGGTCAGGCCGGAGCTGCAGGAAGCGGCCGACGAGGTGATGTCCACCTCGCAGATGGTCAAGTACGTCGAGGCCCATCCGGAAAAGAACCGCTTGGCGATCCTGACCGAGTGCGGCCTCGTCGTGCGGCTGGAGCTGGAGCACCCGGAAACGCGGTTCTACAGAGTCTGCCGCCTGTGCGAGCACATGAAGGCCATCGACCTCGAGAACGTCTACCTTGCCTTGCGCGACGAGCCGCCCGAGTGCCGCGTGACCGTGCCCGAGAACGTGCGCGTCGGCGCCGCCCGGGCGATGGAGAGGATGATCGAGCTGGCGGGGTGATCTTCGACTCGCTCGGCGGCCTCTCCCCGAGGGGAGAGGCTGGATCAGGGGAAATACAGAACCTCCGGTGCGCCGTGGGCCGCCACCAGGCCGTCGATGTACCTGCGCACGTAGTCGCGCCGGCTGACCACCGCGCGAATCTCGGGCTGCGTGAGGATCTCGTATTCGCCCTCGGAGGCCTGCGCGAGCACCTGCGTGAGAGTCGTTTCCGATATGCGACCGAGGGCTTCGTAGAGGCGGCGCGAGAAGCGTTGCGCGCGGTGCAGTGCCGCGCGCACCCTTTCGTTGCCTTCGGGCTCGATGAAGAAGGACATCGTGTTGTCCATGAAGTAAAGGCGCGAGCCGTCTTCGTTGGTCATCATGTTGCCGCCGCTCCCGCGATCGGGATTGGCGATGAGGAAATCGAAAACCAGCATGTCGGAGAGCTGAGCGGCGAGCGCGCGTCGGTGGAAGGGTATGGGACGCGTCACCGTCAGCCACTGCGTGCTCTCGGCCACGCCTTCCGGCGTGTCGAGGCCCGAATCCCTGATCGCCGGAATCCAGTACATCATCACGCCGGCGGTGTTGCCGCGCGGATCGAAGACGGTCTCGGCGCGAATGCGCGGCAGCACGAGCGCCGCGTCGCCCTGCAAGTGCGAGAAGATCTCCTCGCGGCCGAGCATCCTCGGCGTGGCCGGAGCGACCGCGGACAGCCCGAGCAGACGGTTCAGACGATAGGCCGCCACCTCCTTGCGCGGGATGGTCTGCAGGTTGGTCTGCGCCGGCTTGAAGGCGGCGCGCGAGCCATCGGCGAAGTCCACGCGGAACGACAGCGACGAACCGCCCTTGTTGAGTCGCATGCGCACGATGGGCTCGCGGCGCATGCGCTCGATGAGGGAATCGTCCTCGATGCCGAGGAAGGTCCCCGCGGAATCCTGCGCCGTGGCCGGGCTCGGCACGAAGCCGAGATCGCGCTCGGCGGGAGTCGCGAAGGCCCCCGACAAGGCCAGCGGCGCCGGCCTGGCCCGCTCCGCCAGCGCGATGCGAACCAGGCCGCGCACCACGAGCCCGGTCCCGGCCATCATCACGGCCAGAACCAGGCATTCGGCAGCGAGATAGCGCCGCATCCGCATAGATGAATTCTAGGCCTTGCCGTCGCCTCCACAAGTTCGGCCCGCTACGCGCGCCGAAGACCCGGGCGCGCGCTCAGCCCCCGGGCCTCTCCCGCGTTTGCAGCAGCTTCTTGGCCGCGGTCGACAACGCCCCCGGGATGTTCTTCGAGCGCGACAAGGCCTTCAGATCCGCGGTGTGCAGAAAGCTGAGCAGGCGCAAGGAGGTGCCGAGCGGACACTTGGGGTTGTTGACCAGGGCTTGCTTGACCGCGTAGTCCTTGATGTGCACGCGGCTGTTGGCGATGTGGCGAATCACGTCGTCGCACACGGCCCGGTTGGAGGCCGCGGCGACGATCTCCATGTCGGTGATCGAGGGCGAGCGCACCACGGCCAGGGCGACGACCTTGTTGGTGTCGCGGATCAGCACCTGCCGGCAGTACTGGTTGCCCACCGTGGCCAGCCGCAGCTTCTCGAAGACCTTCAGCTCGTCGAAATCGATGAAGGCCGTGCCGACAACCCCTTTGTTGGCCTCCTGACCCTCGCCGGCCGCGTCCTCGTCGAAGAGATCCGTCTCCTCCTCGGTATCGGTCCAGGCGGCATCGCTTCCCGGCGCGGCTTCGCCCGCGCTCGGCTGGGCCAGCGCGGCCGCGAAGGCTTCGTCGGGAGCCGAGGGCTTGACGGCGTTCGGGTCGGCCAGCAGCGCGGTCGCGAACTCGTCGTACCCGGGGATGCTCTCCAGGCGCACGCCGTTGCGCACGCACAGCTCCAGCGCCCGGCTCACCGAGGACATGCGTGCTTTCTTGTTGTAGTAGAGCGTCTCGACCAAGGCCGGGCAGCGCAGCAGGCGGACCTCGTTCTGGAAGATGATCTCCAGGGCGTTCTCGTCGAGTCGGCGCGCCAGCTCCACGAAGCTCTCGTCCGAGGCGGCGTGGTTGTAGAGGATCTTCTCGATGACCGAGCGGCGGGCTTGGGGCAGGCGCTCGGCGAAGAAATGCAGGACCGGCGCCGGCAGCGGCTCGCCGAGCGCCCCCAGCATCACCCTCTCGGGCAAATTCGCGGGCGCGGCCTCGGCCAGGCTCTTGACCGTCGCATCGGCGTCGAAGGCAAGCTGATAGACGCCAATGAGCAGATCCATCGGCCGCATCGGCGCCAGCCCGCGCACGACGAGCAGCTTGGCCGGCGTGGCGCCGGCAACCAGCGAAGCGACCGAGGGCGGCAGCGCCTCGGGCGGCAAGGGTGCGTGCTTCAGCGCTTCCATGGGGTTTGTCTCGATTCGCTCATCGGGCCGGCCGGTTTCCTAGGGGCGATTGCGTTCGTAGAGGAGCCGAAGCCCGTGCAGGGTCAGAAGCTCGTCGTACTCGTCGATGGTTGCCGACTCGCGCGCCACCAGCGCGCCCAGGCCACCGGTGGCCACCACCCTGGGACGGTAGGCGGCCTCGGTGCGGATGCGGTTGACCAGCGCGTCGATCATGCCAGCATAGCCGAAGACCAGGCCCGACTGGATGCTGGCCAC
>JAFGPX010000046.1 GCA_016935975.1 Deltaproteobacteria bacterium
GAGCTTGGTCTCGTCGAGGGTTTGCAGGATCTTGCCGATCCACAAGTCGTCGTACGCGATCTCGTAGTCGTACTTCTCCTCCAGGCCGGGCAGACCCGACAGCTTGGTGGGGAACTCGGGATGGGGCATGTAGCTCGAGTGCGGCTCGAACAGGTGCGTCCACAACACGAAGCGCTCGCCTTTGGCCGCGGCCTGCCGCAGCCGCTC
This sequence comes from Deltaproteobacteria bacterium, assembly GCA_016935975.1. Classification (GTDB taxonomy): domain Bacteria; phylum Myxococcota_A; class Polyangia; order Fen-1088; family Fen-1088; genus Fen-1118. The sequence goes on from JAFGPX010000046.1 coordinate 208, forward strand.
GATCACGCGCGGCACGATGCGCGGGGCGGCGATGTCCTTGTTCGAGTCGGCGATGGACTTGGCGCCGTCGTTCGACCATTCGGAGAAGCCGCGCGAGATGCCGCGGTCGCTCGTGAAGTAGAAGTGCGAGAAGATACCGATGAGCGTCAGCCCGGCCGGCGCCATGGGCTCGAAGAAGGTCCGGTTCGACGGCAGCAGGTTCGAGTAGTTCAAGGTCTTCTTCTGCCAGGCGATCTCGGACGGGTAGCGCGACGTCAGGAACGACGGGAACGAGCGCGGGGTGTTGGGCGCCTGGGCCCACACGCGGCGGAAGTGGGCCCCGCGTTTGGCCAGCCCGTCGAGGTTCGGGGTCAGCGAACGGCCGGGAGGGCGGCCGTAGCCCGCGACGCCCAGACGGTCGGCGCGCGTGGCGTCGACGACGATGATGAGGATGTTGCCGCCGAACGCGCCGGGCCTGTTCACTCCGGGCTTGGCCGGGGCGGCCGGCCGGGGCTCCGCATCGCGGGCCGCGACCGGCGCGGCCAGGGGCGCGTCGCCGCCCTCGCAGTTCTGGTCGATGCCGTCGCCGGGGATGTCCTCGGCGCCGGGATATACGTCGGCGCGCGTGTCGTCGCAGTCCCCGCCGCCAAAGCGAGCCGCATAGCCGTCGCCGTCGCCGTCCGTCGCACGGCGCGCCAGCTTGAGCGCGAGCTTGAGCCCCAGGCCGCCTTCGCCAACCGCCGCGTAGGTGGGCGAGGATTCGTGGACGCGGCTGCCGGCCAGAAGCAGGAGCACGACCAGGACGGCGAGCGCGACCCGCAAGGCGCGGGCCGGCAGCTTCTGGCCGATGCGCCGGCCCACGGCCGAGATGTGCCAGAACGCCCCGTGCCCGGCGCCGAGAAGGAGCGCGAGGCCCGCGGCCCACAGCGGTCCGAGATCGAGCACCCGCCAGTCCGCGCGCGAGAGGGCCGCGACGAGGGCGAGCACGCCGGCGACGGCCATGGCCAGGACCACGAGGCCGGCGCGGCCGAGGCCCGCGGGCCGCGGCAAGGCGCGTTGGCAGAGGCGCGCCAGGCGCCGCCAGGTGGCGAGCAGGACGAGCGTGGCGGGCCCGGCCAGGATGAGGGCGAGGCCCGCCGTGGCGATGGCGGCCAGGGTCTGGCTGTTCATGTTCGCCACGAAGGCCTTGTGGGCGAGGCCGGCGCCGAGCGCGAGCCCCAGGCCCGCGGCGCCGCCGCCCAGCAAGAGCCCGCACACGCGCGCGTCCAGCGCCTCGTCGTCGAGCAAGCCGCGCCAGCCGCCGGGGATGGCGCCGAGCGCGGTGGCGGCGGCCCAGCCGAGGAAGGCGGCGCACAGAAGGCCAAAGACGCCGTAGAGGCCGGCCGCGAGCGCGAGGACTTCGAGAAGGCTCGCGTGCTGCCCGCGCAGGAGCACGAAGAGGGCGTCGCCAAGGCCGGCGCCGAGCAGACCGGCGAAGGCGGAGAGGGCAACGGGCCAGTGGAAACGCGGGGGACAGGGACGGTGGTCGGTCATCGAATTGCCATCGCAGAGTAGCACAGCACTTGACCCGCGCGGCTAGACCGCGCAACCTCCCTGCCTGTGCTGAACGTCGAATCCCGATTCAAGACAACTCGTATCCTCCGTCTTTCGCTCGTCGCGCCGCTTGTTGCCTTGTGTGTCTGCAGCAAGGGGTCGGGCAAGAACGACCCGACCCGGGCGAGCACCGTGGTGCCGACGGCCCAGGCCGCCGCGCCGGCCGCGGCGAAGGTGGACACGGCCGGACACCGCGTGGCGCTCGACCTTCTGACCTCGCGGGCCTATGCCATCCTGCACCGGGGCGGGCGCATGATCCTCGACGCGGGCCGGGTGGACTTCTACAAGTTCGTGGACGGCGGTTGGAAGGGGGCGTGGATCTTGGGGGAAAAGGACGGGGACAGGAAGGTGGCCTACGTCGCGGGAACCTCCGCATCGTTTTCTTTCCCCGTGGACGCCGACGGCGACGGCGCCATGGGCAAGGCGCTTTCCGACGTGCAGTTGAGCCTCGTCCTGCGCTCCCTGGCGCCCAGGCAACGCCTCTCGGTCTTCGCCAACGAGAAGCCGGTGGTCACCCTCGACGACGTGGGCCAGGAGCGCGCGAGCTACGACGTCACGCTGCCCGCCTCGACGCTGCGTCTCGGCGAGAACAGGATCCGCCTGACCTTCCGCAACGCCGCGGCCATGGCGGCCAACAGGCGCTCGGCGGCGGCCATCGAGAGCATCGAGATCGGCCCGCCGCGGCCGGCCCCGGCCGAGCCGCCCGCGGGGCGCGGACTGCCCGCGCCGGCCGTGGCCGACATCGGCGGCGTCAAGAAGCCGGCCATCACCATCCCCGAGGCCTCGCGCCTGTCTTACTACGTGCAGCTTCCGGCCAAGGCGAAGCTGGCGCTGTCGTACGCGGCGACGCAACCGGGGGTGACGGCGCAGGTGCGCGTCGCGCGCGACGGCGCGGCGCCGGTGGTCGTCTTCGAAGGGCCGGCGGCGCAGCGCTTTGCCGACGGCGCCTGGGATCTGTCCGCGCAGGGAAGGCAGGCCGTGCGCGTCGATCTCGTGGCGCGCGGCGGTGGCATCGCCTGGGCCGAGCCGCGCGTGCTCGTGCCGGGGGCGGTTCCCGCGCCGCCGCCCGAGCGCAAGTTCGAGCGCGTCTACGTGTGGATGATCGACACCCTGCGCGCCGACAAGGTGAGCCTGTACAACCCGAAGACCAACGTGAAGACCCCGAACTACAGCGCCTTCGGGGCCCAGGCCACGCGCTTTCTGTGGGCGCAGGTGCAGGGGACGTGGTCGCTGCCCTCGCAGGCCTCGATGCTGACCGGTGTTTACCCCAGCGTGCACAGGGCGATCGAGCACGAATCGAAGATCAACGCCCGGTTGCCCATCGCGCCCGAGATCTTCAAGAAGGCGGGCTTCCGCACCGGTCTCTTCTCGTCGAACGGCTACGTGTCGTCGAAGTGGGGTTTCGGCCGGGGGTTCGACGAAAACCGCAACTTCGTGCGCGAGAATCTGCCCAACGGGGCCGACTACCTGTGGGCCACGGCCAAGAAATGGATCCTGCCGCTTCGGGACAAGCCGCACTTCGTGTATCTGGCGGTCATCGAGCCGCACGTCATCTACAACCCCAAGAAGGAGTTCCTGAAGCTGTACTGGGACAAACCCTACAACGGGCCGATCAAGCCCGTGCTGACCGGCATCCAGCTCGGCAAGATCAAGCAAGGCAAGCTGAAGGTGAACGATACGGACAAGGCGTATCTCGAGGCCTTGCACAACGCCGAGATCACCCAGAGCGACACCTCCTTCGGCGTGTTCTTGGCCGACCTCAAGGCGGCCGGGCTGTACGACACCTCGGCGGTCATCGTGATTTCCGATCACGGCGACGAGTTCTGGGATCACGGCGACTGCGGGCACGCCCAGGCCCCGCACCAGGAGCTGGTGCACGTGCCGTTCATGATCCACGCGCCCGGGCTGCTGCCGCCCGGCCGCGCGATCGAGACCGAGGTCGAGGCCATGGATCTGGCGCCGACGGTGCTGGAGCTGGCCGGGATCCCCATTCCGGAATCGATGCAGGGGCGCTCGGTGCTGGGCGCCGCGCTGGACGAGATTGCCTATTCGCCTTCGACGAGCATGACCCAGAACGGAACCATGGCGCGCGGGATCAAGTCGGGACGCTATCGGCTGATCCACTCGGGCGTGGCCAAGATGAAGCTGTTCGACGAGATCGAGGATCCGCGCGAGCTTGACGACCTGGCGGGCAAGCGCGTGATCGCCCTGCGCCACATGCGCAACCTGCTCGCCCTACAAGTCGGCTTCGAGAACCAGTGGAAGAAGCGCGTCTGGGGCTCGCCCGCCAGCCCCAACGAGGCGTTCTACGACGCGAACGACAAGTAGCGAGGGCGGCTACTCGCAGAAGCCGTATTGCCCTCGCGTGGATCCCGCGAAGGGGTTGCACGTGGTGCCGGTCGGGCAGGCGGCCGCGGCCAGGTTGAGGTCGCAGATCGGCCGGCACACGCCGCTTGCCGAGCCGGCCGGGACGATGCAGCTCAGTCCGGCCCGACAGCCGCCGCAGCCGGGCTCGCCGTTGCAGCCGTGGTTTTGCGTGCAGGCGGCGCCCGCGGCGCCCAGCCCGGCACAGGCGCAATCGGTGGTTTCGTCGGCGTAGATGAAGCAGGCCAGCCCCGCGGCGCAGCCGACGGTGCCGCTGCCGGTCGGATCGCAGGGCCGCGAGCAAGCGGCAAAGGGCGGGGTGCTTCCGCAGGCGATGGGAACGTTGCAGAACGAGCCCGTCTCGGCGCAGGCGGCATCGTCGTGGTCGCAGAAACGAAGACAGGTCATCACGCTGCAGCCGAGGGCCGAGAGGGTGAAACACTGCGAGCCGGGCGCGCAGTCGTTGTTGCTCGCGCAGGCATCGCCGGGGGCGCCGGCCCCGGCCGCGTAGCACATGCCGACTGCGGGCTCGGTGCCGCCGCACAGAAGGCCGCAGGTCTGGCCGGGGCCGCAGGCGACGGCCGGGGCATAGGGATCGCAGGTCAGGGTGCCGCCGTCGAGACCATGCACGGGCCGCAGGGCACCGACCACGATCAGCACCGTGACCCTGAAGACCTTGCCCTGCTCGATCGTGCCGCTCGTCGTGCCGTAGCCGAGCGTGGCGCCGGCCGCGTCCAAGGCTTCGACCTCGAAGGTCACCGGGCCGCCGCGCGAGGCGCCGAACTGGACGGAGAAGGTGACGGGGTGGCTGGTGTCGAGCGTGAGCGATTCCGTGGCCTCGCGGGGATAGACGAGGGTGTCCTCGGCCGAGTCGTTGTGCACGTGCACGCGGAACTGCGCCACGCCGGAGACGCTGTCCGCGAAGGTCAGCACCGAGACCACCGCGTACGCGTCGTCCTTGCAGGCAGGCAGGAGCGCGACGAGACAAAGCACAGAGAGCGCAGAGAGGAGGGAGGACGCAGAGAAGGAAGGGGCTCGGATCTTGGATCGGAAATTCCGGTCCTTCTCCGTCCTCCGTGTTCTCTCTGCTCCCGTCTGTGTTCTCCGTGGTGAAACCCCGTAGAACCTCATGGCCGGAACTCCTGGTTGCCGAGGTCGGTGGCGGGCGGGGCGTGGCCCCGGCTGGAGAGCACGATGACGGCCACCGTGGCGCCGGCGACGACCCCCGCCGCGGTCCAGAACCACCAGCGGCCAAGGAGCGACGGCTTGGGCTGTTCCTGCGCCGGCGCGCTCAGGTCCAGCGCCGGATTGGCCGGGGGCGGCAGGGAGTCCTGCGCCGCGACCGGCGGGGGCAAGGGGACCTGCGCCGCGCCGGTCGGCGCGGTGGAGGCCGATTCTGCCGGCGCCGCGCCGGCGGGGGACGCAGGGGCGGGCTCGAGCGCGCTCGTTTCCTCCCCTCGCACGGTCCCCGTCGCGAAAAGGCCGCCGAGCAGCGCCACGGCGAAAACCTTGCGAGCAACGCGCCCAGCTTGCCGCCGAGCGAACCAGCCTTGCCTTGCCAGCGTGCGGTCCATCTCGGGATCTGACCTACCTCGCAGCCGCGGCGCGGTCAACTCTTCGCAGCTCCGCGTCGACGAGAGCCAGTCGACGGCCGATGGCCGAGCGGGTACTATGGTCGCCTTGACCGCAGGGAATGCCGAAATCGCCGAGGAGGTCGAGCTAGGGCGGACGCTCCTCATCCAGGGGCACCTCGAGACCGCGCAACGGGTGCTGCTCAAGCTTTGCCAGGCGCAGCCCGATTGCGGGGAGGCCTTTCGCGTTCTCGGCTTGGTCCTGTCCAAACGCGGCGACGACAAGCGGGCGCAGGTGTTGCTCGACTACGCCAACGCTCTCGACGACCAGCCGTCAAGCGAGATACCAGCGCACGTCGAGGATTTCCCTTCCGACGCCGAGACGAAGAAGAACCGACTCGCCATGCACAAGCCGGCGCGGCCCCCGGCGGCGGCGAAGACGCTCGACGCATCCGCCCCGGGGCCGGCCGCGCCCGATGCCAAAGCCGCCGCCGCGCCGCCCGCTGCCGAGGGCCCGGCTCTCGCCGCGCCGGTCGTGCCCGTCCGGCAGCCGGCGCCCGCCGTGACGCCTCCGCGCTTGGCCCCGCGCCGTTCGGTCGGCGCCCTGCTGGCCTTTTTCGCGGGCGTGGCCGTGGTCGCCGCGGGCGTCGGAATCTACACGTACCACGGGCGCAGCAAGCCGCCGCGGCCCAGCGTGCGCGAGGAGCTCGATCGTGCCCTGGCCGCCGGAACGCTCGAGGCGCTCATGTACGGCAAGGAGGTGGCGCGCATCCATCTGGAAACCGGAGAAACCGACGCCGATGCCCTGGCGCGCCTCGGTCTGGTCAATGCCTTTCTCGCACTCGACTACGACGTGGACGCGGGAAAGGACGCCGAGCGCGCCCTCGGGCGTGCCAGCCAAATGCCCGCGTCGAGCGGGGAGCGCACCGCGCTCGTGGCGACCGCTCGCGCGTTGCTGGCGCTGGCCGCCGGGGACCGGGCTGCGGCCGGACAGCAGGCGCAAAAGGCGGTGGCGGCCACGAGCGAGCCGCCGGCCTATGCCTTCCTGGCTTCGGCGCGCGTGCGCGATCTCGCGGGCGACGGCGCCGGGGCGGCTCGCGATCTCGATCGTGCGGTGGGCATCTCGAACGCCATCGCGCCGGTTCTGGTCGATTGGGCGGCTTCGCGCCTGGACCAGGGGGATCCGGTGGCCGCGCGGCGCGCGTTGCTCGCGTTGCTGGAGAAGAACGCGGAATACTCGCGCGCGCGGCTGCTCTTGGCAGACGCCGAGCGGGCGCTGGGCGAGGCCGGCTGGGTCAAGGATCTGGATCTCGCCTGCAAGAGCGACGCGAAGATCTCGCGCAACGTGCGTGCCTTGTGCGCGGTCGGTGCGGCCGCGCAGGGCCGCCTGGAAGGCGATCGCGGGGGTGCTCTGCGCAAGGCCAGGGCCGCCGCGCAGACCACCGAGGATCCGCAGGTGCTGGCTCGAATCGCGCTGCTTCTGGCGCTGCTGGGAGAGGCGGACGGCGCCGACGCCCTGCTCGGCCGCGCCGCCAAGACCGCCGACCCGGCCGCCGTGGCCTTGCGCTTCGCCGACCTCGCGATTCGCCTGGCCCGAGGCGAGAAGGGCGAGAGCCTGCCCGTGCTCGAGCGCCCGGCCGGTCCGGAACGCGATCTGGTGGCGCTGCGCGCGGCCTACGCCCGCTCGGGCTCCGCGGGTCTGGCCGCCGTGCTCAAGGCCTTGCCACCCGGCATCCAGGACATCGACTGGGAGATATGGACTTTCGCCAAGCTGGAGCACCAGGGGCCCTTGCCCAAGGCCGAGGCGGCCAAGCTGGAGAAACGCGCCGAGCGCTGGAATCCCATCGCTTCGTACGTGCTCGGAGTGTTCGCCACGCGCGCCAAGGAATACCGGGTGGCGGCGCGCCGGCTGGAGAAGGCCCTGGCGTGGCACGGCGATGCCTGTCTGGCCGCGGCGCTGTACGTGGACGCCGTCAAGCGCGCCGGCAAGCCGTTCCAGCTCAACAAGGCCGCGCTGCGCGCGTTGCGCGCCCGCAACGGCAAGTGCCCGCTGCCAGAGCTGTAGAGGTTGACCTGGAACGCCCGGCACGCTAAATCCGCCCATTCCATGCCTTCCTACGACACATCCGACATCCGCAAGGGACTCAAGGTCATGTTGGACGGCTCGCCGTTCACGGTGGTCGAGTTCCAGTTCATCAAGCCCGGCAAGGGCGCGGCCTTCACGCGCACCAAGCTCAAGAACCTGCTCACTGGCAACGTTCTCGAGCGCAACCTGCGCTCGGGCGAGAAGCTCGAGCCGGCCAACGTCGAAACCAAGCAGATGCAGTACCTGTACAAGGAGGGCGAGTCGTACGTGTTCATGGACACGAGCACCTACGATCAGGTGCACATCCCGCACGAAACCATCGGCGACGACTCGAACTTCATGCCCGAGCAGATCGTCGTCGAGGTTCTGTTCTTCAACGATCGCGCCGTCGGCGTCACCTTGCCCAACTTCATCGAACAGAAGGTCCTGGAAACCGAACCCGGCTTCCGCGGGGATACGGCCACGGGCGTGACCAAACCGGCGAGGATCAGCACCGGAGCGACCGTCGCCGTGCCGCTCTTCATCAACGAAGGCGACGTCATCAAGATCGATACGCGCTCCGGCGAGTACCTCGAGCGCGTGGGCCGCGCATAGCCTCTGCGTGCAGTGTGGACGACCTAGCCAGGCTCGCAGCGCGCCGGCCAGCGCTTCGCGCGCGCTCCACGGTCGGCCGGGCGGTGCGCGGCTACTTCGAGAGGCAGGGATTCGTCGAGGTCGAGACCCCGGTGCGGGTCTCCTCTCCCGGACAGGAAGTCCACCTGGATGCAATTCCTGCCGCGCACGGTCGTTTCTTGATCACCTCGCCCGAGTACCACATGAAGCGGCTCGTGGCGGCCGGACTGCCGCGCATCGTGCAGATCTGCCGCTGCTTCCGCGCCGAGGAAGACGGCCTGCTCCACCAACCGGAGTTCACCATGGTCGAGTGGTACCGGGCGGGCGGCTCCCTGGAGGAACTGATGGAGGATTGCGAGGCCATCGTCGAGAGCGCGGCCCATGCGGTGGGAAAGGGAACCGGGGTCGAGGTGCCGCCGAGCCGACGCGGCCCGGGGGGCCCGTCCGCCGTCACCCTCGGCCGCCCGTTCGCGCGGACCACGGTGCGCGACCTGTTTCGCACGCACGCCGGCATCGACCTGCGCGGAGACGAGAGCGAGGCGGAGATGCGCGACCTGGCAACGAAGGTGGGGTGCCGTGTCGCGGGTGACGCGGCCTGGGACGACGTCTTCTACCAGGTCTTCCTCGACCGCATCGAGCCGCATCTGGGAGTCGGCCGTCCGATTTTCGTGTCCGACTGGCCGCGGCCGCTCGGCGCCCTGGCGCGAGCCAGGCCGGGCGATCCCTTGACCGTGGAGCGCTTCGAGCTCTACGCCGGCGGTCTGGAGCTGGCCAACGCGTTCGGCGAGCTCGCCGACCCGGTCGAGCAGCGGCGGCGCTTCGCCGAGGAAACGGCCGAGCGCAAGCGACGCGGCAAGACCTGCTACCCCGTCGACGAGAAGCTCCTGGCCGCGCTTCCCCACATGCCTCCGACCTGCGGCATCGCGCTCGGTTTCGACCGACTGATGATGCTGGTTCTGGGCGCGTCAAGCATCCGAGATGTGCTGGCTTTCGCCCATGACGAGGTCTAGCGGCCCGTGGCGTGGCCGCGGTCGGTCACGGCCACGAAGAAGCCCATGATCGTCGGGGTGTTGCCCAGCGGGCCGGGGTAGATCCTTGCTTGACCCGCGATCCCCCCTCTGCTAATCGTTTGCCCTCGTGACTCAATTTCTATATTCGATGGCTCAAGCGGGCAGCGCGCCGCAGGCACCCCAGCCTGGGGCGGGGGGACTGACCAGCATGCTGTTCCCCATGCTGCTCATTTTCGGTGTGATGTATCTGCTGGTGATCCGGCCGCAATCTAAGCGGGCCAAGGAAACCCAGAAGATGCTTTCCGAGCTCAAGAAGGGCGACGAGGTGGTGACCACGGGTGGCATGATCGGCCGCATCTCGGGGCTCAGGGACACCGAAATCACGCTGCAAGTTCAAGAAGGCGTGCGCATTCGCATCCAGCGCAGCGCCGTGACCGGGCGAGTTCGGCCTGCGTCGGATTCGTCCAAGACCGAGAACAAGGCCTCGTAGCAGGAACAAGGAACGCCGATGGAACGATCGTGGTGGTGGAAGGCTGCGCTCTACGGCGCGGCATTCGTCCTGGCCGTGCTCTACCTGGTGCCGACCGTGGTCACCGACGACAGCAAGCTGCCGGCCTTCTTCCAGAAGTACTTCAAGAAGCGCATCCAGCTCGGTCTCGACCTCAAGGGCGGCTTGCACCTGGTCTATGCGGTCAACATCGAGAAGGCCGTGTCGAGCAAGGTCGACCGCCTGGCCAACGACGTCGAGGACGCGATCGAGAAGAAGGGCGCCGACGTGACCGTGGTGCGGGACGGGCGCGACGACATCGCCATCACCTTCAAGGTTCCCGGCGAGATGGGCAAGCTCGACGGCGAGCTGATGAAGATGTTCCGCCGCGATCTCGACGAGGTCGGCCGCGATCCGGCCACCGGCACGGTGAAGCTCAAGTTCGACCCGGATCGCGTGGCCGAGATCGAGGACCTGTCCTTGCGCCAGGCCATCGAGACCATCCGCGGCCGGGTCGACGCGTTCGGCGTGGCCGAGCCCACCATCATCAAGAAGGGCACGGACATCATCGTCGAGCTGCCGGGCGCCAAGGCCAAGGACTTCGAGCGCATCAAGGGCATCATCGGTCGCACCGCCCAGCTCGAGTTCAAGATCGTGGACGACGGGTCGGAGTACATGAAGAAGGTGGCGGCCTCGGTGCCCAAGGATAGTCGGATCTCGGTCGTGCCCGAGTCCTGGACGGAGAAGCACTCCGGCACCCAGCACGAGGACGTCTACCTGCGGGTGAAGGAAAAGGACAAGGAGGAGTTGCTCAAGTTCATCGCGGCCCTGAGCGGCGATTTGGCGGTGCCCAACGACCGCGAGATTGGGCTCGAGCAGATGAGTTCGCGCGAGGTCGAAGAGGAAGGTACGCCCGACCGCTATTGGCGGACCTACCTTCTGAAGAAGCGCGCGGGCGTGACCGGCGACTATCTGGCCGACGCCAACGAAAGCTGGGACGACATGGGACGCCCCGAGGTCGCCTTCACCATGAACAAGCAGGGCGCGAGCCTCATGGAGAAGCTCACCGGCGAGAACGTGGGCCGCAAGATGGCCGTGGTGCTCGACGAGAAGATCACCAGCGCGCCGGTCATCGAGTCGAAGATCGGCGAGCGCGGCCGCATCACCATGGGCGGCTACGGCGATCCCTTCAAGCTGCAGCAGGAGGTCAAGGACCTGGTCGGCGTGCTCCGGTCGGGCGCCTTGCCCGCGCCGCTCAAGAAGTCGTTCGAGACGCAGGTCGGCGC